>NZ_JBGLYM010000002.1:0-471467 GCF_047303955.1 Pseudomonas sp. Pseusp88 | reverse complement strand
GGGCCGGGGTTTGGGCCTTTGTCCTGCCTTTTCTGGTTTTTTTTTTTTTTTACGGGTTTTTTGTGGGGCCCGGGTTTTCGCGGTAAATCCGCCTCCCCGCAAAACCCCGCTCCCATATTAATCCCGCGTTGCCATGCCACCGTAGCTCGTCTCTCATTCCTGCGGCACTCGTTCAACGCGCTGTGGACTAAGCATTAGGTCGTGCGCTCGGCACGCCTGCTCAGGGACTGGCCATGAACGAAAATCCGCTGCATTACAAAACCTTTATGATTCTGTTGGTACTGGTCACGCTCGCCTTTATCTGGATTCTGCTGCCGTTCTACGGCGCGATGTTCTGGGCGGTGATGCTCGGTATTGTCTTTATTCCGCTGCAACGGCGCTTGCTGTTGCGTTTCAGCGGGCGACGCAACCTGGCTGCGCTGTGCACGCTGATGGTCTGCCTGGTGGTGGCCATCTTGCCGGTGATCGTGATCAGTGCCTTGCTGGTCCAGGAGGGCGCTACGCTCTACAAGAACGTTGAGAGCGGTCAACTGGATATCGGCACCTATCTGGCCGAATTCAAACGCCTGCTGCCGCGTTATACGCAGCATTGGCTCGATCGCCTGGGCATGGGTGATCTAAATGGTCTGCGCGACAAGATTGCCAAGTGGGCCATGCAGGGCAGCCAGGTGCTGGCGACCCAGGCGTTCAGTGTCGGTCAGGTGACCTTCGACTTCGTGGTGAGCTTTTTCATCATGCTGTACCTGCTGTTCTTCTGCCTGCGCGATGGCCAGGAGCTGGTACGCAAGGTTCGTCTGGCCATTCCTCTGGCCGAGCCGCAGAAGCGGCGCCTGCAACTCAAGTTTAACCGGGTGGTGCGCGCGACCATCAAGGGCAATGTAGTGGTCGCTATCACTCAGGGCGCGCTGGGCGGCTTGATCTTCTGGGCCTTGAGCATTCCCAGCGCCTTGCTCTGGGCTGTGGTCATGGGTTTTCTGTCGCTGTTGCCGGCGGTAGGGGCGGGGATCGTCTGGGCGCCGGTGGCCCTGTACTTCCTGCTGAGCGGGATGATCTGGCAGGGCGTGGTGCTGTCGCTGTTCGGGGTATTTGTCATCGGCCTGGTGGATAACGTGCTGCGGCCAATCCTGGTCGGCAAGGATACCCAGATGCCGGACTACCTGATCCTGATTTCCACTTTGGGCGGCATGGCCGTGTTCGGCCTCAATGGCTTCGTCATCGGACCCATGGTGGCGGCGCTGTTCATGTCCACCTGGGGCCTGTTCAGCAGCGCGAAGAAGACGGTGCGCCTGCCGGGCTGACTTCGCATCAGGCAAAAAAAAGCCCTGCATATGCAGGGCTTTCCTTTGCCAGCTGACCTTTACAGGCCGGCGTGCATGACCAGGTTCAGCAACGGTTGCGGGTACACACCGATGACGAAGGTCAGGATCGCGATCGCCAGCAGCATCACGCCACCGGTACGCTGTGCCCAGTTGAAGGCAGCATCGTGGCGCGGCATCTTGTTGTCTACCAGGTACATGGTGACCATCACCCGCAGATAGTAGAAAACACCGATGGCGCTACCGATGATCAGCGAACCGATCAGCCACCACAGCTGCGACTCGACGCCCGTGGCGATCATGTAGAACTTGCCGATAAAGCCGGCCGTCAGCGGGATGCCCGCCAGGGACAGCATCATCAGGGTCATGACCGCAGTCAGGTACGGACGCCGCCAGAACAGGCCGCGGTACTCGAACATGGCGTCAGCGTCGCGGCCGCTGTACGGCGACGACATCATGGTGACCACACCGAAGCTGCCCAGGGTGGTCAGCACGTAGGTCACCAGGTACACGCCGATGGCTTCCACGGCCATGCCGTTGCTGGCAACCAGGGCAATCATCAGGTAGCCGAAGTGGGCGATGGACGAGTAACCGAGCAGACGCTTGAGGTTGTTCTGCACCAGTGCCAGCAGGTTACCGACCAGGATCGAAGCAACGGCAATCACCGCCAGGACGTTATGCAGCACGCCGCTGTTGGCCACCGGAGAGATCTGGAACAGGCGCACCAGCACGGCGAACACCGCCACCTTGCTCGCCGTTGCCAGGAACGCAGCAACCGGAGCCGGAGCGCCTTCGTAGACGTCCGGGGTCCACAGGTGGAAGGGTACCAGCGACAGTTTGAACGCCAGGCCAACCACCATCATTGCCAGACCGACCTGGGAGATCGGGCCGGGCAGACCAGTGGCCGCCAGGGCCTTGCCGATACCTTCGAAGCTCAGGCTGCCGGCTTCGGCGTAGAGCAGGGCCATACCGAACAGCAGGAACGCCGAGCCTGCGGCCGACAGCACCATGTACTTGATGCCACCTTCCAGAGAGCGCTTGTTGAAGAAGGCGTAGGCCACCAGACCATAGACCGGCACCGACAACAGCTCCAGACCAATGAACAGGCCCGCCAGATGTTGGGCGCTGACCAGTACCATGGCGCCTGCTGCTGCCAGCAGGATCAACAGGTACAACTCTTCGCGGTTGCCCGGGTAGCCGACCTTGCCATCGCCGAGGTAGGCGTGGGCCATGGTCACACAAGCCAGGGTCGAAGCGAGGATCAACGCCATGTACAGGCAGGCGAAGTTATCGATGTGCAGCAGTGGAGTGACTACCAATGGGGCGACTTTCAGCGCCGGGTAGACCGACAGCAGGGCCAGATTGAGCCCGGCTACGGTCAGAAGGAACGTTTGCGAGTGATTGCGGCGCCAGGCGATTGCCAGCATCACCACGACAATCGTGGCGCTGACAATCAGCAGTGGCGCAAGCGCAATAAAGTGTTGAGTCGTCAGGTCCATAGCGCTCTTACCGGGCCGAAGCGAGTTGAGTGAAGGCAGTGCCGAGCCATTGCTGCACGCCATGCATGGTAGCCGCCGAGGTATCGAGGACCGGCTGCGGGTAAACCCCGAGCAGGACCAGCAACACCGCCAGGCCGAGCACCATGATCAATTCACGACCATCCATGCCCTTGAGGACCGCGTCCGATTTGGACGGGCCAAAGTAGGCGCGGTGGATCATGATCAACGAGTAGACGGAGCCGAACACCAGACCGGAAGTCGCGATGGAGGTGATCCATGGCGAGCTGACGAAGGTGCCGAGCAGGATCAGGAACTCACCGACGAAGTTGCCGGTGCCCGGCAGACCCAGAGAGGCGGCTGCGAAGAACAGGCTGATCGCCGGCAGGTAAGCGATGCGCGACCACAGGCCACCCATCTCACGCATGTCACGGGTATGCAGACGCTCGTACAGCTGGCCGCTGAGGATAAACAGTGCCGCCGCCGACAGACCGTGGGCAATCATCTGCCCGACCACGCCTTGCAGCGCTTGCTGGCTGCCGGAGTAGATGCCGATCAGCACGAAACCCATGTGCGAGACGCTGGAGAAGGCGATCAGGCGCTTGATGTCGGTCTGGGCAAACGCCAGGAAGGCACCGTAGAAGATCCCGATCAGGCCGAGCACCATGGCGATCGGCGCGAACTCGGCCGAAGCGTTGGGGAACATCGGCAGGGCGAAGCGCAGCAGGCCATAGGCAGCGGTTTTCAACAGGATACCGGCCAGGTCCACCGAACCCGCTGTAGGCGCCTGGGCGTGGGCATCCGGCAGCCAGGAGTGGAATGGCACCACCGGCAGCTTGACCGCGAAGGCAATGAAGAAGCCCAGCATCAGGATGTATTCGGTGCCGTGGGACAGCTTGGTCTTCAGCAGGTGGGCATAATCGAAGGAGATTGTGCCGGTCTGGTTGAAGTTGACCAGCACGAGACCCAGGATCGCCACCAACATGATCAGGCCGCTGGCCTGAGTGAAGATGAAGAACTTGGTCGCTGCGTAGATTCGTGTCTTCTTGCCGTCCGCCGAGCTGTGACCCCAGAGCGCGATGAGGAAATACATCGGCACCAGCATCATTTCCCAGAAGAAGAAGAACATGAACAGGTCGATGGCCAGGAATACCCCGACCACGCCGCCCAGGATCCACATCAGGTTGAGGTGGAAGAACCCAACGTTACGCTGGATCTCTTTCCACGAACACAACACCGACAGCACGCCGAGCAGGCCGGTCAGCAGGATCATCAGCAGCGACAGACCATCCAGCGCCAGGTGCACGCTGATACCGAAGCGCTGAATCCACTGATGCTGGAATTCAACGACCCAGGTCGGATCCGCGCCAGGAGTCGGCGCATAGCTGTAGTTGCCGGTACCCCACAGCCACAGGCCCAGGGCCAGTTCGAGGGACATGGTCAGCAGCGCGATCCAGCGCGGCAGGGTGTGGCCGAAGCGCTCACCCTGCCAGCACAGCAGGCCACCGATAAAAGGGATCAGGATTAGCCAAGGCAGAATCATGACGGGCTCAATTCCTTTCGCAAATTCGCAAGGTTCATGTCAGACCGCAACCAGAACGACGGCACCGAGTACCAGAACGGCACCGGCGGCGATCGAGGCGGCATACCAACGCAGCTGGCCTGTCTCGCTACGGGCCATCAGGGAGTTGCCACCCTTGACCAGACGCGGGATCAGACCAATGGTGCGGTCGAGCGGGTCACTGCGCAGTACATGGCTGAGGGCCAGATAAGGCTTCACGAACAGCTTGTCGTAAATCCAATCGAAGCCCCAGGCCGCGAACCACCAGGCCGAGAGGAAACGGCCCGGACCGCTGTTGGCAATGGCGCTGACGAAGCGACGCTTGCCCAGGAACAGCACGGCTGCCAGCAGGATACCGGCCAGGGCAATGGCGCCCGAGGCGATTTCCAGACTGTGCTTGGCTTCGCCACCGGCATGACCTGCGCTTTGCGGCAATACACCAGCCAGTGGCGGGTGAATCCAGGCGCCGATGAAGGTCGACAGCACGATCAGTACGCTCAGCGGCAGCCAATGGGAAATCCCGTGGCCGGCGTGGGCTTCGGTCTTGGCTTCACCGTGGAAGGTGATGAAGATCAGGCGGAAGGTGTAGAGCGAGGTCATGAACGCACCGACCAGACCGGCGTACAGCAGACCGTTGTGACCGCTGGCGAAGGCTTCCCAGAGGATCTCGTCCTTGGAGTAGAAGCCGGCCGTGACCAGAGGCAGGGCGGCCAGTGCAGCGCCACCGACGATGAAGCTGGCGTAGGCCAGTGGCAGTTTCTTCCACAGACCGCCCATCTTGAAGATGTTCTGCTCGTGGTGGCAGGCAACGATCACCGCACCGGAAGCAAGGAACAGCAGGGCCTTGAAGAAGGCGTGGGTCATCAGGTGGAAGATCGCGCCTTCCCAGGCGCCAACGCCCAGGGCCAGGAACATGTAGCCGATCTGGCTCATGGTCGAGTAGGCGAGGATACGCTTGATGTCGGTCTGTACCAATGCGGCAAAACCGGCCAGCACCAGGGTCACGCCACCGACGATACCGACCAGATGCAGGATGTCCGGGGCCAGGGTGAACAGGCCGTGGGTCCGGGCAATCAGGTAGACACCGGCGGTCACCATGGTTGCGGCGTGGATCAGTGCCGAAACCGGGGTAGGACCGGCCATCGCATCCGCCAGCCAGGTTTGCAATGGCAACTGCGCGGATTTACCGACAGCGCCGCCCAGCAGCATCAGGGTCGCCAGCACGATCCACGGGTCACCGACCTGGAAGTGCTGAGGCGCACGCACCAGCAGTTCCTGGACGTTCAGCGTACCCAGTTGCTGGAACAGAATGAACAGGCCGATGGCCATGAACACGTCGCCGATGCGGGTAACGATGAAAGCCTTGAGTGCGGCGTTGCCGTTGGCGCGGTTGCTGAAGTAGAAACCGATCAACAGGTACGAGCACAGGCCCACGCCTTCCCAACCGAAGTACAGGAACAACAGGTTATCGCCCAGGACCAGGAACAGCATGCTGGCGATAAACAGGTTGGTGTAGGCGAAGAAACGCGAGTAGCCGTCTTCACCGCGCATGTACCAGGAGGCGAACAGGTGGATCAGGAAACCGACACCCACCACCACGCCCAGCATGGTGATGGACAGGCCGTCCAGATACAGCGCGAAGTTCGGCTCGAAGCCATCTACCGAGATCCAGCGCCACAGCACCAGGGTGTAGTGACCACCCTCGGGCGGTGCGACGTTAAACTGCCAGATAACCCAGGCGGCAACAATGGCCGACAGGCCGATGGAGCCGACGCCGATCAGGGCCGCGAGGTTTTCGGAGATTTTCCCGCGCGAGAACGACAGCAACAGGAAACCGATCAGGGGGAATACGAAAGTCAGAAAGATAAGGTTCATCCGCGCATCTCGCTGGCAGCATCGATATCGAGAGTGTGGAAGCGGCGATACAACTGCAGCAGGATCGCCAGGCCGATACTGGCCTCGGCGGCTGCCAGGCTGATCACCAGGATGAACATGATCTGTCCATCCGGCTGCGCCCAACGGCTGCCCGCCACGATGAACGCCAGGGCGGCGGAGTTCATCATGATTTCCAGGCTCATCAATACGAAGAGAATGTTACGGCGCGCAAGCAGGCCCGCGAGGCCAAGGCAGAACAGGATCCCGGCAACCGCCAGGCCATGTTCGAGAGGGATAGCATTCATGAGTTACTCCTTCGCCTCGTTGCGGCCGAGGTGGAAAGCGGTCACGACAGCTGCCAGCAGCAGCATCGAGGCCAGTTCCACCACCAGCAGGTAAGGACCGAACAGACTGATACCGACAGCCTTGGCGTCAACCGTGGTGTGGCCGATGCCGGCACCGTTCGAATAGGTGAACAGCACGTAGATCAGCTCGGCCAGCAGCAGGCCGCAGAGCAGGATCGGGCCAAGCCAGATACCGGGCTTGAGCCAGGTACGTTCCTGTTCGACCGAAGCCGGACCCAGGTTGAGCATCATCACCACGAACACGAACAGCACCATGATGGCGCCAGCGTAGGCGATCACTTCCAGGACACCGGCGAACGGTGCGCCGAGGCTGAAGAAAGTCATGGCCACGGCAATCAGCGAGATGATCAGGTAGAGCAGGGCGTGCACCGGGTTCTTGTTGGTGATCACCCGCAGGGTGGACACAACAGCGATACCGGATGCGAAATAGAAAGCGAATTCCATCTTTCTTCCTTAAGGCAGCAAGCTCTTGACGTTGATCGGTTCGGCTTCATTCTGCGCGGAGCCCTTAGGCTTACCGGCGATGGCCATACCGGCGACGCGATAGAAGTTGTAGTCGGGGTTCTTGCCAGGGCCGGAGATCAACAGATCTTCCTTCTCGTAGACCAGATCCTGACGCTTGAACTCGGCCATTTCGAAATCCGGTGTCAGCTGGATGGCGGTGGTCGGGCAGGCTTCTTCGCACAGGCCGCAGAAGATGCAGCGCGAGAAGTTGATGCGGAAGAACTCCGGGTACCAGCGACCGTCGTCGGTTTCGGCTTTCTGCAGCGAGATGCAGCCGACCGGGCAGGCCACGGCGCACAGGTTGCAGGCAACGCAACGCTCTTCGCCGTCAGGATCGCGGGTCAGGACAATACGACCACGGTAGCGCGGCGGCAGGTACACCGGCTCTTCCGGGTACTGCAAGGTGTCGCGCTTGCGGAATGCATGCGAGAACACCATCACCAGGCTGCGAAACTGGGTGTAGGTGCCATGCACGATATTGAAAATGTACTTGAGCATGGTTATGTCCTCACTGAGCCACGCCGGCGGGCGTGTTCAACAACACGATCGCGGCGGTTACCAGCAGATTGATCAGGGTCAGCGGCAGGCAGAATTTCCAGCTGAAATCCATCACCTGGTCATACCGTGGGCGCGGGATCGAAGCGCGCAGCAGGATGAACAGCATGATGAAGAACGCGGTCTTCAGGGCGAACCAGACGAAGGCCAGCTGCGGCAGGATATTGAACGGGCCATGCCAGCCGCCGAAGAACAGGGTCACCAGCAGTGCCGAGATCAACACGATGCCGATGTACTCGCCGACGAAGAACATGCCCCATTTCATACCGGCGTATTCAATATGGTAGCCGTCAGCCAGTTCCTGTTCCGCTTCCGGCTGGTCGAAGGGGTGACGGTGAGTCACGGCTACGCCCGCGATGAAGAAGGTCAGGAAACCGAAGATCTGCGGAATGATGAACCACAGGTGTTCGGCCTGGTACTTGACGATATCGCTCATGTTGAACGAACCGACCTGAACCACCACGCCCATAAGCGACAGGCCCATGAACACTTCGTACGACACGGTCTGGGCCGAAGCCCGCAGGCTGCCGAGCAGGGCGAACTTGTTGTTACTCGACCAGCCGGCGAACAACACCGCGTAGACCGACAGACCGGCCATGGCGAAGAAGAACAGCAGGCCGATGTTCAGGTCCGCCACCAGCCAGGTCTCGGTGACCGGGATGATACTGAAGGCGATCAGCAGGGCGCTCATGGCGACCACCGGGGCCAGGGTGAAAATCACCTTGTCGGCGAACGGTGGAGTCCAGTCTTCCTTGAAGAACATCTTCAGCATGTCGGCCGCAATCTGGAACGCACCGAACGGACCGACCCGGTTAGGGCCGTAACGGTCCTGCCAGAGGGCGAGCAAACGACGCTCGACCCAGCTGAGCAGCGCGCCGCAGATCACCACGGCGAGCAGGATCACTACCGCCTTGAGTACGGCGATGATCGAATCGATTACGACAGGAGTGAACCAGGTCATTGCGCTGCCTCCTGCAAGCCATCGACGGTTTTACCGAACACTGCAGGCGGGATACCGGCCAGACCGGCTGGCAGGGCCACCAGGCCAGCACCCAGCTCTTCGTTGATACGCAGCGGCAGACGCAGGGTCTGGCCAGCAACGTTCAGGCTGAGCAGGGCGCCATCGTTGACACCCAGGCGATCGGCTTCGGACTTGGCCAGGGCCACGTAGGCTTCTGGAATGCGTTCCTGTACCGGTGCGGCCTTGGACGAAGTCTCGTCGCTGCCGAACAGATGGTAGAACGGTACGACCTGCCAGGTGCCACGGGCCGGTGCGAAAGCACCCGGTACGTTGGCGAACCAGGACAGGTTGTCACCCTTGCTTTCAATCAGGCGGGTGCCCGGATCACCGGCACGCAAATGACCACCGACTTCGTCCTGGAACTTGTTCCAGGCCTGTGGCGAGTTCCATCCCGGCGACCAGGCGAACGGCACTTGCTGACGCGGTTCGGCCGAGCCCGAGTAGCCTTCCATGGAGAAGGAGAACGCGGTGTCCTGGTCTTGCGACGTACGTGGTTCATGCACGCTGATATTGGCGCGCATGGCGGTACGGCCGCTGTAACGCAGCGGTTCGCGAGCCAGTTTCAGACCCTTGATGCGGAACGCAGCGGACGGCGCGGCATCAATGATCCCGGCCAGTTGCGCGGAGCTTGCGGCGCAGGCTGCGGTGACGTGGTCGAGTTGGGTCCAGTCCACCGGCTTGTTCAGCAGGGTGGCGCGCAGGGCATGCAGCCAGCGCCAGCCTTCGTGAACCAGGATGCTGGCGTCCAGGTAGGTTGGGTCGAACACCTGGAAGAAGCGCTGGGCGCGGCCTTCCTGGCTGACCAGAGTACCGTCGCCTTCGGCGAAGCTGGCCGCTGGCAGAACCAGGTGAGCCTTGTCGCTGGTCGGGGTCTTCTGATGGTCGGCCACGATCACCACTTTCGCGGCGGCGAAAGCGGCATCGACAGTGGCGGCATCGACACGGCGATACAGATCGTTTTCCAGCACGACGATGGCGTCGGCCTTGCCCGAGATCACCGCTTGCAGGGCGGCGTCAACGGACTCACCACCGAACATCGCCAGACCCATGCTGTTGGCTTCCGGCACGATCAGGCTCAGGGAGCCTTGCTTGTCGCGCAGTTTCAGCGCCTTGGCGATGTTGGCCGCGGCTTCGATCAGCGCGGTCGAGCCCAGGGAACTGCCGGAGATGATCAGTGGACGCTTGGCCGCGAGCAGGGCGGCGGCGATGCGCTGGGCCAGCTCGAGGGCTTCGCTGTCCAGGCCTTCCACGGCAGGGGCGCTGGCGTCTATGGCGTGGGCCACGGCGAAACCGATGCGCGCCAGGTCGTCGGGAGCGGCGTGGACGCACTCTTCGGCGATATCGTCGAGACGGGTTTCAGCCAGGCTGGCAATGAACAGCGGGTTCAGCTCGTGCTGGCCGATGTTCTTCACTGCAGCATCAAGCCACGGCTGGACCTTCATCGCCGCCGCCATGTCTTCGGCTTTGTTCTTCACCAGCTGACGCAGGCCCAGGGCCATGCGCGCAGCAGTCTGGGTCAGGTCTTCGCCGAGGACGAACACGGCGTCGTGATCTTCGATGTCGCGCAGGGTCGGAACCGGCAACGGGCTGTCGTTCAGCACCTTGAGAATCAGGCGCAGACGCTCCAGTTCACCAGCTTCGATACCCGAGTAGAAGTGCTCGGCACCGACCAGCTCACGCAGGGCGTAGTTGCTTTCCAGGCTGGCGCGGGGCGAGCCGATACCGACGATGTTGCGGCCACGCAGCAGATCGGCGGCCTTGTCCAGTGCGCCGTCAAGGCTGAGCTTCTCGCCATTGGCCAGCAGTGGCTGGCGCGGGCGGTCTTCGCGGTTGACGTAGCCATAGCCGAAGCGACCACGGTCGCACAGGAAGTACTGGTTGACCGAACCGTTGAAGCGGTTCTCGATACGGCGGATTTCACCGTAGCGCTCACCGGGGCTGATGTTGCAACCGCTGGAGCAGCCGTGGCAGATGCTCGGCGAGAACTGCATGTCCCATTTGCGGTTGTAACGCTCGGAGTGAGTCTTGTCGGTGAATACACCGGTCGGGCAGACCTCGGTGAGGTTGCCGGAGAACTCGCTTTCCAGGGTGCCGCTTTCAACGCGACCGAAGTACACGTTGTCATGAGCGCCGAACACGCCCAGGTCAGTGCCACCGGCATAGTCTTTATAGAAGCGTACGCAGCGATAGCAGGCGATGCAGCGGTTCATCTCGTGAGCGATGAACGGGCCGAGTTCCTGGTTCTGGTGAGTACGCTTGGTGAAGCGATAACGGCGCTCGTTGTGGCCGGTCATCACGGTCATGTCTTGCAGGTGACAGTGGCCGCCTTCCTCACACACCGGGCAGTCGTGCGGGTGGTTGGTCATCAGCCATTCGACAACACTGGCGCGGAAGGCCTTGGATTCATCGTCATCGATGGAGATCCAGGTGTTGTCGGTGGCCGGGGTCATACAGGACATGACGATGCGACCACGGGTGTCGTTCTCGTCGTTGTACTGCTTGACCGCGCACTGGCGACAGGCGCCGACGCTACCAAGAGCGGGGTGCCAGCAGAAATAAGGGATGTCGAGTCCGAGGGACAGACAGGCCTGTAACAGGTTGTCTGCACCATCGACTTCGAGCGCTTTGCCGTCTACGTGGATAGTAGCCATGGTTCAAAGTTCTTCGTTGGCCCGGTGTCAGCGGGCGTGGCTAATGGAATCTCGGTGCTACCCGTATCAAACAGCCGTGAGGCGTCATCGGGTACGAGATCGGCAGCCTGTTGGCTGCCGATCCTTTCTGTCTTGTTATGCGCCAACCACAATCGGACGTTGGAAGGCCGCCGGGCTGGTATCGCTCACGGGGGCGATACCGGCTTCGAACTCCGACCTGAAGTATTTGATTGCGGCGCCCAGCGGCTCCACTGCGCCCGGTGCGTGGGCACAGAAAGTGCGGCCCGGGCCGAGGAAACCGACCAACCCTTGCAGGGTCTCGATGTCGCCCGGCTGGCCCTGGCCTTTTTCCAGGGCGCGCAGGATCTTCACGCTCCATGGCAGGCCGTCGCGGCAAGGCGTGCAGAAACCACACGACTCCTGGGCGAAGAACTCTTCCATGTTGCGCAGCAGGGAGACCATGTTGACGCTGTCGTCGACGGCCATTGCCAGGCCCGTACCCATCCGGGTGCCGACCTTGGCCACGCCACCGGCGTAGAACTGGCAGTCCAGGTGCTCAGGGAGCAGGAAGCCGGTACCGGCGCCGCCTGGCTGCCAGCACTTGAGCTTGAAGCCATCGCGCATGCCGCCGGCGTAGTCTTCGAACAATTCGCGGGCAGGCAGGCCGAATGGCAGCTCCCACAGGCCGGGGTTCTTGACCTTGCCGGAGAAGCCCATGAGCTTGGTGCCCATGTCTTCACTGCCCGGGCGGGCCAGGGATTTGTACCAGTCGTTGCCATTGGCGACGATGCCGGGCACGTTGCACAGGGTCTCGACGTTGTTCACGCAAGTCGGTTTGCCCCACACGCCCACGGCGGCAGGGAAGGGCGGCTTGGAGCGCGGGTTGGCGCGACGGCCTTCCAGGGAGTTGATCAGTGCCGTTTCTTCGCCGCAGATGTAACGCCCGGCACCAGTGTGGACAAACAGCTCGAAGTCGAAGCCGCTGCCCAGGATGTTCTTGCCCAACAGGCCTGCCGCTTCGGCTTCTTTCACCGCGCGACGCAGGTTCTTCGCCGCCGTGGTGTACTCGCCACGCAGGAAGATATAGCCACGGTAGGCTTTCAGTGCGCGGGCACTGATCAGCATGCCTTCGATCAGCAGATGGGGCTGCTGCTCCATCAGCATGCGGTCTTTCCAGGTGTTGGGTTCCATCTCATCCGCGTTGCACAGCAGGTAGCGGATGTTCATGGATTCGTCTTTGGGCATCAGGCCCCATTTGACGCCAGTGGGGAAGCCCGCACCGCCACGACCCTTGAGGCCGGAATCCTTGACGGCCTGGACGATGTCGTCAGCCGACATGTCGGCGAACGCTTTGCGCGCAGCGGCATAGCCGTTCTTCTGCTGGTATTCGTCGAGCCAGATCGGCTCGCCGTCGTCACGCAGGCGCCAGGTCAGCGGATGGGTTTCCGCAGCACGGGCGATGGTGTTGGCCGGACCGAAAGAAGTGATGGTCATGGGTAAGCCTCCAACATCTTGGCGACGCCACCTGGCTGCACATCGCCGAAGGTGTCGTCATCGACCATCACGGCCGGGGCCTTGTCGCAGTTGCCCAGGCAGCACACCGGCAGCAAGGTGAAGCGGTTGTCGGCAGTGGTCTGGCCCAGGCCGATACCCAGCGAGCGCTGGATTTCGCTGACCACGTTCTCGTGGCCGCCGATGTAGCAGACCATACTGTTGCAGACGCGAATGATGTGGCGCCCCACCGGCTGACGGAAGATCTGGCTATAGAACGTCGCCACCCCTTCTACGTCGCTGGCCGGTATGCCGAGGACTTCGCTGATGGCGTAGATGGCGCCGTCTGGCACCCACCCGCGCTCACCCTGAACGATCTTCAGGGCTTCGATAGACGCCGCGCGCGGGTCTTCGTAGTGATGCATCTCGTGCTCGATGGCCGAGCGCTCGGTTTCGCTCAGCGCGAAACGGTCTGTCTGGATAAGCGTGTTATTCATGCTTAGCGGTCCACGTCAGCCATAACGAAGTCGATACTACCCAGGTACGCGATCAAGTCCGCGACCATGCTGCCTCTGATCACCGAAGGGATCTGTTGCAGGTGCGGGTAACTTGGGGTGCGGATCCGGGTACGGTAGCTCATGGTGCCGCCGTCGCTCGTCAGGTAGTAACTGTTGATGCCCTTGGTCGCTTCGATCATCTGGAAGGACTCGTTGGCCGGCATGACCGGACCCCACGAAACCTGCAGGAAGTGCGTGATCAGGGTCTCGATGTGTTGCAGGGTGCGCTCTTTCGGCGGCGGCGTAGTCAGCGGGTGATCCGCCTTGTACGGGCCTTCCGGCATGTTGCGCATGCACTGCTCGATGATCTTGAGACTCTGGCGCATCTCTTCCACGCGGACGATGCAGCGGTCATAGGCGTCGCCGTTGGCAGCCAGCGGTACTTCGAACTCGAAATTCTCGTAACCCGAATAAGGACGGGCCTTGCGCAGGTCGAAATCGCAGCCGGTGGAACGCAGGCCGGCGCCGGTGACACCCCAGGACAACGCTTCCTTGGTGTTGTAGGCGGCGACACCGATGGTCCGGCCCTTGAGGATGCTGTTGTCCAGTGCGGCCTTCTGGTATTCGTCCAGACGCTTGGGCATCCACTCGATGAAGTCCTTGACCAGCTTTTCCCAGCCACGCGGCAGGTCGTGGGCGACGCCACCGATGCGGTACCAGGCCGGGTGCAGACGGAAACCGGTGATCGCTTCGATCACGGTGTAGGCGCGCTGACGATCGGTGAAGGTGAAGAACACCGGGGTCATGGCGCCGACGTCCTGGATGTAGGTACCCAGGAACAGCAGGTGGCTGGTGATACGGAAGAACTCGGCCATCATGATGCGGATGGTGTCGACCTTCTCCGGCACCTTGATACCGGCCAGCTTCTCGACCGAGAGCACGTACGGCAGGTTGTTCATCACCCCGCCGAGGTAGTCGATACGGTCGGTGTAGGGGATGAAGCTGTGCCAGGACTGGCGCTCGGCCATTTTTTCGGCACCACGGTGGTGGTAGCCGATGTCCGGGACGCAGTCGACGATTTCTTCGCCGTCCAGCTGCAGGATGATGCGGAACGCACCGTGAGCCGAAGGGTGGTTCGGGCCCAGGTTGAGGAACATGTAGTCCTCGTTGGTGCCCGAACGCTTCATGCCCCAGTCTTCCGGCCGGAAGCGCGCGGCTTCTTCTTCAAGCTGCTGCTTGGCCAGGGTCAGGCTGTACGGGTCGAACTCGGTGGCGCGTGCCGGGAAGTCCTTGCGCAGCGGGTGACCTTCCCAGGTCGGCGGCATCATGATGCGGCTCAGGTGCGGGTGACCCGGGAAGTCGATCCCGAACATGTCCCACACTTCACGCTCATACCAGTTGGCGTTCGGCCAGATGCTGGTCACGGTAGGCACGCTGAGGTCGCCTTCGGACAAGGCCACCTTGATCATTACGTCACTATTACGCTCTACCGACAGCAGGTGGTAGAACACCGTGAAGTCGGCGCCAGGCAGGCCGCGACGATGGGTGCGCAGGCGCTCGTCGACACCATGCAGGTCGTAGAGCATGGAGTAGGGCTTGGGCAGCTGGCGCAGGAACGACAGCACTTCGAACAGTCGGGCACGCTCGACCCACAGTACCGGCATGCCGGTACGGGTGGCCTGGGCGGTGAACGCCTCGGCGCCAAAGCGATTGTTCAGTTCAACGACGACGTCTTGGTCGTCAGCCTTGTAAGGCGGGATATACAGAGCGGTGCCTGTAGTCATAGGTCTCGATCACTATCGGTCAACGTACAGAATGAACCCGGTTTCTTGTCTTTTTTGTAAAAAGAGAGAGCTGGATCAGACTTCGTCGGGGCTGCGCAGGTTGGTGACCTGAATACGCTGTTCGCGGCGCTGTTCCTTTTGCGACGGCATCTCGGCGCGATATACGCCTTGTTCACCGACGACCCAGGACAGAGGGCGACGCTCCTGGCCGATGGATTCCTGCAGCAGCATCAAGCCTTGCAGGAACGCTTCGGGGCGGGGCGGGCAGCCAGGCACGTAGACATCCACGGGGAGGAACTTGTCCACGCCCTGGACTACGGAATAGATGTCGTACATGCCACCGGAGTTGGCACACGAACCCATGGAGATGACCCACTTGGGTTCGAGCATTTGCTCGTAGAGGCGCTGGATGATCGGCGCCATCTTGATGAAGCAGGTACCTGCAATGACCATGAAGTCGGCCTGGCGCGGTGATGCCCGGATGACTTCGGCGCCGAAGCGGGCGATGTCGTGGGGCGCCGTGAAGGCGGTGGTCATTTCCACATAGCAGCACGAAAGGCCGAAGTTGTACGGCCAAAGGGAGTTCTTGCGACCCCAGTTGACTGCACCACTCAGCACGTCTTCGAGCTTGCCCATGTAGATGTTTTTGTGGACTTGATCTTCTAACGGATCGGAAACGGTTTCCCGTTGGCCGATCGGGTACTGATCGTTAGGAGCATCCGGGTCGATCCTGGTGAGATTGTATTGCATCGCCAAAGCCTCATTGTTTTAGCTTCGCCTGCCGAGTACGACGACCTTCGGGAGCCCAGTCAAGGGCCCCGACGCGCCATAGGTAGACAAGACCTGCCAACAGAATTGCTATGAAAACGAGTGCTTCGACGAATCCGGTCCAGCCGCTTTCGCGGACGGACACAGACCAGGCAAAGAGAAAGAGGGCTTCGATGTCGAAGATCACGAAGAGCATCGCGACCAGATAGAATTTTGCCGAGAGGCGCAGGCGTGCACTGCCGGTAGGCAGCATGCCGGACTCGAACGGTTCGTTTTTGCTGCGACCCCAGGCTTTGCTGCCCAGGAGGCTTGAGAGACCGAGCATGAAGGCACAGAGGCCGACAACACCCAAGAGGAAAATGGCGAAGCCCCAGTTGTGGGCAATCAATCCTGTTGAATCTTGCATACTGGCAGTCCTTAACAGAGAGCAAAGGTCTCTGGGCTTGGTGAAGAGAATAGCTGAGTGACGATATGTCGCAGGGAATCAATCCATTGATTTTATGGCTAAACAGTTGGCAAGTAAATTTACTACATCAAAATTATTGAATGAATTAATCGTCGAGGTTCGGCGCTCCGGGCTGCAGGGCAGGCGGGGCGGGCATTACGTGGCATTTTGTTAATTATGTTTCTTGGTGGGCGCAACGAAATTTAACCGCTACATTAAATGATAATTAATATCATTTGGAGGCTCTTCCCATAGTGTAGTCCTGATATTGTCCGACTACCGCGCTTTATTAGCCGACGCACAGTTTTAACAATGAAATGAGAAGGCCGCCGCAAAACGCGATTCCGGCTGTCACGCAAACAAACAGGCCGCTTTGAGGGCGGCCTGTTTGCGTACGACGAGGGGGAGGATCAGTGGAACTGTTCTTCCTCGGTGGAACCGGTCAGCGCGGTCACCGAAGACGCGCCACCCTGGATCACGGTGGTCATGTCGTCGAAGTAGCCGGTGCCTACTTCCTGCTGGTGCGCCACAAAGGTGTACCCCTTGTTGGCGTCAGCGAATTCCTGTTCCTGCAGCTTCACGTAGGCGGTCATGTCGTTGCGGGCGTAGTCGTGCGCCAGGTTGAACATGCTGTGCCACATGTTGTGGATGCCTGCCAGGGTGATGAACTGGTGCTTGTAGCCCATGGCCGACAGTTCGCGCTGGAACTTGGCGATGGTCGCGTCGTCCAGGTTCTTCTTCCAGTTGAAGGAAGGCGAGCAGTTGTAGGACAGCAGCTGGTCCGGGTATTCCTTCTTGATCGCCTCGGCGAAGCGACGGGCTTCGTCCAGGTCTGGCTTGGCGGTTTCGCACCAGATCAGGTCGGCATATGGCGCGTAGGCCAGGCCACGGGAGATGGCCTGGTCGAGTCCGGCGCGGACCTTGTAGAAGCCTTCCGGCGTACGGGTACCGGTTACGAACGGCTGATCGTACGGGTCGCAGTCGGAGGTCAGCAGGTCGGCAGCGTTGGCGTCGGTACGGGCCAGGATGATGGTCGGTACACCGGCCACGTCAGCGGCCAGGCGGGCGGCGACCAGCTTCTGCACGGCTTCCTGGGTCGGCACCAGAACCTTGCCGCCCATGTGACCGCATTTCTTCACCGAGGCCAGTTGGTCTTCGAAGTGCACGCCGGCGGCGCCTGCTTCGATCATGTTCTTCATCAGTTCGTAGGCGTTGAGTACGCCGCCGAAACCGGCTTCGGCGTCAGCCACGATTGGCGCGAAGTAGTCGATATAGCCTTCATCGCCCGGGTTCTTGCCGGCTTTCCACTGGATCTGGTCGGCGCGACGGAACGAGTTGTTGATGCGCTTGACCACGGTTGGAACCGAGTCCACCGGGTACAGCGACTGGTCCGGGTACATCGACTCGGCCGAGTTATTGTCGGCGGCAACCTGCCAGCCGGACAGGTAGATGGCCTGGATACCGGCCTTGACCTGTTGTACTGCCTGGCCGCCGGTCAGGGCGCCCATGCAGTTGACGAAGTCCTTGTCGGGACGGAACGAAGGCTTGGCACCTTGGGTGACCAGGTTCCAGAGCTTCTCGGCGCCCAGCTTGGCAAACGTGTGTTCAGGTTGAACCGAGCCACGCAGGCGGACGACGTCAGCAGCGGAATAAGTACGGGTCACGTTTTTCCAGCGCGGATTTTCGGCCCAGTCTTTTTCGATAGCCGCTATTTGTTGTTCGCGTGTCAGTGCCATGGAGATAAACCTCGTCGCATATCTTGGTTGAAAGTCCCTGCTCCGCCAGGCTGCACCTTGAAGGCGCAGGAAAGGCTGCTCGCTGACCAGACGCTGGCTGCAAGGCCATTGTTCGGGCGAGGAAAACGACGGTTACGAATGTTGACACTGAGGGGTAGAAGGCCGGGCGACATGGGGTATCCGTAGTGGGCAAGTTGGCTCGTGGATGCCGTGTTGCGATCACTGCGGGAAAACCTGGCTGCGTACTGCGCTTCCGTCCCTCGGGACAACTTCGTTCCAGTCGCAACCTCGTCAAACTGCCTTGTGGGCGTACTAACACGAATCGACTCGATGGGGTGCTTTGAGTGGCGATCCGGAGGCTTTGCAGAGCCTCTGATTAGCGGGAGCGGGGTCATCATGCAACGGCATTTTTCACCCGTCAAACGTTTTGTAGTGTTTTTTTGGTGGCACTACATCTTTGGTCTAATACGACTAATCAGTCAGTTCAGGGCTGATTAGTATCGATTTTCCGGGGCGCTCCGGCAGTCATTGCTCAATCCAGGGTTTCCACCTTCACACGCAGGGTCATGTCGTCGCGACCCTGGGTGGCGTAGCGTTTGGCGACGCCCTGCTGATCGGCGGTGGACTGGTTGCTGACGCCCGCCAGAGTGATCCATTCGCCCAGGCGGCCGCTGACCTGGCTGTCGGTACTCTGCACCTTGATCGCATCGGCCTGTTCCTGGCTCATGCGGTCACGGTTGGTACTGATGTTCAGGTGCACGATATCGCCGGTGATGCTGGCGGTGACGTAGAAGCCCTGGGTAACGTTGCGGTACTGGGTATCGGTGCGCGAGTAGCCGTAGCTGTCGGTCTGGCTGGTGGTCAGGGGCACGCTCTGGCCGACCTGGATCAGAGCGGGCGTACCTTCGCTTGCCTGGACCTGCTGGCTGCCGCCTTCGCGGCTGGCGGTGCCGTAGCTGATGACCCGGCCCTGATTGTTGCCGGAGATGTTCTGGTTGGCGGTATCGCTGGTGTCGACGGTGATCAACAGGCGTTTGGGCGCGGTGTCCAGTTGCTTGAGCAAGCCACGTAACTCGTCGATCTTGCCGGGGTCGGCATTGACGATCAATTGGTTGCCGTAGGCGCTGACGGTGCCGTCCTTGCCGATGAAGGATTTGGCCACCGGTAGCAGGTCATCGCTGGTGCGATAGCTCAATGGCAGCACTTCGGTAGCGGCCATGGCGCAGACGCTACATGTGAGCAGCAGGGTGGTAAGCAGGGTGCGTAAAGACATGTCCATTTCTCCGCGAACGGCGCGTTAGAGCCTGATTGTTGCCAGTTTGCCAGTTTGTCGGCCCGCAGGGAGGCAAATTGAATCGGACATGGCAAAACGCCCCGGCATCTGCACTTCAGCATAGTCAGACTGAAGTGAGATGACAGGGCGTTCAGGGTGTTACAGATGTGGATCAGTTGCCGCTGCGCACCATGTCGACATGGGGCAGGCCGGCTTCGAGGAACTCGTCACTGACCACGGTAAAGCCGAAGCGCTCGTAGAATCCGGTGGCCTGGACCTGGGCACTGAGTTTCTGCCGTTGCAGCCCGCGACGTTCGGCTTCGCCGATCACCGTTTGCAGCAGTGCTTCGCCGACTTTCAGGCCGCGCCAATCCTTGAGTACCGACAGGCGACCTATTTCGCCATCAGGGAGCAGGCGGGCGGTGCCGATCGGGTAGTCACCCTCGAAGGCGAGGAAGTGAATCGCGTCGGCGTCTTCAGCGTCCCATTCCAGTTCTGGCGGCACCGACTGTTCGGCGATGAATACCGCTTCGCGGATACGGCGGATAGCGGCGTTGTCCTTGTGCCAGTCAGCAACACTTACGTGGAGTCTATTCATCGGCAAATCCCAGGCTTCCTTGTTTGACCAGCTCGCAGAGCAGGTTGCGTCCTTCTTCGTCGCTCAGCCACTGCTCGAGGTTTTCGCTGTGCAGGGCATCGGCCGCACACACCAGCTTGAGCAGCTCGCGCAGATGGCCTGGCAGCAGGCGGCTCTGGCCGCTGGCGAATAGTAGCAAATCGTCATCCACTTCAGACCAGGCCAGGCGCGCGCTCGGGTTACGAATGAGTACTGCGCCCTGTTCCAGGCTGGCGAGCAGGTCTTCTTCCTGCAGATCTTCGCTCCCTGCAACCAGTTCCGGGTAGCGCGGCTCAGTCATGAACTGGCCGAACCAGGTCAGCAGCAGACGTTCGTCGCTCATGTGCTCAGCGAGCAGGCTTTTGAGGCGGTCCAGAGCGTCGTGCTGGATCTGGTGCGGATCGCTGACCGGCTGTGCATCGGCATCGCTGTAACGGTCTTCATCCGGCAGGAACTGACTGAGGAAATCGGTGAAATGGGTTAATACTTCTGCGGCGCTCGGCGCGCGGAAACCCACCGAATAGGTCACGCACTCATCCACGGCCACACCCCAATGTGCCAGGCGCGGCGGCAGGTAGAGCATGTCGCCGGGTTCCAGAGTCCATTCTTCGCTGTCCTGGAATTCGGCGAGGATGCGCAGGTCCGCATGCTCGATCAGCGGGCTCTGGGAGTCGCACATCTGGCCGACTTTCCAGTGACGCTTGCCGTGGCCCTGCAGCAGGAACACGTCGTAGTTGTCGAAATGCGGACCGACGCTGCCGCCTGGTGCGGCGTAGCTGATCATGATGTCATCGATGCGCCAGCTCGGCAGGAAACGGAAGTTTTCCAGCAGCTCGCCGACTTCCGGGACGAACTGGTCGACGGACTGCACCAGCAGGGTCCAGTCGCGCTCCGGCAGCTCGCTGAAAGCGTCTTCGGCGAACGGGCCGCGACGCATTTCCCATGGACGGTCGCCGTTTTCGATCACCAGACGCGATTCGACTTCTTCTTCCAGGGCCAGACCAGCCAGTTCGTCCGGGTCGATCGGGCTCTGGAAGTCCGGGATTGCCTGACGGATCAGCAGGGGCTTTTTCTGCCAGTAGTCACGCAGGAAGACGCGTGCCGAGATGCCGCCAAGCAGCTGAAGAGGAATATCAGGATTCATGTGTAACCTATTGAAAAAACGAATTTTTACGACTGGAATAAAAACGCCCGGCTCAGCCGGGCGCTTAGAGCGTTTTGTTGCAGGTCAGATGCGCATGGCCTGGGCCACGGCATTGCCAATGTAGTTGCCTGGCGTGAGCTTTTTCAGCTCGGCACGGGCTTCGGCAGGCATGTCCAGACCGTCGATGAAAGTCTGCAATGCTTCAGGGCTGATGCCTTTGCCGCGAGTCAGCTCTTTGAGCTTTTCGTATGGGTTTTCGATGTTGTAGCGACGCATGACTGTCTGGATCGGCTCGGCCAGGACTTCCCAGCAGGCGTCCAGGTCGGCGGCGATCTTCTGTTCGTTCAGCTCCAGCTTGCCGATGCCTTTGAGGCTGGCTTCGTAGGCGATGACACTATGGGCAAAGCCCACGCCCAGGTTGCGCAGTACGGTGGAGTCGGTCAGGTCGCGCTGCCAGCGGGAGATCGGCAGTTTGCTCGCCAGGTGCTGGAACAGCGCGTTGGCGATACCCAGGTTGCCTTCGGAGTTTTCGAAGTCGATCGGGTTGACCTTGTGCGGCATGGTCGAGGAACCGATTTCGCCAGCGATGGTGCGCTGCTTGAAATAGCCCAGGGAGATATAGCCCCAGATATCGCGATCGAAGTCGATCAGGATGGTGTTGAAGCGGGCGATGGCGTCGAACAGCTCGGCGATATAGTCATGCGGCTCGATCTGGGTGGTGTAGGGGTTGAAGCCCAGGCCCAGTTCGTCTTCGATGAAGGCACGGGCGTTTTCTTCCCAGTCGACGTCCGGGTAGGCCGACAGGTGAGCGTTGTAGTTGCCCACCGCGCCGTTGATCTTGCCCAGCAGGGGTACGGCGGCGAATTGAGCGATCTGGCGCTCAAGACGGTAGACCACGTTGGCCAGTTCCTTGCCCAGGGTGGTCGGCGATGCCGGCTGACCGTGGGTGCGCGACAGCATTGGCACGTTGGCGAAGCGGATGGCCAGTTCACGGATGGAACCGGCGATTTCGCGCATCAGTGGCAGCAACACGTTGTCACGACCTTCGCGCAGCATCAGGGCGTGGGACAGGTTGTTGATGTCCTCGCTGGTGCAGGCGAAGTGGATGAACTCGCTGACTTTGTTCAGCTCAGGCAGCTTGGCAGCCTGTTCCTTGAGCAGGTACTCCACGGCTTTTACGTCGTGGTTGGTGGTGCGTTCGATCTCTTTGACGCGCTCGGCGTGGACCAGGGAGAAGTCCTCGGCCAGGGTGTCGAGAATGGCATTGGCTTCGGCGGAGAACGCCGGCACTTCGGTGATTGCCGGGTGAGCGGCCAGGCGCTGGAGCCAGCGTACTTCAACCATGACGCGGAAACGGATCAGACCGTATTCGCTGAAAATAGGGCGCAGGGCCTGGGTTTTGCCGGCGTAGCGGCCGTCAACAGGGGAAACCGCAGTGAGCGAAGAGAGCTGCATGGGGTGTTCTCGGACAGTCGGTCAACGAAATTGGGCGCATATCATACATGAAATCTCGGGTCTTACCGGTTCCGGCTGACCAACGTAGATCGCCCAGCGTGTGGAGCAAGCGTGTCGATGGCAGGCGGTGTCAGCCGTGCATCAACGGGTACAGTTCTTTCAACAACTTGCGTCGGCTGATTACCAGTTGCCAGCGGTGACCGCCAACTTGTCGCCAAAGGCGGGCGCAGCGGATACCGGCAAGGAGCAGGGCGCGGATCTTCGAGGCGTTGTTGGGTTGTTGCAGATTGCGCATGTCGCCATGCACCTGGATGCGTTGGCGCAAGGTGCTCAGGGTGTCCTGGTACAACGCGCCGGTCGCGGCAATGACGTTTTCGTGGGTCACGCCAAAATGTTCAACCTGGGACTTGATCTGCGGCAAACGCTTGCCGATGGTGTCCAGCATGTCGTCGCGCTTGGCCAGTTGACGTTCCAGGCCGAGCATCGACAGGGCATAGCGCAGCGGCTCGCGTTGCAAGGTCTGCGGATCCCGCTCCAGGGCGCTGGCCAGGGCGCGATAACCCTCGCGCAGATTCAGGTCGTCACCACCGAAGACGTCCAGGGTGTCCTTGGGGTCCAGGACCAGCAGGGTGCCGAGCATGCAGTTGAGCGCAGCGTCGTTGACCTGGCCGGTCTTGGCGATACGATCGACCAGCACGGCGGCCTGAAACACGGCCCCCAGGGCGGTGAGTTGCTCCTGAATCGGGCTCATCAACGTTTGTCCTTGCTGTACCAGGGTTCGGCGACTTCGATGACGCCGCCACCCAGGCAGATCTCACCGTCGTAAAACACTACGGATTGTCCAGGTGTCACGGCGCGCTGTGGCTCGTCGAACACGGCGCGGTAGCCATCGGCGGTCTGCTCCAGTGTGCAGGCCTGGTCGCCCTGGCGATAGCGGACCTTGGCGGTCAGGCGACGCGGGCTGCTCAGGTCCACCGGATTGACCCAGTAGATCTGCGAGGCAATCAGGGCCTGGGAAAACAGCCACGGATGGTCGTTACCCTGGCCGACGATCAGCTCGTTGTGCTCCAGGTCCTTGACCAGTACGTACCACGGCTCGTCACCGGCGTCCTTGAGGCCGCCGATGCCCAGGCCCTGGCGCTGGCCGATGGTGTGGTACATCAGGCCTGCGTGACGACCGATGACTTCGCCTTCAGTGGTCTTGATTATGCCCGGCTGGGCAGGCAGGTACTGGCGCAGGAAGTCCGTAAAACGGCGTTCGCCGATAAAACAGATGCCGGTGGAGTCTTTCTTCTTTGCCGTGGCCAGGCCATGTTTCTCGGCGATGGCGCGTACTTCCGGCTTTTCCAGCTCGCCAACCGGGAACAGGGTCTTGGCGATCTGTTCGCCGCCGACGGCATGCAGGAAGTAACTCTGGTCCTTGTTCGGGTCCAGGCCCTTGAGCAGTTCAGTGCGGCCGTCAACGTCACGGCGGCGCACGTAGTGGCCGGTAGCAATGAGGTCGGCACCCAGGCTCATGGCGTAGTCGAGGAACGCCTTGAACTTGATTTCGCGGTTACACAGGATGTCCGGGTTGGGCGTGCGCCCGGCCTTGTACTCTTCGAGGAAGTGCTCGAAGACATTGTCCCAGTATTCCGCAGCGAAGTTGGCGGTGTGCAGCTTGATGCCGATGCGGTCACAGACGGCCTGGGCGTCGGCGAGGTCTTCGCGGGCGGTGCAGTATTCCGTTCCATCGTCTTCTTCCCAGTTCTTCATGAACAGGCCTTCCACCTGATAACCCTGCTCCATGAGCAGGACGGCGGATACGGAAGAGTCTACGCCGCCGGACATGCCGACGATGACGCGCGTCTTTTCTGGTGAGGAAAGGGCTGGATCAGACATAGGAGTTCAACGGGCAGCTTTAAAAAAGACGCGATTCTAGCAGGCTCGCGTCCCTGAGTCTCATACCGTGTCGCGCAGCAGATTGAGGCTGAAGCGTTCGCCGCCCAGGTAGTCCTCGACACAGCGCATTACCAGCTCGCTGCGCCAGCGCTGCTGTTCGGCGGCCAGTTCATCGCGGCTCAGCCATAACGGGCCGATGATGCCATCATCCAGGTCCAGCTCGGGGTGGTGGCGCAATGGCTTGGCGGCGAAGCAGATGCGTTGGTAGGTCACGCCGTTGCTGGGCGCGGTGTAGAGATAGATGCCGACCACGCTGGTCAGTTCGACGTCCCAGCCGGTTTCTTCCAGGGTTTCGCGGAGGGCGGCCTGTTGCAGGGTTTCGTTGGCCTCCAGATGCCCGGCAGGCTGATTAAGTACGGCACGACCACCCTTGAGTTCTTCGACGAAGAGGAAGCGACCCTGATCTTCGACGATGGTGGCGACGGTGACGTGGGCAAGCCATTGCATATAAACGGATGCTCCGTGGTAGTGAGGGTTGTGTCGCAATCTTCGTGGGACCGGCTTTGGCCGGGAAGGCATTTGTGAAGATAAAGCAAATGTAGTGGATGTACCGGACCATTCCCGGCTAAAGCCAGACCCGCATGTTTCATTGATCGTGCGCAGAAACAACAACCCCGGCACATGGCCGGGGCTGTTGAATGCAGGACTGGCTTAGTTCAGCGCGGCGATAGCGGCGTTGAAGGTAGGGCTAGGACGCATGGCTTTGCTGGTCTGCTCGGCATTTGGGTGGTAGTAGCCACCGATGTCCACCGGCTTGCCTTGAACGGCGTTGAGCTCGGCAACGATAGTTGCTTCGTTGTCGGTCAAGGTCTTGGCCAGAGGTGCGAATTGCGCTTGCAGGGCGGCATCGTCGGTTTGCGCGGCCAGTGCCTGTGCCCAGTACAGGGCCAGGTAGAAGTGGCTGCCGCGGTTGTCGATGTTGCCGACTTTACGCGAAGGCGACTTGTTGCGGTCCAGGAACTCGCCAGTAGCCTGGTCGAGAGTCTTGGACAGAACCAGTGCTTTAGGGTTGTTGTAGGCGTGACCCAAGTGCTCCAGGGAAGCCGCCAGCGCGAGGAATTCGCCCAGGGAGTCCCAGCGCAGGAAGTTTTCTTCGACGAATTGCTGTACGTGTTTCGGGGCCGAACCACCGGCGCCGGTTTCGAACAGGCCGCCACCGCTCATCAGTGGCACGATGGACAGCATCTTGGCGCTGGTGCCCAGTTCCATGATCGGGAACAGGTCGGTCAGGTAGTCACGCAGTACGTTACCGGTCACCGAGATGGTGTCCTTGCCGGCACGGGTGCGGTCCAGGGTGAACTTCATTGCGTCGACCGGAGACATGATCTGGATGTCCAGGCCCGAAGTATCGTGGTCGCCCAGGTACTTCTGCACTTTGGCGATCATGGCGCTGTCGTGGGCGCGTGCCGGGTCCAGCCAGAAAACGGCCGGGGTGTTGCTGGCGCGGGCGCGGTTGACGGCAAGCTTGACCCAGTCCTGGATCGGTGCGTCCTTGGCCTGGCACATGCGCCAGATATCGCCGGCTTCGACGGTCTGTTCCATCAGGACCTTGCCCTGGCCGTCGGTCACGCGGACAACGCCAGGTGCCTTGATCTGGAAGGTCTTGTCGTGGGAGCCGTACTCTTCGGCTTTCTGTGCCATCAGGCCGACGTTTGGCACGCTGCCCATGGTCACAGGGTCGAAGGCGCCGTGTTTCTTGCAGTCTTCGATCACAGCCTGGTAGATGGTGGCGTAGCAGCGATCCGGGATCACTGCCTTGGTATCGTGCAGTTGACCGTCGGTGCCCCACATCTTGCCGGAATCACGGATCATTGCAGGCATCGAGGCGTCGACAATGACGTCGCTTGGTACGTGCAGGTTGGTGATGCCCTTGTCGGAGTTAACCATGGCCAGGGATGGGCGCACGGCGTAGACCGCTTCGATGTCAGCCTTGATTTCGGCTTGCTTGTCCGCCGGCAGTGCGCCGATGCGATCGTACAGGTCGCCGATACCGTTGTTCAGGTTGAAACCGATTTCCTTGAGGATGTCGGCGTGCTTGGTCAGCGCGTCGTTATAGAACTCGGCAACGATCAGGCCGAACATGATCGGATCGGAGATCTTCATCATGGTGGCTTTCAAGTGTACCGAGAACAGTACGCCCTTGGCCTTGGCGTCGGCGATCTCGGCAGCCACGAAGCTGCGCAGTGCCTTGGCACTCATTACCGAGCTGTCGATGATTTCGCCAGCCTTGACGGCGGTTTTCTCTTTCAGGACGGTGGTGCTGCCGTCCTGGGCGATCAGTTCAATCTTGACAGTGTCAGCGGCCGGAATCAGAGCGGCCTTTTCGCTGCCGTAGAAATCGCCATTGCTCATATAGGCAACGTGGGATTTCGAGTCGGCTGCCCAGGCGCCCATCTTGTGTGGGTGCTTGCGCGCGTAGTTCTTGACCGACAGCGGCGCGCGACGATCGGAGTTGCCTTCACGCAGAACCGGGTTCACGGCGCTGCCTTTGATCTTGTCATAGCGTGCGCGAGTTTCTTTCTCGGCGTCACTGGCAGGGGCTTCCGGGTAATCCGGGATCTTGAAGCCCTTGTCTTGCAGTTCTTTGATGGTGGCGACCAGCTGAGGAACGGAAGCGCTGATGTTCGGCAGCTTGATGATGTTGGCTTCAGGCGTGTTGGCCAGTTCGCCGAGCTCGGCCAGATGGTCAGCCACTTGTTGATCGGCACCAAGCGACTCTGGGAAGCTTGCGAGAACACGGCCTGCCAGGGAGATATCGCGGGTTTCGACGGCGATATCGGAAGAAGCGGTGTAAGCCTCGATGATAGGCAGCAACGAATAGGTGGCGAGGGCAGGGGCTTCGTCGGTGAAGGTATAGATGATCTTCGAGCGGTTAGACATTTGGTATGAACTCTCTGTTTTGCTGAGCATGCACAAAATCTCGATCTGCGCAGGGTATGCGCGCGTGCTCACAAGTCCCTTTTGAGCCGAAAGTCGAGCTTTATTCGCGGTGATGGTGGGTGCATCAGTCGAGCGAGCGCGTGCGCCGGGTCTGGCGCTACGTACCTTAAAGGCTGAAAGTCTCGTTCCAGACTGTTAAGCCCCTATGACTCATAAGTCACGGCGCGGAGTATATCAAACGATTGCGCTCTAGCATTAATGCTATGCGTACTATCGAATGAGAGATATTCGCCGTTGGTCGAGGTCACTGGTCAGAGAGGTGCAGGCAAGAGCTGGTGCGCCCGGGCTGGGTGCGGCGAGGCGTGGCGGCCTGGGGAGTTTTGTCGAGGTGCAGGCGAGCCTGCGCAACCGGCCTGTTCCAACTGCATGAGCGGACCGGTTTCTGAGCGGAGCTGTAAGGACGGCTGTCCTATTCGGCTGTGGCGTGCTCGGGCTTGTGAGCGGCAGCTAAAGAACCGGCATGTGCTGAAGGGGCGGTTTCGGGAGTCTTGAGGCTCTCGATCTTCACGGCATGCAGACCCTTGGGCCCCTGAATGATCTCGAAGCTGACCGGTTGGCCTGCCTTGAGGGTTTTATAACCTTCCATTTGGATGGCGGAGTAATGGACGAACAGGTCGTCATTCTTGCCGTCCTCAACAATGAAGCCATAGCCTTTAGCATTATTGAACCACTTGACCTTACCACTGAGCATAGTCATATCCCTCTGCAAAGGACTCCGTCTGGAGTATCATCCACCTCACTCCGCCTGACCGAAAAAAATTTTGGTTGACTACGCGGACCCTTTTTACCCAATGTGGGTTCTATTGTTTGTAACACCGTTTAGCCGATAGTCAAGGTCATGCGGCGGTCCATTTGAAAACCGGTCAGACTGCGACTAATTATTCAATCCGCCCCCCTACGAACCTTTCTTTCCATGCATGCAATCAGCAAGATTCGACTAACATTCAATCAGGATGGTCAGCAGCCCCACGAGGATGACGCGGCCGGGATCGCGGTACAGGACGCCAAGCCGGCATTGCAGGCGCCACCGATGTACAAGGTGGTTTTATTTAACGATGATTACACCCCGATGGATTTCGTCGTCGAAGTGCTCGAGGTGTTCTTTAACCTGAATCGTGAGCTGGCGACCAAGGTCATGCTGGCCGTCCATACAGAGGGACGGGCAGTCTGCGGATTGTTTACCCGCGACATCGCCGAGACCAAGGCAATGCAGGTCAACCAATACGCCAGGGAAAGCCAGCATCCGCTACTCTGTGAGATCGAGAAGGACGGTTAAACGCCGACCACTTGGGTATGAGGTGAAGCTATGTTAAACCGTGAGCTCGAAGTCACCCTCAATCTGGCCTTCAAGGAGGCACGTTCGAAGCGTCATGAGTTCATGACCGTCGAACATCTCCTGCTGGCTCTATTGGATAATGAGGCTGCCGCCACTGTTCTGCGTGCCTGCGGCGCAAACCTCGATAAACTCAAACATGATCTGCAAGAGTTCATCGATTCCACTACCCCCCTCATCCCCGTGCATGACGAGGATCGAGAAACCCAACCTACCCTTGGCTTCCAGCGCGTATTGCAGCGCGCGGTTTTCCATGTGCAGAGCTCCGGCAAGCGTGAAGTCACCGGCGCTAACGTACTGGTCGCGATTTTCAGCGAACAGGAAAGCCAGGCAGTGTTCCTGCTCAAGCAGCAGAGCGTTGCCCGCATCGATGTCGTCAACTATATCGCCCACGGTATCTCCAAGGTCCCTGGGCACGGCGATCATTCTGAAGGTGAGCAAGATATGCAGGACGACGAGGGCGGTGAGTCTTCTTCCTCAGGCAATCCTCTGGATGCCTATGCCAGCAACCTGAATGAATTGGCGCGCCAGGGTCGTATCGATCCGTTGGTCGGCCGTGAGGTTGAAGTCGAGCGCGTCGCCCAGATTCTGGCGCGTCGGCGCAAGAACAACCCATTGCTGGTAGGTGAGGCCGGCGTGGGCAAAACCGCCATCGCCGAAGGCCTGGCCAAGCGCATCGTCGACAATCAGGTGCCTGATCTGCTCGCCAGCAGTGTCGTCTACTCTCTCGACCTGGGCGCCTTGCTGGCCGGGACCAAATACCGCGGCGATTTCGAGAAGCGCTTCAAGGCGCTGCTCAATGAGCTGAAAAAACGTCCCCATGCCATTCTGTTCATCGATGAAATCCACACAATCATTGGTGCCGGTGCGGCGTCCGGTGGCGTCATGGATGCTTCCAATCTGCTCAAGCCGTTGCTCTCGTCCGGGGATATTCGGTGCATCGGTTCGACCACCTTCCAGGAATTCCGCGGGATTTTCGAGAAGGATCGGGCCCTGGCGCGGCGTTTCCAGAAGGTCGATGTGTCGGAGCCTTCGGTGGATGACACCATCGGCATCCTGCGCGGCCTGAAAGGGCGCTTCGAGCAGCATCACGGTATCGAATACAGTGATGAGGCCCTGCGTGCCGCCGCCGAGCTGGCTTCGCGCTACATCAACGATCGTCATATGCCCGACAAGGCCATCGACGTCATCGACGAAGCGGGTGCCTACCAGCGCCTGCAACCGGCCGACAAGCGTGTCAAACGCATTGAAGTGCCGCAGGTCGAGGACATCGTCGCCAAGATTGCGCGGATCCCGCCAAAACACGTCAACAGTTCCGACAAGGAACTGCTGCGTAACCTGGAGCGTGATCTCAAGCTCACCGTATTCGGTCAGGATGCGGCCATCGACTCGCTGTCGACGGCTATCAAGCTGTCCCGGGCCGGCCTGAAGTCGCCTGACAAGCCAGTCGGTTCCTTCCTGTTCGCCGGCCCTACCGGTGTCGGCAAGACCGAAGCCGCACGTCAGCTGGCCAAGGCGCTGGGTATCGAGCTGGTGCGCTTCGACATGTCCGAGTACATGGAACGGCATACCGTCTCGCGCCTGATCGGTGCTCCGCCGGGTTACGTCGGTTTTGACCAGGGCGGTCTGTTGACCGAAGCGATCACCAAGCAGCCGCATTGCGTGTTGTTGCTCGATGAAATCGAGAAGGCTCACCCGGAGGTCTTCAACCTGCTGCTGCAGGTCATGGACCACGGCACCCTGACCGATAACAACGGGCGCAAGGCGGACTTCCGCAATGTTATTGTCATCATGACTACCAACGCTGGTGCCGAAACTGCTGCGCGGGCTTCGATTGGCTTCACGCATCAGGACCATTCGTCAGATGCCATGGAAGTCATCAAGAAGAGCTTCACGCCGGAATTCCGCAACCGCCTGGACACCATCATCCAATTCGGTCGCCTCAGCCATGAGGTTATCAAGAGCGTGGTGGACAAGTTCCTTACCGAGCTGCAGGCGCAACTGGAAGACAAGCGTGTCCTGCTGGAAGTCTCGGACGCGGCCAGAAGCTGGCTGGCGCAGGGTGGCTACGATGCGGCGATGGGCGCGCGGCCGATGGCTCGCCTGATCCAGGACAAGATCAAGCGTCCGCTGGCCGAGGAAATTCTCTTCGGCGAGTTGTCCGAACATGGCGGCGTGGTACACGTCGACATCAAGGATGGCGAAATCACCTTCGAGTTCGAAACCACCGCTGAAATGGCTTAAGTCTCAAGCCTCAAAAAAGCCCCGCATCTCGAAAGAGGTGCGGGGCTTTTTTTGCGCGGCTGACAGTCAGGTCAAAATCCGGGCACACAAAAACGCCCGGCAGATGCCAGGCGTTTTCATTCAAGCTTGAGTTAGCGGGCGCGGTAGGTAATGCGCCCTTTGCTCAAGTCGTAGGGCGTCAGTTCAACACGCACCTTGTCACCGGTCAAAATACGGATGTAGTTCTTGCGCATCTTGCCGGAGATGTGCGCGGTTACGACGTGCCCGTTTTCCAACTCCACACGAAACATGGTGTTGGGCAGGGTGTCGACGACAGTGCCTTCCATTTCGAAGCTGTCTTCTTTCGACATGCAGTAAAGCCCTCGGAATCTGATGAGTGGCCCGGTGCAAGTGGCGCCAGGCAAAAGCGGCGTGCATTGTGCCCGAAAAATGCGCTTTTAGCCAAGGGCTTCAATAAAGAGTCACCCACCTCTGATTCGTCAGCAGCTCGATTGGTCGATATTGGGTCTTGTAGTTCATCTTTTTGCAGTTCTTTATCCAGTAGCCCAGGTACACCGCATGCAGCTGCAGGCGTGTCGCTTCGGCGATCTGCCAGAGAATCGCGTAGCGCCCCAGGCTGCGCCGTTCTTCATCCGGTTCGTAGAAGGTATAAACCGCCGAAAGGCCATTGGGCAGCAGGTCGGTGACGGCAACGGCGAGCAGACGCTCACCGGCGCGGAACTCGTAGAAGCGGGAAAATGGCAGGTCACGCACCAGAAAGGTGGAAAACTGATCGCGGCTGGGCGGAAACATGTCGCCGTCAGCGTGACGTTGCTCGATGTAGCGCTGGTAGAGATCGAAATATTCTTCGGTGAAGCGCGGCTTGGTGCTGTGCACCTGGATATCGGCATTGCGTTTGACGATGCGTTTCTGCTGGCGGTCCGGGACGAAAATGTCCACCGGGATACGTGCCGGTACGCAGGCGCTGCAATTCTGGCAGTGGGGGCGGTAGAGATGATCGCCGCTGCGACGAAAGCCCATGTCGGAAAGATCGGCATACACCTGCACATCCATCGGCTGACTGGGGTCGAGGAATAGCGTGGTCGCCTGTTCCTCCGGCAGGTAGCTGCAGGAATGGGGTTGAGTGGCATAAAACTTCAGCCGCGCCAGCTCTGTCATATCAGCCCCCTGAGAAAAAACACTAGTAAGAGTGTAAGCCAGCCTACCCGACTCGCCTAGGCAGCCAGTCGGCGTTATTTGCCAGATCCAGATGCCTGCTCAGGTAGTCGGCAAAGTCGCTTCGGGGAATTGGCCGGGCGCCGAAGCTGTGCAGGTGTTCGGTAGGCATCTGGCAGTCGATCAGCACAAAACCCCAGGCGTGCAGGCGTTCGACCAGCGTGGCGAAACCTACTTTGGAGGCGTTATCGGTGCGACTGAACATGGATTCGCCGAAAAACAGCTGGCCCATTGCCAGTCCGTAGAGCCCGCCAACCAATTGACCCTGTTCCCAGACTTCGACACTGTGGGCGTGTCCGCGCCGATGCAGCTCCAGATAGGCGGTCTGCATGGCGCCAGTGATCCAGGTGCCGTCAACGTAGTCCCGAGGTCCTGCGCAACCCTGGATGACTGCCGCGAAGTCGCGGTCGAAGGTCACCTCAAAGCGGCCCTGACGCATGACCTTGGCAAGGCTGCGGGAGATATGTATCTCTTCGGGGAAGAGCACGGTGCGCGGGTCCGGCGACCACCAGAGGATTGGTTGGCCTTCCATGAACCACGGAAAGCAGCCATGGCGATAGGCGCTGACCAATCGGTCCGGCGACAGATCGCCGCCTGCTGCCAGCAGGCCGTCAGGATCGCGCAAGGCCTTGGCCAGGGGCGGGAAGTCGAACGTGTTGCGTTGTAACCAGGTCAGCATAGATTCAGGGCTTGGCAGGGGAGGGGAGGGCGGCGGCCGGAGTGCAACTCCAGGCCCCAAGTGTGGTCACAGTTCGTCGCCATTTTGAAGTCTCCGTTTACACTTTTGTACCACGGGCTGTTCCCGGCTCGGGTCGATGGTCAGGAATACGACATAACCCTTTGTCACGCAAGGCAATGCATGCTCAAATTGAGCGTTGTGGCTGGGCCTTGAAGATATGCGTGGCGCACGCCAGACTAGATGTTTGCAAAATGAATGATCAACTACAGATGTTCGCGCCCGGCGCAGGAAAACAAGCGTTTTGAAGAAGTCCACCTTAGCACCCAGCCCTGTTCCACTCTGGCGGCAACAGTTGCACTACCGACTCAAGGAAGGTGCGCTGATTGCCTTCGGGGCGCTGTGTCTTTACCTGATGATGGCCTTGTTGAGCTACGACCCCAACGATCCGGGCTGGAGCCACACCAGCAGTGCCGTGCAGGTTCAGAACGCTGCGGGCCGTGCAGGGGCCTTCAGTGCCGATATCCTGTTCATGGTCCTGGGCTATTTCGCCTACATTTTCCCTCTGCTGCTGGCGGTCAAGGCCTGGCAGGTCTTTCGCCAGCGTCATGAGCCCTGGCAATGGAGCGGCTGGCTGTTCTCCTGGCGCCTGATCGGCCTGGTGTTCCTGGTCCTGGCGGGTGCCGCCCTGGCCCATATCCATTTCCATTACTCAGCCGGTTTCCCTGGCTCGGCGGGCGGTGTGCTGGGCGAAGTCCTCGGTGATCTCGCGCAGAAAGCCCTCAATGTCCAGGGCAGCACCTTGCTGTTCATTGCCCTGTTCCTGTTCGGCCTTACCGTATTCACCGATCTGTCCTGGTTCAAGGTCATGGACCTGACCGGCAAGATAACCCTTGATCTGCTCGAACTGTTCCAGGGTGCCGCCAATCGCTGGTGGATGGCCCGTAGCGATCGCAAGCAGATGGTCGCGCAATTGCGCGAAGTCGATGTCCGGATCAAGGACGTGGTGGCGCCAGTGGCGTCGGATCGTCGTGAGCAGGCCAAGGCCAAGGAGCGCCTGATCGAGCGCGAACAGTCCCTCAGTACTCACATGACTGAGCGCGAGAAGCACGTTCCGGCTGTTATCGCCCCTGCACCGGCCCGTCCGCCGGAGCCGAGCAAGCGTGTACAGAAGGAAAAACAGGTATCGTTGTTCGTCGACAGCGCCGTGGAAGGCACCTTGCCGCCGATCTCGATCCTTGATCCGGCCGAGAAGAAAAAGCTCAATTATTCTCCCGAATCCCTGGCGGCGGTGGGGCATCTGCTGGAAATCAAACTCAAGGAGTTCGGTGTCGAAGTGACGGTGGACTCGATCCACCCCGGCCCCGTCATCACCCGTTACGAAATTCAGCCGGCGGCAGGCGTGAAGGTCAGCCGCATCGCCAACCTGGCCAAGGACCTGGCGCGCTCCCTGGCGGTGACCAGTGTGCGCGTGGTCGAGGTGATTCCCGGCAAGACCACCGTAGGCATCGAGATTCCCAACGAAGACCGGCAGATCGTGCGCTTCTCCGAAGTACTGTCGTCGCCGGAATACGATGATGCCAAGTCGCCGGTCACCATGGCTCTGGGCCATGACATTGGCGGCAAGCCGATCATCGTTGACCTGGCGAAGATGCCGCACCTGCTGGTAGCTGGTACCACCGGTTCCGGTAAGTCGGTGGGGGTCAACGCGATGATCCTGTCGATACTGTTCAAGTCGGGGCCGGAAGATGCACGCCTGATCATGATCGACCCGAAAATGCTCGAGCTGTCGATCTACGAGGGTATTCCGCATCTGCTCTGCCCGGTAGTCACCGACATGAAGGATGCGGCCAACGCCCTGCGCTGGAGCGTCGCCGAGATGGAGCGTCGCTACAAGCTGATGGCGGCCATGGGCGTGCGAAACCTCGCTGGCTTCAACCGCAAGGTCAAGGACGCCGAGGAAGAGGGCACGCCGCTGTCCGATCCGACGTATCGCCGTGAAAGCATTCATGACGAAGCGCCGCTGCTCAAGACCCTGCCGACCATTGTGGTGGTGGTCGATGAATTCGCCGACATGATGATGATCGTCGGCAAGAAGGTCGAAGAACTCATCGCCCGTATCGCCCAGAAGGCCCGGGCAGCCGGTATCCACTTGATCCTGGCTACTCAACGTCCGTCCGTGGACGTGATCACCGGTCTGATCAAGGCCAACATCCCGACACGCATGGCGTTCCAGGTATCGAGTAAGATCGACTCCCGGACCATCATCGACCAGGGCGGTGCCGAACAACTGCTCGGCCACGGTGACATGCTGTACATGCCACCGGGCACCAGCTTGCCGATTCGCGTGCATGGCGCCTTCGTCTCGGACGATGAGGTCCATCGCGTGGTGGAAGCCTGGAAGCTGCGCGGCGTGCCGGACTACAACGAGGATATTCTCGCCGGCGTCGAAGAAGCGGGCAGCGGGTTCGATGGTGGCGGTGGCGAAGGCGCCGAGGACAGCGAGAGCGATGCGCTGTACGACGAAGCCGTCAAGTTCGTCCTGGAAAGCCGTCGCGCTTCGATTTCTGCTGTGCAGCGCAAGCTCAAGATCGGTTACAACCGCGCGGCGCGAATGATCGAAGCCATGGAAATGGCGGGCGTCGTGACGTCCATGAACACCAACGGCTCGCGCGAAGTGATTGCGCCGGGCCCGATGCGCGACTGACCCTTCAGCTGCTCTATTTACCCGGCCAGCGTAATGACACGCTGCCGGGAGCCCACTGCATTCAAGAGGACTCCCATGCGTCTGATCCGCCTGTTACTGGCTACTGCTCTGACCTTTTCCGTTGTCCCGGCCCATGCCGACAGCAAGGACGTGGCCCGTCTGACCCAGTTGCTGGAAAACTCCAAGACACTCAGCGCACGCTTCTCGCAGCTGAGCCTGGACGGTTCCGGCACGCAGCTGCAGGAAACCGCGGGTGAGATGGTCCTGCAGCGGCCCGGCCAGTTCTACTGGCACACCGACGCACCGCAGGAGCAGTTGATGGTTTCCGATGGCAAGAAGGTTTCCCTGTGGGACCCGGACTTGCAACAGGTCACCATCAAGACCCTGGATCAGCGTCTGACCCAGACCCCCGCGCTGCTGCTGTCCGGCGATGTGTCGAAGATCAGCGAGAGTTTTGATATCACCGCCAAGGAAGCTGGCAACGTGATCGACTTCGTGCTCAAGCCCAAGACCAAGGACACGTTGTTCGACAGCCTGCGCCTGTCCTTCCGTAACGGCATGATCAACGACATGCAGTTGATCGACAGCGTCGGCCAGCGCACCAATATCCTGTTTACCGGGGTCAAGGCTAACGAGACCGTAGCGGCGAGCAAGTTCCAGTTCCAGGTTCCGAAGGGCGCCGACGTCATTCAGGAATAAGAGGTTTCAAGCGCAGCCCATGGACTTGTTTCGTAGCGACCCGATAGCTCAGCCCCTGGCGGCGCGCCTGCGTGCCACCAATCTGGACGAGTACGTCGGTCAGGAGCACTTGCTCGCCCATGGCAAGCCGTTGCGCGAGGCTCTGGAGCAGGGTGCGCTGCACTCGATGATCTTCTGGGGGCCGCCAGGGGTGGGCAAGACGACCCTGGCACGGCTGCTGGCCAAGGTCTCCGACGCACATTTCGAAACGGTTTCAGCGGTGCTGGCCGGGGTCAAGGAAATCCGCCAGGCTGTCGAAGTCGCCAAGCAACAGGCCGGTCAGTACGGGCGTCGTACGATCCTGTTCGTCGATGAGGTGCATCGCTTCAACAAGTCGCAGCAGGATGCCTTCCTGCCCTATGTCGAAGACGGTACGCTCATCTTCATCGGCGCGACCACGGAAAATCCCTCTTTCGAGCTGAACAACGCGCTGTTGTCCCGGGCACGGGTCTATGTGCTCAAGAGCCTCGACGAGGCGGCGCTGCGCAAGCTGGTTCATCGCGCATTGACCGAAGAGCGCGGGCTGGGCAAACAGAACCTCAGTCTTGACGACGAAGGCTTTGCCATGTTGATGTCCGCTGCCGATGGCGATGGCCGACGGATGCTCAACCTGCTGGAAAACGCTGCCGACCTGGCCGATGACGGCAGCGTCATCGGCGTCGAGATGCTCCAGGGCCTGCTCGGCGATGGACGACGCCGTTTCGACAAGGGCGGCGAGGCCTTCTACGACCAGATATCGGCGTTGCATAAATCCATTCGCGGCTCCAATCCTGATGCGGCGCTGTACTGGTTCGCGCGGATGATCGACGGTGGTTGCGATCCGCTGTATCTGGCGCGCCGTGTGGTGCGCATGGCCAGCGAAGATATCGGCAATGCCGACCCGCGAGCGCTGCCACTGTGCATGTCGGCCTGGGACGTGCAGGAGCGTCTGGGCAGCCCGGAAGGCGAGCTGGCAGTGGCTCAGGCCATTGTCTATCTGGCCTGTGCGCCGAAGAGTAACGCGGTGTACATGGGCTTCAAGGCCGCCATGCGCGAAGCCACGGAGCATGGTTCGCTCGAAGTGCCGCTGCACCTGCGTAATGCTCCGACCAAGCTGATGAAACAATTGGGCTATGGCGAAGAGTACCGTTACGCACATGATGAGCCCGATGCCTATGCGGCAGGCGAGGACTACTTCCCCGAAGAGCTGGAGCCGCGTCACTACTACCAGCCGGTGCCCCGTGGTCTTGAATTGAAAATAGGCGAAAAACTCAAACATTTGGCTGCCCTGGACCGGGCCAGCCCTCGTCAGCGGAGAAAGTAGGTGTTTCAGACCATTCTTGCGGTGTCCCTGGCCGGTATCGCTGGTACATTATTGCGCTTTGCGACGGGTACTTGGGTCACGGCCAACTGGCCTAAACATTTCTACGGCGCTACGTTGGCGGTGAACCTGGTCGGTTGCCTGATCATCGGCGTGTTGTACGGCTTGTTCCTGCTGCGCCCGGAAGTGCCCATTGAGATTCGTGCCGGCCTGATTGTCGGCTTTGTAGGCGGTCTGACGACCTTTTCATCCTTTTCACTGGATACATTGCGCCTGCTGGAAAGCGGGCAAGTGCCACTGGCCCTGGGCTATGCGGGTATCAGTGTATTCGGCGGGCTGCTTGCCACCTGGCTCGGCCTGACCTTGACCAGACTTTGATAGACGAGAGAACACCATGCTCGATTCCAAACTGTTACGTACTCAACTTCAGGACGTAGCGGATCGCCTGACTTCCCGTGGTTTCACCCTGGATGTGGCCCGCATTGAAGCGCTGGAAAACCAGCGCAAGACCGTTCAGACCCGCACCGAGCAGTTGCAGGCCGAGCGCAATGCCCGTTCCAAATCCATCGGCCAGGCCAAGCAGCGTGGCGAAGATATCGCCCCGCTGATGGCTGATGTCGAGCGCATGGGCAGCGAATTGAGCAGCGGCAAGGTCGAGCTGGATGCGATCCAGGCTGAACTGGACGCCATGCTGCTGAGCATGCCGAACCTGCCCCATGAGTCGGTGCCGGTGGGTGCCGATGAAGACGACAACGTCGAAGTGCGTCGCTGGGGCACCCCGACTGCCTTCGATTTCACGGTACAGGATCACGTTGCCCTGGGCGAGAAGTTCGGCTGGCTGGACTTCGAAACTGCGGCCAAGCTGTCCGGCGCTCGCTTTGCCCTGCTGCGCGGCCCGATTGCCCGCCTGCATCGCGCCTTGGCGCAGTTCATGATCAATCTGCATGTCACCGAGCACGGCTATGAAGAGGCGTACACACCTTATCTGGTCCAGGCTCCGGCCCTGCAAGGTACTGGTCAGTTGCCGAAGTTCGAGGAAGATCTGTTCAAGATCTCCCGCGAAGGTGAGGCCGACCTGTACCTGATCCCGACCGCCGAAGTGTCCCTGACCAATATTGTTGCCGGGGAAATCGTCGACGCCAGGCAGATGCCGTTGAAGTTCGTTGCCCACACCCCATGCTTCCGCAGCGAAGCCGGTGCGTCGGGTCGCGATACCCGCGGCATGATCCGCCAGCACCAGTTCGACAAGGTCGAGATGGTGCAGATCGTCGAGCCTGAAAAGTCGATGGAAGCTCTCGAAGGCCTGACCGCCAACGCCGAACGCGTCCTGCAGCTGCTGGAGTTGCCTTACCGCGTACTGGCCCTGTGCACCGGCGATATGGGCTTCAGCGCCGTCAAGACCTACGACCTGGAGGTGTGGATTCCGAGCCAGGACAAGTACCGCGAAATTTCGTCGTGCTCCAACTGCGGCGACTTCCAGGCGCGCCGCATGCAGGCTCGCTGGCGCAACCCAGAAACCGGCAAGCCGGAGCTGGTGCACACCCTGAACGGCTCCGGTCTGGCTGTTGGCCGTACCCTGGTCGCGGTGCTGGAAAACTATCAGCAGGCTGACGGTTCGATCCGCATCCCTGAAGTGCTCAAGCCGTACATGGGCGGCCTTGAGGTCATCGGCTAAATGGAATTTCTGCCGCTGTTCCATAATCTGCGCGGCAGCTGGGTGTTGGTGGTCGGCGGCGGCGAGATTGCCTTGCGTAAATCCCGCCTGCTGGCCGATGCCGGTGCGTTGTTGCGGGTGGTTGCACCCCAGGTCGAAACGCAACTGGCTGAACTGGTCACAGCCGCTGGTGGCCTGGTGCTGTCGCGCGGCTATCTTGAAAGTGATCTGGATGGTTGTGTGCTGGTTATCGCTGCCACTGACGACGAGCCGCTCAATGCCCAGGTATCCCAGGATGCCCACAAGCGTTGCGTGCCGGTCAATGTGGTCGACGCTCCCGCGCTGTGCAGTGTGATTTTCCCTGCCATTGTCGACCGTTCGCCCTTGGTGATCGCGGTCTCCAGTGGCGGTGATGCGCCGGTGCTGGCACGGTTGATCCGGGCCAAGCTGGAAACCTGGATTCCTTCCACCTACGGGCAACTGGCCGGTCTGGCTGCGCGTTTTCGCAATCAGGTCAAAGGGCTGTTTCCCGATGTGCAGCAACGCCGCGCATTCTGGGAAGACGTGTTCCAGGGCCCGATCGCTGATCGACAGCTGGCCGGGCAGGGCGCCGAAGCCGAACGTCTGTTGCTGGCGAAAATCGCTGGCGAAGCGCCTTCAGGCAAGGGCGAAGTCTATCTGGTGGGAGCGGGACCTGGTGATCCGGATCTACTGACCTTCCGTGCCCTGCGCTTGATGCAACAGGCCGACGTGGTGCTCTATGACCGTCTGGTGGCGCCGGCGATCCTTGAGCTGTGCCGTCGTGACGCCGAACGCATCTATGTCGGCAAGCGCCGCGCGGATCATGCCTTGCCCCAGGAGCAGATCAACCAGCAACTGGTGGCGTTGGCTCAGCAAGGCAAGCGAGTGGTGCGGCTCAAGGGGGGCGACCCATTTATCTTCGGCCGTGGCGGCGAGGAAATCGAAGAGCTGGCGGCTCATGGCATTCCATTTCAAGTGGTGCCGGGCATTACGGCCGCCAGCGGTTGCGCCGCTTACGCCGGTATTCCCCTGACGCATCGCGACTATGCCCAGTCGGTGCGCTTTGTGACGGGCCATCTCAAGGACGGCAGCACTGATCTGCCTTGGGCTGATTTGGTGGCTCCGGCCCAGACCCTGGTGTTCTACATGGGGCTGGTCGGTTTGCCGATGATCTGCGAAGGCCTGATCAGGCATGGTCGAGCCGCTGATACTCCTGCGGCGCTGATCCAGCAGGGCACCACGCAGAATCAGCGGGTCTTTACCGGAACACTGGCCAACTTGCCGCAACTGGTGGCTGAGCACGAGGTGCATGCACCCACGTTGGTCATAGTCGGCGAAGTGGTTCAGCTACGCGAGAAACTGGCCTGGTTCGAAGGTGCGCAAGGCAATATGTAACGCGGCAAATACAGCATCAATAAATGTGGGACCGGCGTTAGCCGGGAAGGCTCAGGCAGGATCGATACATTTCTATCGCCTGAGGTAGAGCTTTCCCGGCTGAAGCCGATCCCACAAATGTCACGTCCCAAGGCTTTCAGGCCCAGACACCACTGCCGCTCAGGCGCGCACGATCATGATCCGCATCGAAGCTCAGGGTCGGCCCCTTGGGCACGATGCCGGTCGGATTGATGGTGCGGTGGCTGGCGTAGTAATGGCCCTTGATGTGCTCCAGGTCTACGGTTTCTGCGACGCCGGGCCACTGGTAGAGCTCGCGCAGCCAGTTTTGCAGGTTCGGGTAGTCGCTGATCCGGCGCAGGTTGCATTTGAAGTGACCGTAATACACCGCATCGAAGCGCACGATGGTGGTAAATAGCCGGATATCGGCTTCGGTCAGGTGTTCGCCCGTCAGGTAGCGCTTCTTGCTCAACCGTTCTTCCAACACATCCAGCTCGGCAAACAAGCCATCATAGGCCTGCTCATAGGCGCCCTGTGCGGTAGCAAAACCTGCGCGATATACGCCGTTATTCACTGCGGGATAAATACGCTCGTTCAGCTCGTCGATCTCTGCCCGCAGTGGCGCAGGGTAGAAGTCCAGATGATTACCGGTCAGCCCGTTGAAGGCTGAGTTGAACATGCGGATGATTTCCGACGACTCGTTGCTGACGATACGGTTGAGCTTCTTGTCCCACAGCACAGGTACGGTGACGCGGCCGGTGTAGTAGCGATCGTCGGTAGTGTAACGCTGATGGAGAAATTCCAGACCGTCGAGTTTGTCGCCGGTCGAGCCTTTGTCCTGATCGAAGGTCCAGCCGTTTTCCAGCATCAGCCAACTGACCACCGAGACATCAATCAGACTTTCCAGGCCCTTGAGCTTGCGCATGATCAGGGTGCGATGGGCCCAGGGGCACGCCAGCGAGACATACAAATGGTAGCGCCCGGCTTCGGCAACAAAGCCACCTTCACCGGTCGGGCCGGGTTTTCCATCGGCGGTCACCCAATTGCGACGCTGGGCGTTTTCCCGTTGGAACGCGCCATCTTTGCTGCTTTCGTACCACTGGTCATGCCAGCGTCCTTCGACGAGAAGGCCCATGTCTGACTCCAATCTATAAGTGTTAAAGGATTGGAGAACAGTTTAATTAGAATGGTTCGAACGAATGGCGCAAATTGTACGGGGTTAACATCGATTAAATAGATAGATCCCGTTTGTTCCAGTAAACCCGGGCCTGAGTGAACGCCTGCTCACGGGGCATGCCAAGGCCACGCAAGGCCAGAGCGATCGTCGAGATCAGCGCCAGTTGTGGATAGCTGTCTTCGATTTCGCCACGCCACAGTGCGGTCAACTGCTGCGGATCGAGGGTCGCAGGTTTGACGTGGCGACGCTCTGACAGTGCGGGCCATTCCTCATCCCATGGCTGCCCGCCGCTGGTGCCATAGAGGTGACTGATAGTGTCGGGGTTGACCTCGATTTCACCGCCGTCGCCCTTGATCACGATAGCGTTATCGCCCAGCAGGCTGCTGGCATCGCGGTGCACGCTCTGATAGCCGGGGTGAAAGATGCTTTGCAGGCCGCAGCGTGCGCCCAGTGGGTTGATGATACGTGCCAGTGAGTGGATGGGTGAGCGCAGGCCCAGGGTGTTGCGCAGATCGATCATGCGTTGCAGCTGTGGCGCCCAGTCGCCCAAGGGCATGAACGCCAGATTGTGCTGTGCCAGTGCCAATTCCACGGATTGCCAGTTGCGACACAAGGGAATGCCGAGCAGGCCGAGCAGCTGTTCGCTATAGAGACGCCCGGCGGTATGGGCGCCGCCGCCATGCATGAAAATCTTCACGCCGTTCTGGGCCAGGCATTTGGCGGCCAGCAGATACCAGGGCAGGTGGCGCTTCTTGCCCGCGTAAGTCGGCCAGTCGATATCCACCGCCAGGGCCGGGGCCTGCAGGCGCGCGCGGATGGCTTCGGTAAAGCCTGCCAGTTCTTCCGCGCTTTCTTCCTTGTGCCGCAGCAGCATCAGGAAGGCGCCGAGCTGGGTGTCCTCGACTTTTTCTTCGATCAACATGGCCATGGCTTCACGCGCTTCCTCGCGAGTGAGGTTGCGGGCGCCTTGCTTGCCCTTGCCAAGGATGCGTACAAATTGCGCAAACGGATGTTCGGCGGGGGTTACGGTGACGAGCGGGGCGTATTCGGTCATATGCAATTGGTCGGCTTGGGCAGGCCCGCCAGCTTGGCGGCGAGTTTGGCGGGAGTGCCGTTGAACAGGCGATTGAGGTGCATGCTGTTGCCTTTTTCGACGCCCAGTTTCAAGGCGGTGTACTTGATCAGCGGCCGGGTTGCGGGCGACAGTTGGAACTCGGTATAGAAGCCACGCAACAGTTCCAGTATTTCAATATGTTCCGGGCTCAGGTCGATACCTTCCCGGAGGGCCAGGGCCCGAGCCACGTCCATGGACCAGTCGTTCAGGTCCTCCAGGAAGCCATCCTTGTCCAGGGCAATCTGCCGGGTATCAAGCGTCAGGACATTCATAGCCAGCTATTGACCTTGTCGAAGCGAATCGTCAAATCGACGAAGCCAGGGTAGTCGACCTGATTGGCCCAGGCGGGCGCCGGAATGTTGCGCGCCTGCACGTCTTCCTCGAGGGCGAACAGCTTGAGGCTGTCGAGCCTGCCTTCCAGGACTTGCAGTGGTGCGCTGGCAGGCGTCAGGGCATAAGTCGCATCGCCGCAGAGCAGGATGGCGTCGTGTTCCCCGAGCAGGCGCAGGCAGCTGTCCAGGCGACTGTCGCTGAACGGGGAATGGGAAAGAACATGTAAGGTCGCCATCAGATCGTGATCACCTGGTCGTAACGGTCAATGAGCGCAGAAATGTCGGCAGGCGATAGCCGCTGCAAGGAGTCTGCATCCAGGTTCGTCGCCGCAATACCACGCTCTGTCAGGCTATGCTCGCAAGCATAAAGCTCTTCCACTCCAAACATCGTCAGGGCCTGCAGATTGGCCGTCAGGTCTTTCTGTTGAATGGCGACGGACTTTTGCGCCGCCAGCAGTTGAAGAACACCATCGTCCAGAAACAACAAACCTATCGGCAGATCGAAGGCCCCACCCGCCAGCGCGATATCCAGGGTTTCACGGGCACTTGGGCCGGACCAGGGCGATTGGCGGCTGATAATCAACAGGGATTTGGCCATTGCTCAAGGCCCTCCGAAGCAGACTAATCGGTCGGCGCTTTGCACCGCGTCATGCAACTGACCCAGGCCGGATAATTCCCAGGGGGCCGCTAGATTGGCGGCGGGGCGCTGATAACGTTGAGCCTCTTCGTCATTCAGCACGCCCCGGCGTAAAGCCGCCGCGATGCATACCACGCCATCCAGTTGATGGCTGCTGACGAATTCACGCCACTGTAAAGGCAGGTCCTGCTCATCCTGTGGGGCTACGACATTGGCCGAGGCACTATGGACGCCGTCCTGATAGAAGAACAGGCGGACGATCTCATGGCCCTGGGCCAGCGCCGCCTGGGCGAACAGCAGGGCGCGACGGGAAGAGGGCACATGGGCCGCGGAAAAAAGGGCGATGGCGAACTTCATGGGCAGCTCTGTGTGTGAAACGTGCTTCATGATAAAGAATTCACGCCCGTGAGACAGCAAAAAGCCCGCAATGCGGGCTTTTTGTTGACGCCAGGCGTGGGCTTAGTCGTCGCGACTCATGATGCCGAAGATCTGCAACAGGCTGATGAACAGGTTGTAGATCGATACATACAGGCTGATGGTCGCCATGATGTAGTTACGCTCGCCGCCATGGATGATGGCGCTGGTCTGGAACAGGATCGCGGCCGACGAGAACAGCACGAAGCCGGCGCTGATCGCCAGTTGCAGGCCGCTGATGTTGAAGAACAGGCTGGCCAGGGTAGCGCCCAGCAGGACGAAGAAACCGACGGTGATGAAGCCGCTGAGGAAACTCATGTCCTTGCGGCTGATCAGCACATAGGCCGACAGACCGCCGAATACCAGCGCCGTCATGGCGAAGGCCGAACTGACGACCTCGGCACCGCCCTGCATACCCAGGTAACGGTTGAGGATAGGGCCCAGCAGGTAACCCATGAAGCCGGTCAGGGCAAAGGCCGAAACCAGGCCCCAGCCCGAGTCGCGCAATTTATTGGTGAGGAAGAACAGACCGTAGAAACCGATCAGCACCACGAAAATGTTCGGGTAGCCCACATGCATCTGCTGGGCGACATAAGCCATCACGCCGCTGAACGCCAAGGTCAGCGCCAGCAGGCTGTACGTGTTGCGCAGGACGCGGCTAACCTCTAGCTGATCGGCCTGCACGCCGTTATTAACTGCGTAATCCTGTTCGCGCATGGCGAAACTCCTGGTGGTTGAAATGTTGAGTTGCAAAGATCATAACAGAGGCGCTGCCAGCCGCCAGCAGCAGAGTTTGACAGCTTGTTTCATTCGGGTATTATGGCGCCCGCAGCAAAAGTGGAGATATGGCCGAGTGGTTTAAGGCAGCAGTCTTGAAAACTGCCGACTGTAACAGGTCCTAGAGTTCGAATCTCTATGTCTCCGCCATCTTCTACAGCGCAAAGCCCTGATTTTTCAGGGCTATGTCGTTTCTGGGGTTTGCTAGCGCAATGCTATCAAAGGGGATGAAAGCGTCCGCAATTTTGGCTGGCGTCCGCAACTATGCGTGAAAAATGTTTCATCGGGTCGGTTTCACTATTTCTCCTACGCGCCTATATACCATCTCGGTAATGCGCTTATCTGTGTGTCCAAGCAGCTTGCTGGCCTCCCCAAGGTCATCAATTTCACTCGCTGCCTTCGGGCGGATATCCCTGAATTGAAAATTTCTGTAGTGGTCTAATGAAAACGGACACCTGTAGTGGTCTACTAACCCCGGACACCTTTTTAGGCGAAAATGATCGCCCCATAGAGGTGTTCGATGAGCAGACAACGACGTACCTTCACCCCGAATTCATGCGCGAAGCTGCCAGCTTGGTGCTTGACCAGGACTACAGCCACGCTGATGCAGCCGTTGGTAGAGTCGGTCTTGCGCCGGTGGGTCAATCAGCTCCAGCAGGAACGAGGCGGTGCCACACCGACCAGCAAAGCGCTGACACCCAAGCAGCAGAAAATCCAGGCACTGGAAGCCCGTATCAACCGCCTGGAACGAGAGAAATCGATTTTAAAAAAGGCCACCGCGCTCTTGATGGCCGAGGAATACGAGCGCTTGCGTTAGTCGATCAATTTCGCTCGGAGGAGCCGGTTGAATTTTTTGTGCTCGGTCTTTGAAGTCACTCGATCCTGCTATTACGCGTACTGCCGCAGACGTCGATCTCCGGACGCTGAACGGGTGTTTTTGCACAGCCGTGTGAACGAGTTGTTTACGCAAAGCCGAAGCGCTGCGGGTAAAAGCCAGCGCAGCTTCGGTACCTAGTGGAGGGAAGCGGCCTGGGACTTGAAAATGAGGCTTTGGCGGTCTTTGAGATGAGCATTATCTGCGGTGTTGAAATCAATTTGGAACCGGCTTCCATGTGTGCTAATGTCTAGTTGCTTATGGCATTTGGCCATAAGGTGAATCACAGATTGTCAAGTTCGCAATGGTTCGCCGCGAAAGCGACCAGCAGACTGAACAACGATGCGCGGAATCTCTTCATTGAGCACCTCCAAGCATTACGCAAACAGTGATACTGACATTATACGTCATCCCTAGCAGTTGCGGCCTAGTTCATATAGCTTAGATACCTGTATGAGTGGATAGTGTGGGGAACATTTAAGATTAGCCGGTGAGGCGCTCAGGATTGCCGCCATCCGAGTCTCACCGGTTGGCTTGATAGGGAAATCATGGAAGAGAATAGCTGGTATAAAGCTCGGCACTATTTGCATTTCGACCGTCCTGTTGGTTTGCGAGTTGCCTTAGAGTACGTATCCAACCCGGCGAAGGTGTGCGTGCATTCGTTCTATCCGTTTATTCGCAACGCCACCATAACGAAGAAGACAAAATATCATCCTCTGCCTCGGGTTTTTGAGGTTGTGGAAAAAGTCCGACCCATATCCTATGCAGCTCACATGGATTCCAATATCTATGCGTACTACTCCTCCATCTTGTCATCGAAGTATGAGGAAAAGCTCAAGACGCATGGCCTCCACACATCTGTACTCGCTTTTCGATCTTTAGATGGGCAGAACAATATTCACCATGCGCACAATGCCTTCCAAGAAATAAAAGCTCGTGAAGAGAGCAGTGTTTTATGCTTTGATATTGAAAAGTTCTTCGATAGGCTGAATCACGAATATCTTAAAAAGGTATGGAAGGAAGTACTAGACGTCTCTAGTCTGCCTCATGATCACTATGCCGTATTCAAAGCTATTACAAGATATTCTTCCGTAAACAGATCAGATGCTTTTAAGGCTTTAGATATTTCTTTACATAATCCCAAGGTCGACAACAAAAGGCTCTGTAGCCCAGCTGAGTTTAGAGCGCTGATTAGAGGTCGCGAGTTGATCACAGCTAATCACGAAAAATATGGCATCCCACAAGGATCACCCATCAGTGCGATTCTTTCCAATATTTATATGCTTAACTTTGACAGAGCGATGCTCCTGTTTCTCTCCAAAACAGAGTCCGTATACTACCGGTATTGTGACGACATAATGATTATTTGCCCCATACAGGCCCAGGATGAAATCCAAGAGTGCGTTGAAAAAGAGATTAGAAAAATGCTTCTTGATGTTCAGCACAAAAAAACTGACGTACAGCAGTTTACTCGGGATGCCTCTGGTAAACTTAGGACTGAAAGACCGATTCAGTATCTAGGTTTTATATTTGACGGTGATCGCGTTTTTATTCGGCCTGCATCTCTCACCCGCTACTATAAAAAGATGAAGTCCAGGGTGGGGTTGGCGAAAAAAACAAAGGATCGAATTAACGGTTTTCGACGTGAGCGAGGAGAGGAAGATAAGGGGCTTTTTTTACGTGCTATATATAAAGGATATACCCATCTAGGGCGTAGGAACTTCATCACTTATGGCTACCGCGCGGCCAAAATTATGGATTCTAAAACTATAAGGCAGCAGTTGCGCGCCCATTGGCGGAAGGTTCAGCAAGAAATAGCTTTTTAAAACTAGAGATTTTGTTGCGAGGTAGTTTTTCTCCTAGTCTCGCGGATGTATGAGAGTATTTCAGATGTCCGATGAGAGTCGAATCACTAAGGCTGTTGATTTTAGTTTTGTAGCCGTTTTGCTTCGCACTCGGGACTCCATAGCCGCTCAATCGTCCATATGGCTGGACTCCCGAAAGCCGAAACGTAGGCTCGGTTAACGACAACCTTTACCTGCCCTGAGGAAATCCAGTGAAAGTTGGGTATCGGTAGCATTAAGGGTGGCCTACTCAGCGAGAATTATGGCATATGGCTACTTTGACGGATCAGCCTGTAGGTCAAGGATGATTTGTGGAGGACAACTGCTCCCTTTCTACTCTCAAGCAAGCGGTTATGCGGGAGCGTAAAAATACGGCCGAATAGGGCTGTCTTGAGGGGGGGCTAACGCCCATCGCAAGGTATGCAAATGCACCAGTTAGCCCCATTGTGATGGGTTGTGGTCAGATGGAGGTGAGGGCAAGGTGAATACAGTAAACATCTGTGATTATAGTGAAACTTGGGCTCAGAATTTTTCTGATGAGTCTAGGCTGATTAAGTCGACCATCAGCTTTACAAAAATTTATATTGATCATGTGGGCTCAACATCAGTCAAAGGTTTGTCCAGTAAACCTATCGTGGATATGCTGATATCAATTAGTGACTGGACTGTGATCGAGAAGCTTTTGAGTGAGTTAATCGCTCTGGGGTATCATATTCGCGAAAAATGCAATGATACCCCAAGGATATTTCTGGCGAAGTATGCTTCCGATGACTCGGGCTCGTATCATGTTCACGTCTGCAAGCCGAATAGCCGCTGGGGGAGAAATATGCTCATTTTTAAAAATGAGCTCGTGACTGATAAAGAATTTGCTAAAACGTATGTTGATTTGAAGAGGCGGCTCGCCATTGCTTATCATAATAACGTTCAAGGCTATGGGGAGGGTAAAAAGAATTTTATTGATGGGAGGTTGAGAGAAATTGACGGGGAGTTTAGCGTAGATCGTTTGCTAAGTCATCAGCGTGCTGAGTCTAATAGAGCGGAACGATTGCAAATATTGATGATCATGGCTCAGCTATCGATAGCAGTAATTGCCGCCTTTTCGGTTTATTCGAATGATAATAAATATCTATTCGTATACGCTATTGCAGGCTTTGTTCTCATGCTTGTTTGGTTTTATTTAAGCCAGTGGCAATTATCACACCGATCCGCTGGCGATCAGGCTCGTAGAGCAGTCCTACTCATGAGTGGACTAGAAATGGTACCGTCCGCAGGGCAACAACTCAGGATCAGCGATGGATTCAAGGTAGACGTTCCTCCAAAGAGTCATCGGCGTGAAGAGGATCATTTTGCCACCCGAGAAACACCTGGCGATAAACGCTTAGCCGAGATGATTGAAGAATCATCGTACTGGACTCGAGATCTTCAGAGAACAAGCTCTAAAGTAATGGCAGCTTTGCTTTTTGCTTTTGTGGCTACGGTGCTGGGAGTAAGCGGTGCTGCTGTAGCTTCGTTTGAGTCGGATAACCTGATATCACTATCTCGAGTGATGATTGCGATAATGGTTTTTGTGATCTCGTCTGACGCCCTAGGTCTGTTGCTTTCCTACAAAAACTCCGCGTCGACGATTGATGAGGTGTTTAAACGGGTTGAAGCGGTGGCTTCAAGGGGGTATGAAAAATCTGATGTTCTACTACTTATGTCGGACTATAACGCAGCAATTGAAAGAGCACCCGCCACGTTGCCTTGGGTGTATAGGTGGAGTCACACAGCGCTGAATAGACGATGGCAGGCGTATATGGAGGCAAAATTAGTTGGCGGCTTGGAAGAAAATGCTGATTAGGAAATTAAGTTTCGCAGAGCACAGGTTTTGCGGGCGAAGGAGCGTTTGGCATACTGTCCTGCGTTTCCTAGCACATGGTCTAACAGGTGCCTTTTTCCGGCTTTTGCTTATCGCCGCTGGTGATGGCCAGTGGCGAATAAATAGCCGCAGCGGGCCAGTCGTTAATCATAGCTGGTGCAGAGGGTAAGTGTGATTGAAGGGAGGCAAACGACTAGCCCATTTCGTAGATTCTACCATTTCGTGGTGCGGCCTAGATCTTGAGCTGAGCGATGATTTCTCCACGTCGGGGCGTGTCTCGGCTTGTGGCCAGCCGTAAGCGAGATGTGAAGATTTCCTCGCCAGTTCCCTATTGGCGTTCGCTCAATCGCTTAAAAATGGTGCCACCCGAGGGCAACCGCCGACGGTCTAAAATCATTCTACGAGGAAGCACCATGAGCACCAAACGCGGTGATGACAACTGCGCCAACCAGCTTAACGACAACATTCATGGAGTATTCGAGCGATGTAGACGATTTTTCTTTTTACGATGTAACTGACAGCAAACGGGTAGCGATCCAGCACCAGCTCTCGAACGTCAGGGTTTTGCGCTGAGCACCCCATACCTGGAAAGGTTTCCAGTTGCTCAATCGAGGCGAAAATTTCGGCCAGCACCGCATCGGCCCGTTGGAAGCCCACAAGAGGGGCGTAATACTCATGAATCGCATCCAGATCGCTTTCAGCTTTTTCACTCAGCTCGATTTGTAGCACGCGCTACCCACTTTGCTTTAACGGTTTCCAATGCGGTTGTTTTCCCTGCTTCAATGTCGGCCAGTCCTTCGGCAACGGCTTTGACGTGCCAGGATTCTGCTTCTACATACCGAGCCAATTTGTCCTGCGTTGCCGCGTTCTTTTCTGGTAGCTGATAGTTTCGACTCGCATGAGCCGGCGCTTCTGATCATTCGTCATTAAGTCAGGCCGACTCTTTCATGAAGGGGGCGGTCTCAAGGCTACTCAAGTAGCTATACAAGTTAGCGGCCTCGGGCGAGAGCCTGGCGGCATCTGCCACACCGACATACAAGGTGCGGGATGCCCATGGACCATCCAGCGGGATGGCCCTGAGTTTGGACTCGAGCAGTTCAGGGTGAACCGAGCCGATAGGCAATATGCCGATGCCCAGGCCTGCATTGATCATGCGGCAGATGCCATCGAAACTGCTTACCTGAATACGAACCTTTAATATTTTTCCCGTGCTGGCGGCCGCATCGCCGATGCGCTTGAGCAGGGAGCTGCCCTGGTTGAGGGCGACGTAGTCGTAATCCAGGGTCTCTGCGAGGGTAACGCTGTGCATTTGGGCAAGCGGGTGGCTTTGCGGGGCGAGTACGACCAGTCGGTCCCGGCGATAAGGTTTGATTTCCAGGCGTGGGGCAGGGACGTTGTCGGCAAAAATGCCGATCTCTGCTCGCCCATCTTCTACCGCCTGGATGGTCATGTCGCTGAGCGCTTCCTCCATGCCAATCCGGACATGAGGGTTCGCGGCCAGAAATATCGCCAGGTCTTCGGGCAGAAATTGAATGACTGCTGATGTATTGGCGAACAGCCTGACATGCCCGCGCACGCCACTGGCGTAGTCGCTGGCATCGTGCGCCATGCGCTGGGCGCCCTCGAGGATATTACGCGCATGTTCTGCCAGCCCTCGTCCAGCCGGTGTCAGTTGCAGCCCCCGGGGGAGGCGGATGAACAGGGTGCAATTTGTGACTCGCTCCAGTTCGGCAAGGCGTTTGCTCGCGGCAGAGACGGTCATGTGGGCGTGTTCGGCTGCCTTGGTCAGATTTTCGCTGTCCGCCGTCAGCACCAACAGCCGCAATGAAACCAGATCCAGCTGAAGCAAATTGAGCATGACGGCCTCCACGTTTCCATTTTGGAAAGAGTAGTGGAAATCTTTGAAATTCTCAGCCGTTCATTTTGAGGGGAATATTCCAGCGTCGCCCCAAACAAGAACGGAAAACGTCATGAGCCTGCCTCTGGAAGGTATCAAGGTGGTCGAAATGGGACAGCTCATTGCTGGTCCATTCGCCGCAAAAATTTTGGCCGAGTTCGGTGCCGAAGTGATCAAGATCGAGCCGCCGGTTACCGGCGATCCTCTGCGCAAATGGCGTCTGCTGCACGACGGTACGTCGGTCTGGTGGGCAGCCCAATCCCGTAACAAGCAATCGGTGACGCTGGACCTTCGTCAGGCCCAAGCCCATGACGTGGTCAAGAGTCTGATCAAAGATGCAGACATTCTGATCGAAAACTTTCGCCCCGGGACCCTGGAAAAATGGGGCTTGGGGTGGGATGAGCTGTCGGCGATCAACCCCGGGCTGGTCATGTTGCGTGTTTCCGGCTACGGCCAGACAGGCCCGTATCGCGACCTTCCGGGTTTCGGCGTCATTGGTGAGGCCATGGGCGGTTTGCGCCACTTGTCGGGAGAGCCCGGGCGCACTCCGGTGAGGGTGGGCGTATCGATCGGCGACTCGCTTTCGGCACTCCACGGGGTCATCGGCGTGCTGCTTGCCTTGCGTCACAGGGAGCAAAACGCTGGAGCAGGGCAGCAGGTCGACGTGGCGCTGTACGAGTCTGTCTTCAATATGATGGAGAGTCTGATTCCCGAATATTCGGTTTTCGGCACTGTGCGCGAACCTGCCGGCAGTAGCCTGCCAGGCATTGCGCCCACCAATGCCTACCGTTGCCAGGATGGAAAGTACGCGTTGATCGCCGGCAATGGCGACAGTATCTACCGGCGGCTCATGGAAAAGATTGGCCGCCTTGATTTGGCCGATGACCCGGAACTTGCTCAAAACGATGGCCGGGTCCGCCACGTGGCTCGTATAGATGCCGCGATTTCTACCTGGACGGCCGAGCGATCGCTGGACGATGTGTTGGCGGCCCTGAAAGAGGCCAATATCCCGTCCGGAAAAATCTACGACGCCGCCGATATCGCCACGGACCCTCATTACCTGGCTCGTGAAATGCTGCTACCCGGCACGCTGGACGACGGCACTCCGGTCACGCTCCCCGGCATTGTGCCCAAGCTCTCGGCCACCCCCGGTCGTATTCAATCTCGCGCCCCTGCGTTGGGGCAGCACACCGATTCAGTCCTTGAAGGGCTGGGCATCGACGCGAGCACCCGCGAGTCGTGGCGCAGCCGCGGCCTGATCTGATAACGGAGTAGCCCGAATGAAACGCTTGTTCATGCAGGAAGTCGCGACCCGTGACGGCTTCCAGAACGAAAAGACCTTTATTGAAACCGAGCGCAAGATCGCCCTCATCGATGAGCTGAGCCAGTGTGGTTACGCCAAGATCGAAGTGACGTCTTTTACCTCGCCCAAGGCCATTCCCGCACTTCGCGACGCCGAGGCCGTAATGGCCGGGATCAAGCGTCAGCAAGGGGTCGAGTACACCGTCCTGGTGCCGAACGTTCGCGGCGCCGAGCGTGCTCTGGGATGTGGCATCGACGAGGCCAATCTGGTGATGTCGGTGAGCGAGCCGCATAACCGCTCGAATCTGCGCATGACCCGCGAGCAGTCCTTTGTTGAGCTCAAGGATGTCGTCGGCGTCATCGGTAATGGCCCCGTCGCGATCAATGTATCGCTCTCGACGGTGTTCGGCTGCCCCATGCAGGGCGATGTACCCGCCAGCGATGTGCTGGGCTGGGTCGAGCGGTTTGCCGGGCTCGGGGTGCGCGGCATTACCCTGTGCGACACCACGGGCATGGCCTTCCCATCTCAAGTCGAGTCCCTGTCCCGCGACGTGCGCGAACGCTTTCCTGATCTGCAACTGACCCTGCATTTCCATAACACCCGCGGCATGGCGCTGGCCAATACCCTCGCTGCGCTTGAGGCCGGTATCGATCGCTTCGACGCGTCGCTGGGAGGCCTCGGTGGTTGCCCTTACGCGCCGGGCGCCAGTGGCAACGTGTGCATGGAAGACCTGGTGCACATGCTCGACCTGATGGGCTACGACACCGCAATGGATCTTGATCGGGTGCTGGCCGCTTCGGCACAGCTTCCCGGCCTGATCGGGCACGACACGCCAAGCCAGATTCTCAAGGCCGGACGCCGGCTGGATCTGCATCCGATACCGCAACACGTTCATACCTTGAGCAAGCAGGTGGCCAACCCCGATATGGAGCGCGCTCAATGATCGATCATCTTGACCACCTCGTCCTGACAACCATCGATCCGGTCGCCTGCAAGGACTTCTACGTGCGTGTTCTGGGGATGCGTGAAGAGACCTTTGGCAATGGGCGAAGCGCCTTGCGTTTCGGCAACCAGAAAATCAACGTGCATGTGCGCGGCCATGAGTTCGAACCCAAGGCTCACCTGCCTGTTTCAGGGGCTCTGGATCTTTGCTTCATTGCCAGCATCCGCCTTGACGACGTCATCGCGCACCTCCAGGCCCAGGCCTGGCCGATCATTGAAGGCCCTGTGCAGCGCACCGGTGCAACCGGTCCCATCCGCTCGGTCTATGTGCGCGACCCCGATCTGAACCTGATCGAGATTTCCGAGCACCTCGACCAATCATCACAATGAAAGGGTGATCCCTATGAACGTCGTTTTTCTCGATGGCGCAAGTTTGCCATCCCCGATGCCGCGTCCTGATGACGCCGTGATCTGGACGTTTCGCGAAAAAACTGCGCTGGAGCAGGTCGCCGAAGCCCTGGCCGATGCCGATGTGGCGATCACCAATAAAGTGCGGATCGACCGGGTGACACTGGAAAAACTGCCTCGCCTGAAGCTCATCTGCGTTGCTGCGACCGGCTATGACTGCGTGGACGTTGCGGCGTGTCGGGACCTAGGCGTGACGGTGTCTAACGTGCCGGCCTACAGCGCCGTGAGTGTCGCGGAATCTGTGATCGGGTCACTCTTCGCCATGCGGCGGCACTTACTCGCATACAGGGCGTCGTCAGCTACCGCGTGGCCGCAATCCTCGCACTTTTGCGTGCATGGCGCGCCTATTGAGGATCTGCAGGGTTCCACGTTAGGCATCGTTGGCCGTGGTGATATCGGTAGTCGTGTCGCTCGCCTGGCCAGGGCCCTGGAAATCAATGTGCTGTTCGCCGAGCACCGCGGTGCCGCGCGAGTCCGGGAAGGTTACACGGCCTTCGACGAGGTGCTCGCCAAGGCCGACGCCCTGACGCTGCATTGCCCGCTTACGCCGCAAACACGTTACCTGATTGGCGCAGCCGAAATCAGCCGTATGAAGCCTGGCGCGCTGCTCATCAACACGGCTCGCGGTCCGCTGGTTGATGAAAACGCCATCCTCAATGGACTGGCATCGGGTCAGTTGGGCGGCGCTGCATTGGATGTGCTTTACGCCGAGCCGCCGCAGGCCGATCACCCGTTGCTGCATTGCGAGCATCCCAACCTGCTGATTACCCCGCATGTCGCCTGGGCCAGCCAGAGCAGTGTGGTGCGTCTCAAAGCGGTTCTGGCCGCCAACATCCGCGCTTTCAACGTCGGCCAACCGATCAACGAAGTGAGCTGAGCCGTAGCCATCCAATAACAACATCAAGAAGGCAGAGCCATGACAAAAATAATCAGCTCTTCAGTCGATGCCATTGAAGACGCGTCACCCCACCGCAAACCGTTCTATCAGCATCTGTATGTCCAGGTACTCGCGGCGATCATTTGCGGTGTGATCCTGGGGCATTACAGCCCTGGCCTGGGCGAGCAGATGAAGCCTTTGGGCGACACGTTCATCAAACTGATCAAAATGCTTATTGCGCCCATCATTTTCTGCACGGTGGTCAGCGGGATCGCCAGCATGCAGGACCTCAAGCGCATTGGCCGGATCGGCTTCAAGTCTCTCGTGTATTTTGAGGTGCTGACCACCCTTGCACTGATCATCGGGTTGATCGGTGTCAACCTGCTCAAGCCTGGCGTGGGTATGCATATCAACCCTGCGACGCTGGACCCTTCGGCGATTGCCGGTTACGCCAAGGCGGCTCACGAGCAGAGCGTGGTCGGCTTCCTTACCCATATTGTCCCGGGCACGGTGTTCGCTGCGTTTACTGAGGGCGATATTCTTCAGGTGTTGTTCATTTCGGTGCTGTTCGCCTTCGGTCTGCAACTGCTTGGCGACGTTGGCAAGCCGCTTTTGACTACGATCGACCTGATAGCCAAAGCATTTTTCCGGATGCTCAAGATCGTGATGTATCTGGCGCCGCTCGGGGCTTTCGGTGGCATGGCGTTCACGGTGGGCAAGTACGGCATTCAGTCGCTGGGTGCCTATGTAAACCTGCTCATTTGTTACTACGTTACGGGTCTGGTCTTCGTGTTTGTCGTCTTGAACATCGTCGCAAGACTGGCAGGTTTCAGCCTGTGGAAATTTCTCAAATACATACGCGAGGAGTTGGTGCTCGTGCTGGGGACTTCATCGTCCGAATCGGCACTGCCGCGACTCATGGGCAAACTGGAAAAGCTTGGCTGTGAGAAGTCTACCGTGGGGCTGGTCGTACCTTCCGGTTACTGCTTCAACCTCGATGGAAGTTGCATCAACATGACGGTGCTGGCGATCTTCATTGCTCAGGCACTGGACATTGATGTGTCGCTTTATCACCAGGTGACGTTGTTGTTGATTCTATTGCTCACCTCCAAGGGCGCAGCGAGCGTCACGGGTGGTGCTTTCATCACTCTCGCGGCAACGCTGGGGTCGATCGATGTGATACCTGCGGCAGGACTGGTTCTGGTCCTCGGCGTCTACCGTTTTATCTCTGAGGGCGGAGCGTTGATCAACGTCATTGGTAACGGCGTCGCGACGCTGTTTGTCGCGCGTTGGGACGGTGCTCTGGATCGCGAGCAGCTCAAGCGCGAATTGGGATAGTTTCCACGCTGATGGCATGTGTTCCGGGCCACCACGCATGGCCCTTGGCAGGTGTCATCGGCGTTTTTATCGGGCAATTTCACCTGCTTGTAGTGGCACGGGTAACACCTGCGGCCTTGCACCGCCCACGTTTCAGGGCCCTGGCTATCGGGCCTCGGGCTGGGTGCCCAGACCGAGCAGATAGGTCAGTACGATTGCCGCAACCAGCAGAACGGTCACCCCGGCCCATTCGAAGTGCGCCCAGGCGAATCCTCCGGCCCAACCCATTACAGCGCCACCGACGTAAAAGGATATGAAGTAGAGCGTTGACGCCTGAGACTTGCCGGTGGTGGCCTGGCGAGACACTGAGCCATTGGCGACAGCGTGCGTGGCGAAGTAGCCGACCGTGAAAAATACCAGTCCCACGACAATCACTGTTAGATGTGGCACCGCCATCATGATCGCGCCAATCGCACACAACGCGAGCGAGCCGATGGTGACGGGTTTGGGGCCATGCCGGTCGGCGAGTTTGCCGGCGCGCGTAGAGGCGTAAATACCTGCCAGATAGGTCATGAACAGCGATCCGGCGAGGGTCTGACTCAATCCGAACGGCGCCTGCGTCAAGCGGAAACCCAGGAAGTTGTAGACCATCACCAGGCTGCCCATCATGAAGAAGCCGGTAACATATGCACGTTGCAGCGCCCGGTTCCTCAGATGTTGCCGGTAGTTCGAAAGCAACAGTGTCCAACTTGTACGTTGGGTAACGAAGTGGCGCGAGCGGGGCAATAGATAGCTGAACAACGCCGCTGAGGTGACGCCTACGACCCCGATGGCCACCAGGCTTGCCCGCCAGCCCCAGGCGTCTGCGACGAAGCCCGCAAGTACGCGTCCGGCCATTCCGCCGATGGCGGCTCCGCTTACGTAAACCCCCGCCGCGTAGCCGGAGTCGGACGATGCGATCTCTTCAGCGATATAGGCCATGGCAATCGCCGGGACTCCGCTGAACGCGGCACCCTGTAGTGCACGGTAGAACAAAAAGGTGTTCCAGCTATCTGCGGTCGCCGACGCAACGCACATCAGCCCTGAGGTCACCAGCGACGCCACCAATACTTGCTTGCGACCCAGCCGCTCCGAAACCACGCTGGCAAAAGGCATTAGCAGTGCCAGTACGCCAATATTGATAGACAGCGAGAGACTGGCCTGAGCCGGAGTGATCGAGAATGCGTGGGTAAAAAGAGGCATCAATGGCTGGACGCAGTTCATCAGCGCGAACGTCGACAGCCCGGCCAGGACCATGCAAATGGCTATCGCCCGGAAGGCAGACGTACCACGCTTGATCTTGTCGGTATCCGGGCGCGGGAGAGGGGATGGCTCTGAAGTCATGCTGATAGCGTTTCCAGTGGTCGTTCAATGGCGAGCGTTTATAACGCAAGTTTTACGTTAATTGATGCCCCGCCTCCTGTTCTGTTAATGACGGCAATGCTTCCACCATGGGCATGGCAGATGGCACTGGCGATCGACAGGCCTAAACCGCTCCCGCCCGAATGTCTGGCACGAGAGCGTTCTGCGCGCCAGAAGCGCTCGAATACTTTTTCACAATCTTCAGCTGCAATGCCTGGACCCCGGTCAGCGAAGCTGAGTACGACCGTCTGATCGACAGGAGAGGCGGTAATTTCAAGGACTTTCCCCTGGGCGGCATAGCTTAAAAAATTATCGATCATGATGCTTACGACCTGGCCAATCCGGTCTCTGTCTGCGTTCAGCCGCAGGGTGTCAGGTAGTTGCACTATCGGGACGACCCCTGCGGCTTCAAGTGGCGCACTGAACCATGCCAGACGCTCCTGGATCAGGTTTTTCAGGTTGAACTCGGTTTTTTTCAGCACCAGTTGCCCTGCCCGGGCAAGTGAGAGCAGGTGCAGGTCGTCCACCAGCTTGTTCAACTGATTAAGTTGACGCCTGACCATTTCCAGTTGATTGATGTCGCAGGGGAAAACATCGTCAATCATCCCCTGGACGCGTCCCATGGCCGCATTCAATGGCGTTCGCAATTCATGGGCAATCACAGCACTCGACTCACGCACTTCCTGCTCATATCGCTCCAGTTGAGTCGTCATACTGTTGAAGTCGATGATCAGGCATTGAAGCTCTTCCGGTGCTTTAGGGTTCAACGGCAGCCGTGTCTTGAAGTTTCCTTGTGCGACCTGACGTGCCACTTGAGCAATGGCAGAGAACTGGCTGGATAAAGAGCGTGAAAATAGAAAGCCGCACAACAGAATGAGCGGAATGGCGGCGATGACCAGACTTGCCAGCAGCAGCCAGTCGTTATCGGCAACACCGGGCAAAAAGTTTTCAATCGGCGAGTATTGAATAAACAGCTGCCAAAGCCGGGCTTCATTGAGATGTGGGTTGCTCTGTAAATGTTCGAATTCTGTCCGAGCATCGGGAGGGATCTGTGCCAGCGCTGCCCATTCCACCAGCGAGAAATGCACCCACATGCCGAATGCGATCGCTACCACTGCGCCGATGGCCAGCATGCTCATGCGCAGGCCAACCCAGTGCCAGAGGGGCGTAGGTTTGCGTTTGGCTGGAGGTCGTGTGGCGTTCATCTGAAGCGATATCCGATGGAGCGTACGGTCACCAGTACCCCTTCAATCTGATGGGCTTCCAGCTTGCGACGCAAGTTGTGGATGTGAGCATCGATGACCCTCGCCAGCGCTTCACTTTCCGGCATGCAGGCTTCCAGTAGTTCCTCGCGGGTGAAGGCCTTGGCGGGGGTGCTCAACAGCGTCGTCAATAGCTTGAATTCGGTGGGCGTGAGATCAAGTGGTAACAATACGCCGTTGGCTTGTTCAATATTCGCGGTGTAAGCGTCTGTATCCACCCGTAGATGCTGGTGGCGAAGATATTTCTCGGCGACAGGTGTCTGGTTCGATCGGCGCAATACCGCGTGTACCCGTGCAACAACTTCCTTGGGGTTGTAAGGTTTGACTACATAGTCGTCGGCACCATAACGCAAAGCCCCCAGTTTTTCGGGCTCATCACCCATGGCCGTGACCATGATCACTGCCGTGTCACTGCAACGCCTCACCGTTGCCAGCACATCGGTGCCGCTGATCCTGGGGAGCATGATATCAAGCAATATCAGGTCGGGTTGCCATTGTCGATGCAGTTCTATTGCTCGTTGTCCATCTTCGGCCAGTGCAACCTCAAACCCATCCCGGCGCAAATAAGCCTCAAGAATACTAGCGCTGTCAGCATCGTCTTCGACGATCAAAATGCGTTTTCCCGACACGTTAGTTGCCTCTTGATCAAGTCTTGATATTTCGTAAACCGTTTATTGAAACTGCGGGCATAGGCTTCACCCCGACCACAATGTCGCGAAGATCCTATGCCTACTTACACATCACTGTCCAAGCTAATCCGAACGCTTCATTTGGCGATGATGGCTCTGCTCGTCACGGCATGTTCGCTGGCACCGACTTATCAGAGACCTGCGCTGCCAGTCCCCGCTGACCAGTCCTCGAGTGTGCCGGAGTTGAAGCCGGCAGAGTACGGGGCGCAAACCGAGCTCTCTCAAGAGGAGCAGGCGCTGGTCAAGGATTTAACACCCAATGGTGAGCTCCGAAACTGGGTTCGGCTGGCTTTGAATTACAACCGTGACCTGCGTTTGACAGCGTTGAGGGTCAAAGAAGCTCAGGCCACGTACCACATTTCCCGGACTGAACGCATACCCACCCTGGGCGGGAGCGTTGAACGCGATCATCAGCACTTTGACGACGCCGCTGCGCAAGAGCGTTACGGTCAGGACATCGCGATTGCTTCGGTCGGCGTTTCCGATTTTGAGCTGGATTTTTTCGGTCGCGTGCTCAGCTTGTCGGAGGCCGCACGCCACGATTATCTGGCCACACGTTACGGCCAGCAGGCGGCCAGAAGTGCCCTGGTGGCCGAAGTGGCCCGTGTTTATCTTTCCGAGCAGCTGTCAGCAGCGCTGCAAGTCGATGCCCAGCGTATCGACGAGGCCCGGCAAGGCATGCTGCACAGGGTTGAGGATCAGCAGCGCCTTGGCGCCGCGTCCCTTGATGATGTAGCGGTGCAGCGTGTCGAGACCGAACGCTCGCATCAGCAGTTGGCAGACGCGGTGGCGACTCATGCCAGAGCCTCCCAGGCGCTGATACTGCTTGCCGGATATTCCGCACCCTTGCCCCAGACAAGCACGGCGGTGGAGCTTGCGAGCAGCGATGTCGTCGTTCCGGCCTGGCTTGTCGATATGCCCTCGCAACGCTTGCTGGAACGCTTCGATGTACGCCAGAGCGAGGAGTCACTCAAGGCTGCCAACGCGAACATTGGTGCGGCAAGGGCAGCGTTCTTTCCTTCGATCAAATTGAGTACCGGCATCGGCGTGCAGAGCGACAGTTTGCGCACGCTTTTTAGCAGCGGCAGCGGTACCTGGTTGTTTAGCCCGCAATTGAATCTGCCGCTGTTCGATGGCGGACGCAATCGTTCGAACCTGAGTCTGGCGAAGGTGCGCAAACAGATAGCGGTTGCCGAGTACGAGAAAACTGTCCAGCTCGCATTTCGTGAAATGGCCGATGTGTTGATCGAGCGGCAGCAGGTGCTTGATCGCCTGCGCAGTGCAACGGAACTGAGTCGTCTGGCTCAGGAAAAAGCCCGGCGCACCTTGCTTGTATTTGCAACTGGTGACGCTGATCGCGCGAGTGTTCTGGCGTCCACCGTCAGCATCGCTCAGGTCGATATGGCGTGGCGCGAGTCACGTCAGGCGCTGTTGCTCAATCGACTGAACATTTATCGCGTGCTTTGCGGAGCAAGTGCCGCACCAGCCCAACCCCAACCTGAAACTGGAACCTCACTATGAATGGTCTGACCAAGCACATCCAACCGTCCCATCAATGGGCAAAACTACTCTCGGCGTCATTGGCTCTGCTCTGCAGTGTTGGCAGTCACGCAGATGATTCTTCTACCCATCCAGACCAAAGTATTTTCGGTGACAAGACCAGCTTCACATTGGGATTGGGCGCCGCCGTTTTGCCGCGTTATATGGGTTCGGATAAATACCGGAGTCAGATACTGCCGGTTGTGACGGTGCAGCGAGGTATTTTTTTTGCGGACTCCGTCCATGGCCTGGGTCTGCAACTTGAAACCGCGTCAGGATTCAGCGCAAGTGCTGCCCTTAATTACGACTATGGCCGCAGTGAAAAAAACAGCAATGGTCGACCTGGTTCCACTGAGTTGAAGGGCATGGGCACTGTGGGTGGTGCAACAGTGGCTGACTTTAATGTGGGCCAACAGATTCTTCCGTGGCTATCGGCGAGTGCTGAAGCGGAATTGCGTGTGGCGGGTGAGCGACGTGGCAATCGCTATCGTCTGGGCGTCGAAGGCATTGCCTTTCACAGTGATCGAGACTCGCTCACCCTTGATCTGGATGCCCACGCGGGTGACGGGCGTTACAACCAGACCTATTTCGGTGTGACACGACTGCAAAGCCGACTCTCCGGGTTTTCCTCGTTTAGTGCGGACAGTGGCATTTATGCCTATTCCGCTGCCCTTAACTGGCTGCACACGTTCGATCCGCACTGGTCAACTCTGGCCAGCCTGGGTGTAACGCATTACACCGATCAGACACGCGGCAGTCCGCTGGTGAAAACCGATGCCGAAGGCACCGGGTTGTTTGCGCTGAACTACACATTTTGATGGCGCGGGAGCCAGTCATGCCACGCCATCTCAATGCGTTCTACCGTGTGGGCAGGGTGCTACGGTCAAGTTGTTGTTATCTGGGCTTCACTGTTGTAGTGCTCAGTGGCTGCTCCCGTGAACAGCCTGAGTCCCCACAGACGGTTCGTGCGGTCAAGGTCGAGAGGGTCAAGGATGCTGTGGATGACGGCCTGCCTTTCACTGGCATTGTCCGACAGCGACAGAGTGCGGCTTTGGCTTTTGAGTCGGGAGGGCGATTGTCAGAGTTGCATGTTGATGTCGGTGATTCGTTCGCGGCTGGGCAAGTCCTTGCCTCACTTGATCGGCAGCCTGCGCGGCTGCGTTTGCAACAGGCGCAGGCTACTGCTCGATTTGCTCAGGCACGCGCCAACGAGCGTAAAAGTAATTATCAGCGTCAACAGCAACTGTTTGCCGCCGGCAATGCTGCTCAAGCCGTTGTTCAGGAATCCGAAGTGGCGTATCAGCAGGCGCTCGCCGAGCAAAGCCGGGCGCAGTCGGACCTCTCATTGGCTAACCGTGAGTTTGAGCGCGGCCAAATGATTGCGCCGTTCGCCGGCCGCGTGGTTGCCCGGCGAGCGGAGCGATTTGCCGAGTTGACGTCTGGTCAGATAGTCCTTGAAGTCGAAGGGCGCGATGACTTGCAGATCGTGGCTGCCGTCCCTGTCGATCAAGTCGAGCGTTTCAAGGTCGGTGACAGCGCCACCGCGTACAAGACGGCAAACCCTTCTGACGGGGTTGAGTTGGTCCTTGAGGGGATATCGCCGCGGGCCGATAACGGTCTGCTTCAGCCCTGTATTTTCCGTCTGCGTGATCCAGTCGCAGCACTCTCAAGTGGCTTGACCGTTCTGATAAAAGTGAATGCCAAGGCACCTCTTCGGCTCAGCGTGCCAGTGCAGTCATTGATGCCCGGGGCAGACAGTTCCAGCGCTCAGCTATTTGTTTTTCAGCCAGATACCGGGCGTGTCGCGCTTCGCACTGTATCGATTTCGCAGATCGATAACGGACAGGCCTTGATCAGCACGGGGGTGGCCAGCGGAGAGTCTGTGGTGACGGTCGGTACCGCTTTTCTCTCCGACGGACAGGCAGTGAGCCTGTTCCAGTCGACTTCCAGTCTGTCCCGGAACTGACCCATGAACCTTACTCGCAGTGCAATGGGGGCCAGCCGCCTGACCCTTTTCATCTCAATTCTGATCATCGTTGCCGGGGTCTTTACCTTTGTGACGTTTCCCTCCCAGGAGGAGCCATCCGTCACGGTTCGCGATGCCATGGTCAGTCTTGCCTACACAGGGATGTCGGCTGAGCGGGCAGAAGAGCTATTGGCCAGGCCAACCGAGGAAAAGCTGCGTGAGTTGCCTGAAGTCAAAAGATTAACCACCACTGTACGGCCCGGCAGCGTGATTATTCAGCTGACGGCTTACGATGACGTCAAACATCTGGATATGTTGTGGCAGCGCGTAAGGGCCAAGCTGGGTGAGTTGAGCCCTGGTCTGCCGCAAGGCACTCAAGGCCCTTATGTGGATGATGACTTTGGGCGAGTGGCGGTGGCGTCTGTTGCCGTAACGGCGCCGGGTTACAGCATGAGTGACGTGCGTGGAGTGATCAAACGTCTGCGTGACCGGCTTTACGCGTTGCCGGGTGTCGATCAAGTCGGCATCTACGGCTTGCAGGATGAGCAGCTATATCTGGAGTTCAACCGACAACGCCTCGGTGCCAGTGGGCTCTCTGTGCAGCAATTGGTGCAGCAGCTGCAAAGCCAGAACGTCATCGCGCCGGGCGGTACGCCGGTTATTGGCGAGCAGAGCACCACGCTGACTGTGAGTGGCGAGGTGTTTGGCCCGGCACAACTGCGTGGCTTGCCGATTAAACTCGGCAGTGGTGAAAGTGTGCCGCTTGAAAGTCTCGCGAACGTTTTTGTAGCCCTCAAGGATCAGCCGGACACCGCAGCGGTGTATCAGGCTCAGGATGCGGTGGTGCTGGCTGTGTCCATGCAATCGGGACTGAATATCGAGGCGTTCGGCAAATCCCTGCGTGTACGACTCTCTGAGCTCGAACAACAACTGCCCTTGGGCTTTTCCCTGCATGTGGTGACTTTCCAGCCTGATGTCGTCCATCACCAGATGCAAAAAATGCAGCATGTCATGATGGAAACCATCGCAATTGTGATGTGCGTGGTGATGTTGTTCCTGGGGTGGCGCACCGGTCTTGTCGTCGGTGCAATTGTGCCGCTGACGATCCTGGGCACCTTGTTAGTCATGCGCGCGCTGGCAGTTGAACTGCAAACCGTGTCCATCGCAGCGATCATTCTTGCGCTGGGTTTACTGGTTGATAACGGCATCGTGATTGCCGAGGATATCGAGCGTCGCTTGCATGCGGGCGAGGATCGTCGCCAGGCATGCGAGGAGGCCGGCCGAACGCTGATGATGCCGCTGCTCACTTCGTCGTTGGTGATTGTTCTTGCCTTTTCACCGTTCTTTTTAGGCCATACCAGCACTAACGAATACTTGCGTTCATTGGCCGTTGTACTCGCTATCAGCCTGCTCGGTTCATGGCTGCTGAGCGTGACGGTAACGCCCCTGTTGTGTTTTTTCTTCGCCTCGGGCGCGGCTCAAACCGGGCACGCCAACCATTATGACTCCAGGTTTTATCGGGGGTATCGCCGAATTATCGGAGCGCTGCTGAACCATCCTCTTCTGTTTACGGGCAGCATGTCAGGATTGTTGGTCGTTGCGATCATTGTCCTGACCCTCGTGCCTTATGATTTTCTGCCGAAATCGGATCGCATGCAGTTTCAGATCCCTGTCACTCTGCAGCCTGGAAGCAGTTCCCGAGACACATTGCAGGCGGTGCGAGACATCAGTCGATGGCTGAGCACTGACGGGGACGTGGTCAACAGCATCGGGTATGTCGCTGACGGGGGTCCGCGGATCGTTCTGGGGCTTAATCCGCCATTGTCCGCGCCGGACGCTGCTTACTTCACGGTCACTGTTCGGGAAGGGGCAGATATCGACAGCGTCATGCAGAGAACCAGGCAGTACCTGCTTTCCCGCCACCCAGAAGTTCAGGCGCAGCCGATGCGTTTCTCGATGGGCAGCACTGAGGCAGGCGTTGCCATTTATCGCGTACTCGGTCCCGATGAGTTCGTACTTCGGGATATTGCGGCAAAGATCGAAAGCGACCTCAAGGCATTGCCTGGAACTCTTGATGTGCGCGCCGATTGGGGCACGCGCCTGGTGCGCTATACCGTTGCGGTTGACCAGTACAAGGCCAGGCTCGCCGGATTGACCAGCAAGGATATCGCGCAGGCATTGGAGATGCGCAACGGCGGTATGCAGGTCTCATCGATACAGGATGGCGATACCCGAATTCCAATTATTATCGGGGAACCGCCAACGTCGTTGAGCCCTGCCAGTGACCTATGCAGTACGCTGGTTTACCCATCCGGCGGTGGTCAGGCCATAGCGCTCTGCGCTGTCGCGACAATCAAGGCCGAGACCGAGTCTTCGATCATACGGCGTCGCAACATGGAGCGGGTCATCACCGTGGTTGGGCACAACCCGACGCTCACGGCCACCTCCATCATCGAGCGCTTGAGCCCCCGGATCAGCGCATTGAATCTGCCGAGTGGATACCGGATTGAATTGGGTGGCGAGATTGAAGACTCGGCAGAAGCCAATCAGGCCCTGCTGCAGTATTTACCCCATGCTCTTGTCGCGATGCTGCTGCTGTTTATCTGGCAGTTCAACTCATTCAGGAAGCTGCTCATCCTCGTCGCCAGCGTCCCCTTCGTGCTGATCGGTGTCGCAGTCGCGTTGCTGCTGACAGGCGTTCCCTTTGGTTTTATGGCGACCTTCGGCCTGCTTTCTTTGGCCGGAATTATTGTAAACAACGCCGTATTGCTGCTTGAGCGTATTGACGTGGAGCTTGCTCAAGCACTGCCGTTGCATGAGGCTGTGGTCAGTGCTGCCGTTAAACGCCTGCGCCCGATCGTCATGACCAAGTTGACGTGCATCATCGGCCTGGTACCGCTGATGCTGTTCGCGGGGCCGCTGTGGAAAGGTATGGCCATTACCATTATGGGAGGGTTGGCGTTGGGCACGCTGGTGACCCTGGGTTTGATCCCGGTTCTTTATTGGGTCTTGTTTAAAGATAGACCACCTGCGCATCAACCCGCTGTCGGCAATGCGTAAACCGCCTTGTCTGGATCAAAGGGAACATCGAACTCGTCGATTTTCTGGTCGGATTCGAGCTTGATCACATGCAGCGGGAACAGGCCCTTGGCGGCCGGGTCGGCCTTGACGCTGATCTGGTAGGTCACGCCGGGATTTTCTTCGCCCTGGGCCTGGGGAATTCTGCTCAGGTTCTTGAAATCGCTTTTTACCGGCATGAGGATGCTGAAACTGGCATTGGTCACCCCTTGCCAGGTGCCTCCTGTGGTGAACAGCCATGCGTGCTCCCCGGCATTGTTGAGCTGCACCAGCTGGATATCGCTGCAACCGCATTGCCCGGCAAAGCCCAGGGCCATCTCGCTGTCGAACGCCTTGTAGGTCCAGCCCTGGGTGCCTCCCAGGCTGACCTTGAACACGCCCATCAGGCCCGAGTCGGCCTGGCTATAGCTGTAGTCCGGGTTGTCGGCAATGTCTGTGGCATTGACGGCAATCAGGTAAAGCATGCTGACGCCTTTTTCTTCCACGACCTGGGACTTGAGCGGGCGCATGCAGTATTGCGTCAATTCGGCGTTATCGCTTCTGAACGAGTACGCCCAGCAGCTATGCTGGGCGTCATAGGCGCCGTGGTATTGGTCGGCCATTATCTCCCGGATGATGCTCTCGGTATCCGGAGCGGCGGTCGCTGCGGCGCTCACTGGGTTGCAGACGGCGGCGAGTGCGGCCATCAGCGCGGCGGCTATGAATGAGGTGATTTTCACTGTCTGTCTCCGGCGATCACAACGAATCATCCTTTATACGGTACAGCATCCAGCAATCCTGATGACGGAAGAACAACGACAGTTGGTAGTCGGTGTCGGCCTTGGTCAGCTTGATGGTGACTTGATCCGCGCTGCTCGCTGTTTTGCTCAGGCTCAGACCCTGTTTGCGTTGTTGCTGCTCGTTGGGCATCAACGGGAATTGGATCTGCGCCTTGTCCAGTTGCCGTGACACCGGAGCCGGTTCCGGCTCGGCTTCGGGGTCGATGGAGTCGCTTTGCAGGGGGACGCTGACAAAGGCCTTCTGCACCGCGATGTCGTTGGCAAAGTGCTTGAGGAAGCTATCGAAGTCCTGAGCGGGGCAGGCCACCGTCGCAGCGCTTGCAGGCGTCAGTGGCAGGGCGATCAGCGCGGCGAGTACTATTTGGGCGGCGATTGCTCCGGACGTCTTCATTGCAGGGCTTCTGCCCATTTCTTCTGGATCTGCGCGGTGCGTGCCTTGTAGGCCTTGGACAGGCAGGCGGCGTCACTGCACTTGCCTGCCAGGGCGGTGCGCCATTGGTTCTGCTCCTTGCCCATGGGGTCGATCCGCTCGCCGGTATCGCCATCCGTGCCAGTGGTTTCGTCTCTGACTGCCTGAACCAGGTCGAGCATGGTCTGTTCCTGGTTCTTGAGGTCTGCGCTGGCGCAGGCGATGGTTTCCAGTTTGCTCAGCTTGGCACTCTGTTCGTCGCAGCGTTGGGCAAAACCAAAGCCGGGTACGCCGCCTTCTGCATGGGCCAGCGGCGTCAGGGTCGTGGCAGCGAGTAGTAGGGCGTAAAGCGCAGATCGGTGGGTCATTTGCTGTCCTTTTTGAGTTATTGCGCCAGTGGCTCAATGGGCGGGCAGGCCATGTTGGGCGATGCCTTGATCGGCAGGCCACTGGCGGGTAATGCGAAACAGTTCGTCGTCTTCCGATTCGAATACAGTGCCAGCCACGCATTTACTCTGCTTGACCGGTTTTTCCTGGCCATCCTTCTGCACGATCAGGCCCTGATCTTCCAGGCCATAGGAACCAGAGATGGAGTACAGCAGGTATTTGAAGCCACCGTTGTTGAAACCATAGGCAAAGCCGCCGGTATTGCCGGCAAACCCCAGGCTGGTACGAGTGAAGTTGGCCGCACTGGCGTCGCTGGCGGGGTAGCGCAGCTCAGCAGGCTTACCCTGTTTGCCGTAGGCATAATAAAAGCTCGGGGCCTCCGGCCGGGTATTCCCGGTTGCGCAGATCGACACCTGTTTTGTGCCCGAGGCCAGGGTGCAACTGAACAGCACTCGCTCCGCCGCTGCGCACATGGAGGTCGTGCCAGGCTTATCGGCTGCTGACGCCAGGGATGAAAAGATCACCGCGAGGGCGGCTGACACTGCACCGAGCATGATGTGCGCAAGAGCGGGGTTGCGGGCGGTCATAACGAATCCATTCGGGTCGAGAGTGCTGGCAAGTTATTGGCCAGAAGCATCCTGGATGCTGTTTTAGTTATGTTACAAATCCTCTATCTTTGTCGGCAACTGGCAAATCAGGCCAACCGCAAGAGTGTGAACAGCTTTGCGAATTTGCAACTAATTCAATTCATCGCTAAGTGGCTATTTGATATCTAAAGGGCGTATTCGATGAGACATCAGGTTCTTGCAGGAATATTGGCGGGTATGGCGCTATTGCCTGCTTTGGCCCAGGCCATGGATTGCAAAAAAGCCACCAGCAAGATTGAACAGCTGATTTGCGCAGACCCGCGCCTGGTGAGCGCGGATGCGGCCATGGGCAAGGCCTACTCGACGCTGCTCAAGGCTACCGATGATGCAGAAATCCGCGCCATGCTGGTCGCCAGCCAGCGTCGTTGGGTCGCGACACGGGACAGCAGTTTCGGCGATCTGGATAACAGCACCGACGGCCAGACCGGCGAGGGCTACAGCAAGCAAGACCAGCGCGATATCGTGCTCAAGGCGATGCAGGATCGTACCCAGCGCCTCGGCGAAATGTCTTCCACCACGCCCAGACAGCCGCGGCTGATTCAGGTCGCCCTGCAGCAGCGTGCCTTTGCCGCGCGCTTCAGTGGTGGCCCGTTTGCCGGGTTCTCGGCGTCCTGTGATTTCCTGCCGCAATCGGGCGAGTATTACTATGCCTGCTTCGGCACGCACTTCTATCAGCACAACAATAGGGTCTGCAGCGTCACCCAGGACTGGGCCAGCGGCAGCGTCTATGAGACCCGCACCGTGGCCGATGTCATCGGTGGCAAGCTGAAACCGGTGGCCACTTGCAACCCCGGCGAGAGTGACTGTTCGCCACAGGACTGGAGCGTCGAGCCGGAAAGCCTGGACACCGACGCCCAACGCACTGTCGAGCAACAGGGCGCGACGGCGCTGGCCAGACTGGACGCCGAGGTGGAAGAAGATGATGACACCCAGTGGCTGCAAAGCTGCCTGACCGATCCGGACTATCCGGCCAAGGCTGGCGCTAAATGATCGACCGGCGGGGTTATTCCGGCATCGCCGGTTCGGCGCCGCCGGACGGTCGGCTATGCAGCGTCGATTTGACGCAGGACATGTCCCGGGTCTCGTAGGTGTAGTTGGCTTCCATGTGATCGCCGACCTTCATGCGCGTTCGCCAACCCACGGTGGCCTGGTACTCGGCGCTTTCCTTGCCGGTACGGCGCAGGCCCGGGCCCTGCAGGTTGGTTTCGACAATCGCGCCGTTGTCCAGGTGTTTGGGACTGCTGTTCAGGTCTTGCCGATCATCACGATCCTGCTTTTCCAGCACCGCCAGGCAGGCGCTGAAACTGATGAATCTCTCTGGCGGCATATTCACGGGCCAGTTATGCGCGCTGGCCTGGACGTTACCCACAAGCGACTCGCCCAGGAGCAGGCACAAGGCCCCATAGCCTAATGACCTCACGGGATTTTCACCGCTGTCATGGTGGTCGAGAACGTCTTGTCCGGCTCCTTGAATTGCTCGCGATTGGCGCTGCCTGTTTGGGCGTAAGGGGTATCGAAGGGCTTGAGATAAAGCTGGTTGGCGAAATAACTCACGTCGGAAAGCCTGCCCTCGAGCATGTCCTTATGCCAGAGCGACCCGCTGAAGATATTGCCCTTGACCGTCGGGCCAAAACTCACCGCCACCATCGCCCAGTGACAGACGCCCTCGTGGTAGTAGTCCTCATCCAGATACATGTCCGCGTAGAAATCCGCTTTCCAGGTATTCGGCCCGACCTGGGTCAGTGGCAATGGCAGGCGCTTATAGGGAGCCAGGGCCGCGCCGCTGATCGGCGTCAGCGGCACGCAATGGCTGTTGCTCACCGAGTAATCGACGGTTGCGTCGATACTGTCATATGGGCCCGGCACATCGCGCAGGGTCATGGTCAGTTGATAGTGCTCGTGCCGCGCCGGGTTTTCCTTGATATCCGGCGGCGGGATCTGCCGGAAGCAGCCCGACACGGTCAGCAGGGCCAGGGTCGCAGGCAGGGCTAGCAAACGAAAATGTGATGGTGCGCAGCTCATCGAGTGGTCCTTTTCCTGGTCATCCAGCCGTTACCAATGTGCCGGCCCCGGTTTGCATTCCATGTCATCCATGAGTTTGAGTTCGGTTTCCAATCCATCGTCCGGATTGAAGACGTAATACAACGCATTCGGGCGATTGTGTTTATCCCGGTCCCACAGGGCGGTGACAAACACCTTTTCGCCACTGGCCAGCGTCACTTTCAGGAAGGTGTCCTTGTCGACACTATCGCCCATCAGGCCTCCATTCCAGTTGCAGCGGTCCGCCAGCAGCTCGACTCTGGCCGTGGCACCCAGCTCCTGTTGCAGCAGGCCCTGGAAGTCGGCGGAGGGCGGTTGTTTACCCAGTGCCGGTACTGTGACCGTTAACGCGTTGATCGCATCCGTCGGGCGATTGGGTCCGGAGTAACCATGCAGGACGGCAGTGCTGCCAACACGGCCAGGGCTGGTCAATTGGACCGTGCCAACCGCCCCGTCACCGTAGCCACTCTGCAGGTTGCCCACTTGCAGCGTCACGCCAGGCATGTGGGCGTAGGTCGCCCCCGGCACCTGCTGACCCACGGCGGTAATCAGCGTCAACATCGGCGACTGATCCGCATTGGCCCAAAGCGGTATGCCCGCCAGCGCGACCACAATGGTCATTGCCCTGAACCGCCTCATCACGCACCTCCCTGGCGAATGCGCTCGGCAGCATCGCGCTCATTCAGACGCTTGACGGTTTCGTCACGCACCTTCTGATAACGCGGGGCGAAGTGCGGCAGCAACAGGCGCGACCAGGAGGTGATGATCTTGCTGGCTTCCTGAGGGCAGCGCGCGGCGCGGTTCTTCGGCAGCAAGCCATTTTCGACGATGGAGGAGTAGTAGTCCGGATCGCGCCCGTAAATCATGCACAGCAGGTTGTAGTAGCGTTGTTCGTTCAATGAGTGCTCATCCGAGAACGCAGTGTTATCTACAGCGCCGTTCTCCAGTGATGCGTTGGTCTTGAACCACAGAGCGGTCATCGACAATACGCGAGTGAGCTGCTCGGCGGTCTCGCTGTCGCTGAAGTGCAGCAGGATCATGCTCGCCGCCATCTGATCGACGGCGTCTTCCTCGCGTCCTGTCGCAGGCAGGTCCAGCAGGTCGATGAAGGCATGGCCGGTTTCGTGCAGCAGGATGAAGCGCAGGTTGTCCTTCACATATTCGGCGACGAATTTCGGGTCATTGTTGGTGTTGAGCTTGTCGGCCTGTTGCAGCAGGTAGTCCACCAGTTCGTAACACAGGTAAATGGCCGAATCCTTGGGCTTATAGAAGGCATTGACCATGCCGCACTCGGTCCCCACGTAATGCAGGGTGCGAGGCATCACGAACAGGCCATCCATTGCATCGATTTCCAGGTTGCCGACCAGCAGGTCAGCGCCCCGGGTAAAGCGGTAAGCGTCTTCCAGCCTGGCACTTTGCGGCGCCACATAGGTGTAGGAAAAGCGCGTGCCTTTGCCTTCGGAAGGGTCATTGTCTGGTTGTTGAGCGTCGCGCTGGGCCTGGCGGGTGGGTATCTGCGTCGGTTGTTGTGCGGTCTGTTGCGCTGGCGCGGCCCGTTGCCCGGATTGTCCGCCACCATTGCCTTGAGAGGCCGTGCCTTCGGATTGGCGTTGAGCCGCCTGGGCCAGCGCCGACAGGTTGGAGTAATTCGGCTCCAGATTGGGCCGCGGTATATCGAAAGGCTCGAAACTGTTGGAGATCAGCACTGCCATCGGCTGCATGTCCGCATCCAGGTCGTTGTTCCAGACCAGGTCAAAACCACGAATCTGATCGCCACGCTGTTCATAACGGCTGTAATACTTGTTGTTGCCCCGGTCACCGGCCGTGATAAACAGATCGCCCTTGCGGAATTTGTAAGTGACGTGGGACTGACTGTCGTTGTTCAAATCTTCGTAGAGGGTGTCGATGCGCCGAGGTTCTGCGCCTGGGACTACCACCAGTTCCAGGGAAATTCTTTTGTCCGCCGAATCAAGGTCCACCATATTGGTGTCCTTGGGGCTGGTGATGACGGTCAGGACCTTCGACGGGTAGCCCAGGGTGATGCCGGTCTTGGGATCGCGGATGGTCTTCCAGCCGGCCTTTTCTCGGGTATTGAGGGCCGAGCCGCCCAGATGCACCGCCAGATCGGCATCCAACTGACCGGTGGCGGGTTGGTTGAACTTGCGCTGAATGACGGCAATGGCGTCACGGGTGCCTTTGCCGAAGTTACCGTCGATCCAGCCGTTATAGACGCCGAACCAGACCAGGCTTTCCTGGATCAGCTTGCGCTCGTCGAGATTCAACAGATCTTCGAGACTGGCGCTGCCCTGATTGGCATACGCACTGGTACTGGTACTGGCAGGGGCGTAGGGGTTGACGGCGTAAGGATTGGTGGACGGCGTAGTGGCGGCCAGGGCGGGCAGCGATAGCCCGCAGAACGCGGAAGCCGTAGTAAATAATGCTGCTCGCAGCGCGCGACTTTTCCAGCTACTTGCGCAGCCGGACACAACCGTCCATGTCGTCAATGGAATAGCCCCCAAGGCATGTTTAATTATGTTACAAATCTTCTAATGCTTTGGCAGGAGCTGTCAAACCAGCGAGATACCCAAGTGTGGAATTCAACACACTAATAAACGGGGTATTGGCAACTTGCCATCATATGAAAAGGCGATAAACGGTCGCCCTGGGGTCGTTACAACCAACTTTCATGGCGCGCGACAACTAAGCAAATGTCGCCGCTTCAGGTTTGGGTGAGCGGTGAAGGGCGGCAAGTTGTTCAGATGAACGGTGCGATAAGTCCGCGGTATTTGCAAAACATCCCATGTTAAGTCGCCTTGGAAGTCGGTGCTGGCCATCTGGCTTTCGCTTTTTAAGCGCGCGGCTCAGAAGGCTATTTTTCTGCAGTGCAGCAAGGCTTCGCTGATCATTGCGTGAACCAGGGATGGAGAGACCCCCAGTATCCTGGCGATGTCCTTTTGCTTCATGCCGTGGATGCGGCACATCTCGAACGCGTAGCGCGTGCGCTCGGGCAGATTGGCCAGGGCGCTGGAAACCCGTTCCAGTACTTGTTGATCCGATACCAGTGATTCTGGCGATTCAGCAAGGTGTGCGGGCGCATCATTGCTGACGGCGTCATGGCTGATCAGCCGGTCTTCGAATTGGCGGCGACGGTAATAGTCAATCGACAAGTTTCGGACCACGCGCGTGAGGTAGGAGGCCTGGGACCGGATCTGTTCATTGTGGTCAGCATCACCCACTTTCATGAAGGCTTCGTGAACAATATCTTCGGCATGACTTCGGCAGCCGGTAATGCGCGCGGCGAGGTCAATCAGGCGCTGTCGCTGGTCATGGAACACTTCAAGCAACGGGGAACGGCTTGCAGCCATAGGCTTTTGCATGAGGCACCTGATCTGTTTTTGCAGTCTGTCAGCGAGATCGAGATGCTAGTGTTGTTAGGAATTATTTGCAACAACTCCCCTTGCTCTCGCTTTACGGTGGAGAGCGATACTCACGGTGGCCCGAATACAAGCCGTGCCTGCTGGCCGGAAAGAGGCCAGCCAGGCGATGCAGATGTGTCGGGATGCGCTACCGCCTCTGTGGGCAAGCCTCGCTCCAACGGATCACATCAGCCTGTAGGAGCCGGCTTGCTGGCGATGGCGTCAGGTCAGTCAACGAGGATGTTGCTTTCCATACTGCTATCGCCGACAAGGCAGCTCCCACGATCAACCGGCGAGGGGCGGGCCGAATTGATTGCGCTCCAGCAGCATCAGTGCGGCGCGCTTGTGGGGGAAGTCGAACTCCTTTTCCTTGGCAAATCCCACCGAGGTCATGTAGTCGATCATCTTGTCGTTGTCGGCACGAGGTTCTGCCACTACCCGCTGAGTGCGGGGTTCGTCCAGCAGCAGCCAGCTCACCAGTGAACGCAGCCAGCAGTCCACTTTAAGCGGTCCACGATGGTGCTCTTCACCGACCAGCATGTGAATGCCGCGATCGAATTCGCCGACCGGGTAGAAGGGCGCTATGCGGTCATCGCGCGCCCAATACACTTCGTAGTAGGCGAAGGGTTCGTCATCGAAGCAGCCGATCACGCTGAAAATATGCGGGTCATCGGCGACTTTCTGCAGGTACTGGCGGTGCTCGTCCGGGCTGCCCTGTTCCTGCCAGAAATGGGCGACCCGGGCGCTGTTCTGCCAACGACTGAAGCGCTCCAGATCAGCCTCGATGTCCAGGGTGCGCAGGGAAAACCAGAGTCCCAGGCGCTCGTCGAAGCGTCGATACAATTCGCCTTCGGGTTTGCGCCACGCTGGCAATGCCGACGTGACATCAGTGGGCATCCGCTCGCTCGTCAACTTCATTGGCGGTACTCCGGTCAGGCCGATGCCGACAGGGCGGCGTCGTACAGGTTGATATGGCTGTGCTCGCCGGGCTCTACCAGCGCCAGCAGGGCTTCGGAGATTTCCCAGGCACGCATGGGCAGGACCGACAACAGGGTATCGCTCAAGCCGTGGCTGGACTGTGAGAAGCCCTGGACGAAGACGCCGGCCTTGAGCGCTGGCTTGGCCCGCACGCGATAGCTGCGCTCCACTTCAAAGTTACCCAGATAGTCCGCCAGTGGCGCCAGCAGGGTTTTGTGCGACTTGCGCTCATAGCCGGTGGCGAGGATCACCGCGTCGTAGTGTTGCACCTCGGTGTGGCCAGTGGCGATGTCGCGCAGGGCCAGGCGCACGCCTTGTTCTTCGGCGCTGGCCTCATCGACCTGGGTCCGGCAGCGGAAGGCATGGCGTTGGCGACCGGAGACTTTCTGTCGGTAGAAAATGCCGTAGATCTGCTCGATCAGGTTCAGGTCCACCACCGAGTAATTGGTGTTGTGGAACTCGTTGATCAGGCGCTCACGTTCGTTTTCGGGCTGATTGAAGAACAGGTTGGTGTTCTCCGGCGCGAAAATCTGGTTGACGAAGGGGCTGTCATCGGCTGGCTTGAGCACTTCATTACGCAGAATCAGATCGACCTGTACCGACGGGTAGCTGTCGTTGAGATCGATGAACGCTTCCGCCGCGCTCTGCCCACCGCCGACGATGGCCACGCGCATGGGTTCGTTGCGGGCGCAACGGTGCTGGGCGATACGGCTGAGGTACTGGGCGTGATGGAACACCCGGGCGTCTTCACGCAAGCCCTGGAACACGGCAGGAATACGCGGCGTGCCGCCAGTGCCGACGACCACCGAACGAGTGCAACGGCGATGTTCGCGGCCCTGATCGTCAAGGGAAACTACGTCCAGCAGCTCGATGCCGTCCTTGCCCATTACCGGCTCAATTCGCTCCACGCGGTCGCCGTAGGCGCATTGCTCGGTGAAGTGCGCGGCCACCCAGCGCAGGTAGTCGCTGTACTCCAAGCGGCAGGGGTAGAAGGTGCCAAGGTTGATGAAGTCGATCAGGCGACCCTGACTGTGCAGGTAGTTGACGAAGCTGTAACGGCTGGTCGGATTGCGCAGGGAGACCAGATCCTTGAGAAAGGAAATCTGCAATTCACTCTGGCTGACCAAAGTGTCGCCATGCCAGCGGTAGTCGGCCTGGCGGTCGATGAACAGGCTGTGAAATGTGCGCCCGCACGCTTGACCCTGTTCTTCGAGGGCAATGGCCAGGGCCAGGTTGGAGGGACCGAAGCCGACGCCAATCACGTCGAAAGGCTTGTGGGGGGGCAGTCGCTGAGACATTCGCAAATCCTCTCTGGAAGGTTGTGTACCCTCGAATTGTCCGATGTTCAGTCGAACGATCTCAGGGGCAGTCATAAGCGTTAACGAATGAGCCGCGAGGTTCTTCAGCAACGATTTCCAGCTTTCTGTGTGATATCACTCGGCCACTAACCTGTTCGACGAAAAATAGGTCGCCGGTTGCTTCAGTACCCTCAGCTACCACGGGCAAGCCAGGGTGAGCGCTTCGTGAAAAAGCAAAAAGCCCCGAAACCGGGGCTTTTTGCTGTCTGGCGTTTTCAGAAAGACAGTGTTGCCTTGGCGAGCAGTTGACGAGGTTCGCCGATGACCAGGGCAGGCGAGCCGGTGCCGCTGGCAGAGACGTAGTAGGTTTCGTCGAACATGTTCTTCAGGTTCAACTGCAGGGTCAGGTCCTTCTGGTCGACTTTCATTTTGTAGGCGACGAAGGCATCGGCGACTTTCGCCGAAGGCAGCCAGTACTCGGTGCCGGTGCCGTCATTGACACCCCAGCTGCTCATGTAGCGGCCGCCGACGCCTGCACGCAGGTCGCCGATGCCGACATGGCCGAGGTCCTTGGTGAAGTAGAGGGCGAAGGTATTCTTCGATACGCCGTCCAGGGGCTTACCCTGCAGGATCGGGTCCTTGGTCCATTCGGTATCGGTGTAGGCGTAGCTGGCCGTGGCGCTCCAGTGGGCACCCAGTTCGCCGGTCACGTCCATCTCCACGCCACGGGAGCGCGCTTCGCCACCCAGTCGTGTGCAGGTTTCAGTGCCGCAGGTGGCGCTGGTCTGCACGTTTTTCTTGGTGATGTCGAACACCGCCAGGGTCGCGGTCAAAGAATCGCTCTGGTACTTGGTGCCGATCTCATAGGCCTTGGCTTCTTCCGGCTCCAGGTCGCCGATGACCGTGGCGATGGAGGTGTTGGGGCGGAAGGATTCGGTGTAGCTGCCATATACCGACCAGTCCGGCTGGATCAGGTAAACCAGGCCCAGGCGCGGCACCACTTTGCTGCGATCCACGTCAGCACCGACGACGAAGGGGCGGCCCTTGCCGGTGTACTCGGTGAAGGTTTCGTAGCGCAGGCCGCCTTGCAGGATCCATTTATCGGTGAGGTGGATCGAGTCCTGAATGAAGGCGGCACGTTCATGCAGCAGGTCGGTCTGGTCGCTGTTGGGAGCGCTGACCCGCGACGGTACGGGTACCTGACCGTAGATCGGGTTGTTGTAGTTGAACGCGGTGTCGTTGACGTTGCGAATCAGGTCGCCCAGGGTGCGCTCGTTCTCCATGTAATCCACGCCCACCAGCATCTCGTGCTGCATGCCCAGCAGGTCGAAATGCCCCAGGGCGTTGACGGTCGCGGTGTGGGCGAACTGCACGGCATCACGGGTGGCATCACCGCGACGGGTGACCTTGCCGGTGGTGAAGTTGGCCGAGATGTAGCGTGACTGGTGGTCGTTGTAGTAGTTGCGGCTGTAGCCGTAGGCGGCCTTGAGCGACCAGTCGTCATTGAGGCGGTGTTCACCGGTCAGGGTGAAGGAGTCAGAGCGACCGGTGGTGATGTTGAAATGCTCGTCCAGACGGCGGGAGCGGGGGATATCCAGAGGCTTGCCGGTGGTGGTGTTGATCTGCGTGCCCCGGTCGAACGGCACCGAGTATTCCATGTGCTCGTAGGCGGTGGTGATGGTGGTGTCTTCACCGAACCAGGTCAGCGACGGTGCGATCACTTCCTGATCGTAACTGCCGAAATTTCGCCAGTAGTCGTACTGCTGCTTGTCGTAAATCAGCCGGTAAGCCAGGTTGCTGTCGCCGACTTGGCCTGTGCTATCGAACTGACCGCCGCCGCCACCGAAACTGGTGCCCCAGCCGGACATTGAGGTAGCTTGCTGCAGCTGTGGCTTTTTCGTCACCACGTTGATCAGGCCGCCCGGATCCTGCACGCCGTAGAGCATGGACGCCGGGCCTTTGAGCACTTCCACCCGTTCGGTGGTGGGGGTGAAGTTGCGCGCATTCACCGACTGCATGCCGTCGCGCATGATGGAGTTGTCGCGGTTGGTGCCGAAGCCGCGCTTGACGATGGCGTCCTGTGTGCCGCCCAGCGTGTTCCCCTGTTTCAGGCCGCTCACAGCGTTGACTGCTTCGTCCAGACTCTGCGGCGCACGATCTTCGATGACGCGGTGGGTGACCACGTTGACCGACGCGGGCACCTCGACCAGTGGCGCTTCGGTGCGCGTACCCACGGTCGCGGCCCTGGCCTGGTAGCTGGTCTGGCTCTTCTCGGTCGTGGTCTTGTCACTGTTGCTGTCGATATTGATGGCATCCAGTTGCACGCTGTCGGCAGCCCAGAGCGGCTGGGCCAGGCTCAGCATCAGGACGCCATGGGCGCAGGCGCTGCGGTATCTGCGGATGGGAAGGAGCGGGAGCTTGTGCGGGTTGGGAATCATTGAAATGCTCGGCGTGTTGATAGCGAATGAGAAGAGTTTTTATTACCTTTAAGAACTCTTCACGTTTGGCCGGTCAAACCCCTCACATTTATTTTCAACGCGCCTGTTAAAACCGCAGCGTGGTGGACAGCATCAGTTGTCGGGGATCTCCAACGGAGACCATGTTGCTGTTCACGCTGGACGGGTAGTAATGCGTGTCGAACAGGTTGTTGACGTTCAATTGCAGTTGCAGCGGATAGCTGGCCACACGCAAGTCGTAGCGGGCAAAGGCGTCCATCACCGTGTAGGCAGGCAGGTCGAAAGTGTTGGCCGGGTCGCCGGGCCGCTCACTGACATAACGTGGCCCGCCGCCGATATGCAGTCGGCCATCCCCCAGCCATTGCCCGAGGTCGTGGCTCAGATAGAGCGAAGCGCTTTGCCGGGGCACGTTCTGCAGGCGATTGCCCTTGAGCGTGGGATCCCTGGTGACCAGGGCATCGGTAAACGCATAGGCGGCGATGATTTCCCAGGTCTCGCTCAGCCGCCCGCCGAGTTCGAGCTCTACACCCCTTGAGTGCGCTTCACCGGCATTACGGCTGACCGGCAGGTCGTTTACGGTTTCACTGACGAGAATGTTGCGCTTGCGAATGTCGTAGACCGCGATGCTCGCCGACAGACCATTTTGCTGTTCGAACTTAATGCCGCTTTCCCACGCCTTGGCGCGCTCGGGTTGTATCGCCGAATCGATGATCTGCGCGGAGGAGGCATTGAGCGGCGCGATGCTTGAGTTGGGCTTGAGGGATTCGCTGTAACTGACATAGGTCGACCACTCAGGCGCCCAATGGTAGACCAGCCCGGCGCTGGGGACGAAGGCACTGCCGTTGATATCGGTATTGGCATGGAAGGGCCGGCCCCGGCCAGCATATTGGTCGTAGGTCAGCAAGCGCCCACCGACGATGGCGATCCATTGCTCGTTGAGGTGAATAGAATCCCGGGCATAGACCGCCTCTGTACGCAGTCGGTCGCTCTGGTCACTGTCGCTCGCTGAAACCCTGGTCGGCACGGCATCCTGTCCATAAACCGGGTTCAGGTAACTGAAACCGGTGGAACTGGATTGGCGGATCAGGTCGCTGCGAAAGTACAGTCGGTGTTCGTCGGCGACACCGAGCAAAAGGTCATGCTTCATGTCGAGAAAGTCGTGCTCACCGGACAGCTCGGTAAAGATCTGCCGGTCGTTGCTGTCGGAGTCCAGGGTGCCGTCGAGGCTGCGGGTGAGGGTGCCCTTGTCCGCATTCACGCTGGTAGTACGGACCTGATAGGCGTCGTAGCTTTCCTGGTTGTAGCTGGCGGACATGCGCAGCCGCCATGTGTCATCGAGCCGGTATTCATAGTCTAGCCTGGCCAGTTGCGAACGCCCGCGCATGTCATTGAAGGGTTCGTCCAGGCGCCGATCGTAGGGAATGTCGAGTACATGTCCCGTGACAGGGTTGATCGCCGTGCCACGGTCGAACGGGGTCACGTATTCCCGACTTTCGATGGCCAGGCGAACTTCGCTCTGCTCGCCGTACCAGGCCAGTGACGGCGCGACCAGATCCTCCCTGTGCACACCGTAGTTGCGCCAGTAGGTTTCGTCCTGATGGTCGAGGATCAATCGATAAGCCAAACCTGACTGACCAAGGGGACCGGTACTGTCCAGGCTCACGGTGGAGCCGTCACGGTCATGGGCGAACGAGGAGAACTTCGTCTGCAACTCGTTGCGGGCTCTCAGGTCGGGGATCTTGGACACCACATTGATCATCCCGCCCGGGTCCTGAATCCCGTAGAGCAGGGCGCTCGGGCCTTTGAGTACCTCGATGTGATCGGTGGTGGCGTTGAAATTGCGGCCCTGGATACTGGTCATGCCATCGCGCAGGATCGAGCCGTCGCGGTTGTCACCGAAGCCGCGCTTCATCAGTGTGTCCTGGGTGCTGCCGAGGGTATTGCCCTGGGTCACGCCACTGACATTGCGCAGGGCGTCGTCCAGATTGCGCGGTTTCTGGTCCTGAAGCACGGCGCTGGGCACCCGGCTGATAGCCTGGGGTTGCTCGATCCAGGGGGCAGACGTATGGCTGACCTGAACCGTAGGCTCGGGTTGATAGCCTTCCCGGCCCTGGCTACGGATATCCAGGTCTTGTAACTGGATCACCTGACCCTTTTCCGTCGTTGCGCGAATGGCGATGGTCTGTGCGTCGAGGCGCTGCCAGGCAAAACCGGAGGAGGCCAGAAGTCGGGACAGCGCTTGCATCGGCGTCATGCGGCCTTTGAGGGCGGGGGCTTGATATGCGGCGATGTTGCCGTTGCTGTAGGCGATGTTTAGCCGGGTCAAGCGGCTTAACTGCGACAGGCTGTCGGCAAGGGACTGGGGCGGTATATCGAAGTCATGGGTGCTGCCGGACTCGGGTGACGGTGCTGTGGCTGGCAGGGCTGCGCCCACACTCGTGCAGCTCCAGCCGTTGAGAGTCGACGCCAGCAAGAATGTCAGTAACCGGCGTCGCATCAAGACTGGCTCTTCTATATCATAAAGATGCGAATATATCTCATTAGCGCGTCGCCGTGAATGCCCGTTACCAGATGACGACCGTGCCGCCCGGCAAGCGCCTGAGAGAGAAACCCAGCAGGGATTGCATCGCGGTGAGAATCGCTTGGGGGTCCTGGGTGTTGAAGTCACCGCTGACCGGTCGCCCGGCAATTTCCGGGTTGAGCAGGACGATGCGTCCCGGGTAGTAACGCTGGACCACCTCCAGAGCGTCCTCGAGTGACTGCTGACGCAGGCTCACCCGACCTTCACGCCAGCCCAGGGCCTGTTGCGTGTTGACCGTCTCCAAGGCACCGAGTCCTTTTGAACCAAAGCCGACGCGCTGTCCGGCAGTCAGCTGCTCCTGCGTATGGCCGAAGGCATCGACCCCTACGCGGCCCTGTTCGACCGTGACCTGGGTGTTTTCCGTGCCCAGGCGTACCTCGAACCGAGTGCCAAGGACCCGTACATCGCCGTCACCGGTACGGACAATGAATGGCTCGCCATTGTGGAACACGTGGAAATACGCCGCCCCGCGGGTAAGGCGGATATCTCGATAGCCCGCGCCCAGGGAGACGGAAACCGCGCTGTCGCCATCCAGCATCATTTCGCTGCCATCGGCCAGTACCAACGATTGCACCTGGCCTGGAAGGGTGTGGTAGTCGGCCAGGGCGTTCTCCAGCCAGCGCCCGGGGCGGGTGGTAATGCTCAGGGCAGTAGCGAGGACGACGGTCGCGGCGATAGCGGTGGCCGCTGTCGTCAGGCGCCGCCGACGCTTGCGCCAGGCATGTTGCTGCAAGTAACCGTCAAGAGCCGTGGCGTCTTCCCTGGCGATGCGGGCCGCCGGTTCGGCCGTCAGTTGCCAGACTGCGCGGGCCTCGTCGAAGGCCAGGGCGTTGGCCGGGTCATCAGCCAGCCATTGTTGGAGTTCCCGCTGTTGGGCCGCAGATAACACACGGAAGTCCAGTTCCTGATTGGCAGGGCGGGAGGCCAGGCGCGAGAGCCACAGCAGGGCGGCGTCCTCGCGCTGCCGGGATGAGGTTTGGCTGACCAGTTTCATCGTTATGCCTGAGGCCCCTGTTGCCGGCGTTTGCACGCCTGGAGCGCGCGCATCATGTGCTTTTCGACAGCGCTGACCGACAGGTCGAGGGTGCTGGCGATTTCCGTATAGCTCAGCCCATGAATTCTGTTGAGAAGAAAGATATGGCGGGTTCGCTCGGGCAGTTTACGCAAAATATCTTCGATTTTGTCCAGCTCACGGCTGGCGTCCTCAGCGTCCTCCAGCATCGACTGACGTGTCTCGATGTCCTCGTTCACCAGATAGGGTTCGGCCTTGAACTGGGTGTTCTGATTGCGCAGGTGATCGATCGCCAGGTTACGGGCGCTGCGCATCATGTATTGATCGAGGTTTTCCACCTGTACATCGCGGCGCCGCCAGAGCCGGATGAACAGCTCCTGACAGAGGTCGGCGGCAATCGACCGGCACGATACCCAACGCTTGAGGCGCTTTTCCAGCTGCGGTTTCTGCCGCAGGAAAGTGTCGAGCACGTCTTGCGAGCCCGCGCTGCCTTGGCGTGGCAGTTCGGTTCCGCTGTCGTTGGATGGAGAGGGCGTGCGCATGGGGGCTCGGAGGCAGGACAAGGCCGTACGCGAATGTTACAGGTTCTCGTTATCATTTGGAAATGTGGTGTTGCCGCAGGCACATGTGGGACCGGCTTTAGCCGGGAAGGCGTCCTGGCTGCTTGAGAGAAAGCGGTGAATGTACCGGCCTCTTCCCGGCTAAAGCCGGTCCCACAGATATCATTGTGACTAGCTACTTAATTGAGTGTTGCTTCCTCTTCCAATCGGTCGGCTTCGAACAATTGCGCCAGTTCTGCACGGGCCTCAACTGCCGTCTGCATGACCTTGGCCTCATCGTCGTAGACCAGATGCTGAGCCTGCAGTACCTGTTCGTCGTGGCGCTTGAAGCGGTCAATGCGGGCCTTGGCCTGTTCTTCGCTCAGGCCCAGGCCTATCAGGGTGCGGCGGCTCATTTCCAGGCTTGAATAGAACGTCTCACGAACAGCCTGGGCATCCAGGTCCATCAGGCGGTGCACGTGTTGCCGGTTACGGGCGCGGGCGATGATCTTCATGTGCGGGTAGAGCTTGCGCACCAATTCCGCCGTCTTGATATTGGTGTCCGGATCGTCGGTGGCAATGACAAAGTATTCTGCCTGGTCGACCTTGGCCGCACGGAGGATTTCCGGGCGCAACGGGTCGCCGTAGAACACCGGGACATTGCCGAAACTGCGGGTGAACTCGATGGTTTCCACCGAGGTGTCGAGGGCGATGAAGGGGATATTCTGGGCGCGCAATATCCGCGAAACGATCTGGCCCATGCGGCCCATTCCGGCAATCACTACGCGCGGGGTATCGCCGTCGATTTTGCGGTATTCGTCTGGTACGTCGCGGGCGGGCACCGGCTTGGGCTTGATCAGGCGCGAGATGGCCAGCAACAGCAGCGGTGTCATGGCCATGGACAGGGTGATGGTCAGCACCAGGGTGTCATACAGGCTGGCATCGAACAGGCCCTGATCGCGGCCGATCTGGAACACTACGAAGGCAAACTCACCGCCCGCAGCCAGGACCAGGCCCAGGCGTAGGGCGCTCTGCCGACCCAGGCCGCCCGCCAGGCGCCCGATAAAGAACAGCAGCGGCAATTTGATTGCAATCAATAGCAGGGTCAGGCCGATCACGGTTACCGGGGTATTGATCAGCAGGCTGAGATTGGCGCCCATGCCGACGCTGATGAAGAATAGCCCCAGCAGCAGGCCTTTGAAGGGTTCGATCTGGGCTTCCAGTTCATGACGGTATTCCGAGTCGGCCAGCAGCAGACCGGCAAGAAAGGCGCCCAGGGCCATGGATACCCCGACCAGGTCCATTAGCCAGGCGGTGCCGATAACCACCAGCAGGGCCGTGGCAGTGGAGACTTCCTGCAACTTGGTCTTGGCGACGGCGCGAAACACCGGGCGCAGCAAGTAGCGTCCGCCGACCACGACAATGGCGATACTGCCCAGTACCCGCAGACCATGAGTCAGCCCGTCGGACGTGCCGGGCTCATGGGTGGCACCGGCCAGCAGCGGAACCATGGCGATCAGGGGGATGGCCGCGATGTCCTGAAACAACAGAATGGCGAAGGCCAGACGGCCATGGGGCGCGTTCAGTTCCTTGCGTTCGGCCAGGCTTTGCAGGCCGAATGCGGTGGAAGACAGCGCCAGCCCAAGGCCGAGGACGACGGCGCTGTTGAGTGGCTGGCCAAAGGCGAGCAGGGCAACCGTGCCGATCACCAGGCCGGTCAACAGCACCTGGGCCAGGCCAACACCAAACACGGCCTTGCGCATGACCCACAGACGTTTGGGCGATAGCTCTAGGCCAATGATGAATAACAGCAGTACTACGCCCAGTTCGGAAATATGGCTGACGCTTTGCGGATTGCCGATCAGGCCCAATACCGACGGGCCGATAAGCACGCCGGCGAATAAGTAGCCGAGTACGGCGCCCAGTTGCAGGCGTTTGGCCAATGGGACGATCAGAACAGCGGCAAGCAAAAATACAACAGCGGCCCCCAGCAGGCTCTCTTCATGGGGCATTGTGAACTCCTTGGTCTAGCGGATAACGGGTACGTGGATCGAGCAAGGCGGCATTAAACCATGTGAACCTTGCAGATCTGCGTGCCAGACGGGCTGCTGTCGGTCAATTGCTCAGGCTTTTTCCAGTTTTTTTGTCGGAATGTGCGCAAATCTGCGCAAGGAGAGATCAGGCGGGAGGCTGTGCCAAGTGCTGCTCATGGCTTGGCTCATCGCGTAATATGGGCGCATCCACGATTTCAGGAAATGTCCGCAATGACCAACAAGCAACGTTTGATGTACTCGATTCTGATCGCCCTTGGTGTACTGGCGATCATGCTTGGCCTGTCCCATCTGCAGAACACCGGTGTGATTACCGAAGAGACCTTCAAGTACATCGCCGTGTCCGTCGCGGTGCTGGTCGTCGTGATCAACGGTGTCATGCGACGCAAGGTCAAGCCCTGAGCGCATCGCAGTACATGCGGGTTCGACGGTTATTGCGCCGTCGGGCCGTGCAGTGACTGCCAGGCCAGTGGATGCAGGCTATAGCTTTTGTCCGCGTTCATGTGGATTACGCCCTCGTCACACAGACGCTTGAGCACCTCGCGCACACTGAGAAACGACATGGGAATATCCAGTTTCAAAAGCTGATTGTGCACGCCGCGCACACCCAATGGTTGGCCTGCTTCACTGGCATTGACCAGAGCATCCAGCACTTTCAGGCGCACCAGGCTGGTACGCAGGCCAAAGCGTTTGAGCAACTGACGGATATGGTCATTGCCCGGGCGATCCGTGCCCTGTGTTGGCGGCAGGGGCCTGGCCTCTGTCGTGGCTTTGCGGTGCATCAAGGTGCGATTCATTAACTGCCAACTCCTTATAACTCGACTCGATTCAAACGGCCTCCTTTCAATGAACGAATGAGGGCCGCAGTCCTTCAGTAGTTATTGGAAAATAAAGGCTAATGCGAACTATATTTTCATGCGTCTCATTCTCATTAAATCCGGGTTGTCTTTTTTGTTCAAGCCCGACATTGGGATGAGACTTATGGCTTGCAATCGAGGGAGCGTCTTTACGGGGCTTGCAGACCTCACTAGGCTCTGATTTTCCTGAATGATGAGAGTGATCAAATGAGTGTGCGGATCGAGCTGACGAGCCAGCCGACGGAAGAAGATTATCTGGCTATTCTGACCCCCCTGCGTGCCTACAACGTATCCCAGGCCGGGGATGCAGGTGCGGAGAAATTCGCCCTGCTGGTGCGCGATGAACACACCCATGAGGTGCTGGGTGGGCTGTATGGCAAGTTGCTGTATCGCTGGATGTTCATTGAATTGCTGGCGGTACCTGAACAAACCCGCAGCCAGGGCACTGGCTCACGTCTGATGGGCATGGCCGAGGAGCTGGCGCGGGAGAAAAACTGCGTGGGGATATGGCTCGATACTTTCGACTTTCAGGCGCCGGATTTTTACCGCAAGCACGGTTTCACTGAATTCGGTCAGTTGCAGGACTATCCGCCCGGCCATCAGCGCCTGTTTTTCCAGAAGCGCCTGGATCAATAGATATCAGCGACGCAATGTGCCCGGCGCTGCCACCGAGCGTGCCCGAGCGGCCACTGTGTCGGTATGGAGCGTGGTGTTGGCTCTGATGTCCCGAAGCGGCATGCAGGGCCTTTGATGGGCGGGTGGCGATAGCGGCTGGCAGTTTACCTGTTTGTCGGTGGGCAGTACTCTGCGTGCTGGTTTTTACCTGACTTATTCCTGTGCTGCGCAACGCTGCCATTTCCCGATCATGACCCTGGAGCTTCAGATGTCTGCACCCCGCGACAATGCCGAGACCCACAGCCTGTCTTTCGATGAACTGGCTGAACTGCTACGTCAGGTTTTCCTGCGTCACGGCACCTCGTCGGAGGTTGCCCGGGTCTTGTCGCAGAACTGCGCCAGTGCCCAGCGCGACGGCTCTCACAGTCATGGCATTTTTCGTATTCCGGGCTATCTGTCATCCCTGGCCAGCGGTTGGGTCAGTGGTACGGCAGAGCCCCAGGTCGAGGATGTCGGCGCAGGGTTCATTCGGGTTGATGCGCAAGGCGGTTTTGCCCAGCCTGCACTTATGGCGGCCAAGTCGTTATTGATCGATAAGGCCCGCAGTGCCGGCATCGCCATTCTGGCCATCCGCAACTCCCATCATTTTGCCGCCCTGTGGCCGGATGTCGAACCCTTTGCCGAGCAAGGCCTGGTGGCGCTTAGCGTGGTCAACAGCATGACGTGCGTCGTGCCTCACGGCGCGCAAAAGCCGCTGTTCGGCACCAACCCGATTGCTTTCGCCGCGCCCCGGGCTGGTGGCGAACCGATCGTTTTCGACCTGGCTACCAGTGCCATTGCCAACGGCGATGTTCAGATTGCCGCGCGGGCGGGGCGCATGTTGCCAGCCGGCATGGGCGTGGATCGCGATGGGCAGCCGACCGAAGATCCCAAGGCCATTCTCGACGGCGGCGCACTGTTGCCTTTCGGCGGTTACAAGGGGTCGGCGCTGTCGATGATGGTGGAGCTCTTGGCTGCGGGGCTCACGGGGGGGAATTTCTCCTTTGAGTTCGACTGGTCCGGACACCCCGGTGCGCAAACGCCCTGGACCGGGCAGTTGCTCATCGTCATCGACCCGAACAAGGGCGGCGGCCAGAGTTTTGCCGAGCGCAGTGAAGAGTTGGTGCGGCAGATGCACGGGGTCGGTCAGGAACGCCTGCCGGGTGATCGTCGATATGTGCAGCGCGCCCGTTCCCTGGCTGAAGGCATCGAGATCAGCAAGACCGAATGGCTGCAATTGCGTGAGCTCGCTGGCGCCTGATTGGCGTCAGACGAAGCTGTCCCGCCAAGACTGACCGCTCGTCGTCTGAGCTCTTGCGCTGGCTCCTTCTTCAAAATACTGTATGCATACACAGTATATTGAAGAAGGAGTTTCCCATGTCCCTCAATCAGCTCCAGACCCCGCCGAATCGTGTCTCCCGCACCCACGAAATGCAGCGTGAGGACTTTCTCGCACTGGCTTGCGCGATCCAGCGTTTCCAGGCTGCCGAAGCCCAGGCAACCCTGGCTATTGTCGGTGCTAAATACGGTTATGAGCGGCCGCCAAGCCCGACGAGTGATCATTTCAACGATTCCTGATAACCGGTCGCGATATCGCAACGCGGGGTCCAAATGGAGCGTATCGTTGATGATGAACATTCAGCTTCAGGGACACCCCAATGAAAAACCTCGGTGCTCGCTTGAAAGAGGAGCGCAAATCCATGGGGCTTTCACAGCAGCAATTCGCGCAGCTGGGTGGAGTCGAGGCCAACGCCCAGGGTAAGTACGAAAGTGGAGCCCGCGCCCCACGTTCGGATTACCTGGTAGCTCTTGGTTTCAAGGGCGTGGATGTGCTCTACCTCCTCACGGGGTCTCGCATGCCGGTGTCGCTGAATACGCTCGATGATGTCGAAAAAAACATGCTTCTGAATTATCGGGTGCTGACCAAGCCGGATCAGAACGCTATTGGTCAACTGACATGGTCATTGGCCTCCTGTCTGCCCCATTCCGCTCCGGATGGTTGAGAGGGTTGCTCGGGAATATACGAAACGTATATGCTTCGTATATTCAATTCGAGGTGACTCATGGGGCTGGTCAAGATTTCCGAACAAATGCACGCCAATATCCGCGCTGCCAGTGCTGCGCTCAGTCGCTCCATAAACGCTCAGGCCGAACACTGGATGCGCGTCGGCATGCTTGCCGAGCTTCATCCTTCCCTGGATTACAGCGAGATCTGCCAGATGCTGATTCGTGCCGAGGCGGCAGGCGGTACGTTGCTTAGCGCCCAGGCCGGCGATATTGCCTCGATTACCGCGTCGGCGCGGGAGGCTTGCTGATGAGTGGGCCAATCACCTTCAAGACTGAAGAAGACCTGGTGCATCTGCGGGTGGCCGGGCGTCTGGCTGCCCAAGTGCTGGAAATGATCAAGCCCCATGTCAAGGCAGGGGTCAGTACCGAGGCACTGGACGATATCTGCAATGATTTCATCGTCAAGGAGCTCAAGGTCATCCCGGCCAATGTCGGCTATCACGGATTTACCAAGACCACCTGCACATCACCCAACGCCGTGGTATGCCATGGCATTCCGTCTCCCCGGGACATCCTCAAGGATGGCGACATCCTCAATATCGATGTGGCGGTGATCAAGGATGGCTGGTATGGCGATACCAGTCGTATGTATCTGGTCGGTGAGGTCAGCCCGTTGGCGCGACGCCTGGTGCATACCACTTATGAGGCGACCCGGGCGGGTATTCATGCAGTGCGCCCCGGTGCGACCCTGGGGGATATCGGCCATGCGATCCAGACAGTGGCGCATCGTGAAGGATTCAGTGTGGTTCGCGAGTATTGCGGCCATGGCATCGGTCGCAATTACCACGAAGAACCTCAGGTGCTGCATTACGGCACGCCGGGCAAAGGCCTCAAACTCAAGCCGGGCATGGTTTTCACCATTGAGCCGATGATCAACGCGGGTAAAGCCGGGACCAAGACTCTGGCCGATGGCTGGACGGTTCTGACCCGTGATCTGTCCCTTTCAGCCCAGTGGGAGCATATGGTCGCGGTGACCGACAAGGGTTTCGAGTTGCTGACGCCATGGCCCGAGGGGACAGGCGAATATCCGGCGATCTGAAGCATCAGCCCCGACACGGTGGTCGGGGCTGATAATTTCAATTGCCGATGCTGTTGTGGTTCTTTTTCCAGTGCACCTGGGTAACGCCAAACCCTTCGGCCTGAAGAATCGCCAGCATGACCGGCCCGGCGGCGACATTGCCACTCACCGTCCCGACACCTGCGTGCAGGGTCGCGAAGTGCAGGGCGTCGCTTTCACAGAGATGAGCTGCCTGATGGCGAAAATGCCGTTGTTCGCCACGAAACCTATAGTGAATCTCAAAATCCTTCTGATTATTCATTATTGCTCTCGCCTGTGAGACGTATTCGTTACGTCGCTCTAAATGTGTACTTCCGGTGTACATAACCGCACCTGACAGAAGGTGGGTTACTTCATTTCGAGATCGAAACAGGCATGCAAAAACTTCAAGCGGCCATGAATCGGACTGCTTTCTCTGAGGGGATAAGGAGCATTCCGGAGAAGTCCGGAATCTAGGAATTTACATCCTTTTACATTATTTTGAACCGTCACCGGATGAGCGGCGGTAGCTACCCTCAATTTGACGAAGTGGCAGGCCTCGAGGTCCCCAAAACACTAGGGTTTTTAGTGTTTTTGTATGGCCCCGAGGCATGTTGGAACAAGCGCAAAATTGGCGTCAGCCAGTACTCGTCCAACCCTATCGACAGGCTTTCATATTGACCGGGCCGACGAACTCATTGCCATGCCCCATGACGCAAGCGACCCGCTGATTGCGTTGCAGCTCCCAGTTTTCTACAGGATAGGTCTTGTTCCAGGCCTGATAAAGCTGAGTGTCCTGCCGGGACAGCGGCAAGTTGTAATGCTTGCTCATATAGAAGTAGGTCCGGGCAATCATTCCGCGAATCGAGGGTCGGGGCATGACTTTCCTGGCCTTGAAGTCGACCTGGGTCAGGCAGGCGCCGTATTGGCCTTTCTGCACCGGCAGCCAGCCGAAACTGAAGTTATTACGGTCGCCATTAACCTCACCGATACTGGGCACCAGATTGTGCAGGTCGGCTTCGGCGCGTTGGTAGACCGCATCATTTTTTGTGCAGTTCTTACGTCCGCCCCTCTGCCAGCATTGGCGCAGGTGGCCGATTTGCCAGGCCGGAACAATGTGCTCCCATTCAATACGGCTGGCCCGCTTGGCGTTTTTGCGCGGGACATAGCCGCAGGCGGCCAGATCGACGCGGTTGCCCGTGTACTTGCAGCCGCAGTAGAACTCCGTCGACTGCGGTGCATACAGGCCCCAGGCGAGTTTCTTGGCCTCGCTGAAGGTGCGCGGTGCTTCTGCGTGGGCGACGGCCATAAAGGCAAGGGTGGTGCAAAGCAAGGTAAAAAAGCGAACCATCATGCCGTCAGTCTTCCTTCGGCACTGTCCAGAAAATCTGCACGCCGCCATCATCGCGATAGGCAAGGGTCACGTTGTCGTTCTCGGCAATTTCTTCGAGCAGTTGCGCCCAGTCATCCTCCAGCTCGTCGGGTTGGCGGAAGATCAAGGCGGCCTTGGCCTTCTGCGCGCTGGTGGAGTTGATGATCTTTTGTACCCGGGTGCCCAGGCGTTGATAGGCGGTCAAGGAAGGCGCGGCGGCCGCAGATGTTGTCACGAAGTAATCCTTAAATTTTCTGTATGTATATACAGTATTTCAATGCTGCATGTTTCGCAACATCAGCGTGAATCGACGGATTGCAGAACCAATCTGCGCGGGATTGATCTCAAGTCCATACAGGCAACTTTCAGAACGGAGTCCTCATGAAACGCAGATACTGGCTTATGCCCGCAGTGGCAGGGATTTTTACTGTACTGGCTGGTTGTTCCACCCCAACGGTTGTCACCTTGCAGAACGGTACGCAGTACATCACCCGTGACGCTCCGAAAACGAAAACCGCAGACGGTTTTTATGAGTTCGAGGATATTTCCGGCAAGACCGTGAAAGTGCGGGCTGATGAAGTGGCAACTGTCAAACCGCAGGATTGACCGTTTTTCGCCCTTTGGGTTCAGTTACCCATTATCATCGATGTACAGCCACGTACCAATTTGGTGCTGAATTGTTTCATCAGTACGCTTTTGTGACACTCTCTTGCAAAGCAAATGCTCGGGTGGTTTTTCGCGATTGACAAAGCCCTTCGCGGTTGTTCATAGTTGATGTACGCAAACGTTTGCGCGGGCGGCTACACTTTGTGCCGTTCGTGCAAGATCGCTGCAATCATCGAAGTCCTTAAAATAATCATAAGACTGGAGTGAACACCCATGAAGCTGCCATTCGCTGGACGTCTTCTCGCTGTCGCCATGCTCACCGCCGCTACCGCAGTCATGCCTTTCTCAGCCGCTTATGCGGATACCGCCAAGCCCAAAGTCGCCCTGGTCATGAAATCCCTGGCCAACGAATTCTTCCTGACCATGGAAGACGGCGCCAAGGCTTACCAGAAAGACCACAGCAGCGAGTTTGACCTGATCTCCAACGGTATCAAGGACGAGTCCGACACTGCTGCGCAGATCAAGATTGTCGAGCAGATGATCGTGTCCAAGGTCGATGCTCTGGTCATTGCTCCGGCCGATTCCAAGGCACTGGTACCGGTTATCAAAAAGGCCATGGACGCCGGAATCAAGGTGGTCAATATCGACAACCAGCTCGATGGCGATGTGCTCAAGAGCAAGAACATCGAAGTGCCTTTCGTAGGCCCCAACAACCGCAAGGGTTCGAAATTGGTGGGTGACTACCTGGCCAAGCAACTGAAGGCGGGTGACGAGGTCGGCATCATCGAGGGCGTACCGACCACCACCAACGCTCAGCAGCGCACCGCCGGTTTCAAGGACGCCATGGAGGCCGCGCAGATCAAGGTTGTTTCGACGCAGTCGGGTAACTGGGAAATTGACCAGGGCAACAAGGTTGCCTCGGCCATGTTGACGCAATACCCGAATATCAAAGCTCTGCTTGCGGGTAACGACAGTATGGCAATAGGCGTGGTTTCAGCTGTCCGTGCCGCTGGCAAGGTCGGCAAGGTTCAGGTCGTCGGCTACGACAATATCAATGCCATCAAGCCAATGCTCAAGGACGGTCGTATCCTGGCCACCGCCGACCAGTTTGCCGCCAAACAGGCAGTGTTCGGTATCGACACAGCCTTGAAGATGGTCAAGGGCAAGCCGCTCGATATCAAGGATGGCGTGATCGAAACGCCGGTTGAGCTCGTCACCAACAAATAATTGCGCCTGAACAACAGCGCCTGCCCATCCTGCGGCAGGCGCGTGGAGAGCTTTATGTCAGCGTCTGCCCAGGCCGCTGTGCTGTCTGTCAGCGGTATCGGTAAAACCTACGCCCAACCTGTCCTCGGCGACATCGACCTGACCTTGATGCGCGGCGAAGTGCTGGCCTTGACCGGGGAAAACGGTGCGGGCAAAAGCACCTTGTCCAAGATCATCGGCGGCCTGGTCGTCCCTACCACCGGGAACATGCAGTTTCAGGGCAAACCCTATGAGCCGGCCAGTCGCACCCAGGCTGAACGCCTGGGCGTGCGCATGGTGATGCAGGAGCTGAACTTGCTGCCCACGCTGTCGGTGGCGGAAAACCTGTTTCTCGATAATCTGCCCAGTCGCGGTGGCTGGATCAATCGCAAGCGCTTGCGTGAAGATGCGATCCAGGCCATGGCCCAGGTCGGTCTCGATGCCATTGACCCGGATACCCCGGTCGGCGAGCTGGGTATTGGCCATCAGCAGATGGTCGAGATCGCCCGCAACCTGATCGGCGATTGCCATGTGCTGATTCTCGACGAGCCGACGGCGATGCTGACCGCCCGTGAAGTCGAGATGCTGTTCGAACAGATTACTCGACTGCAGGCCCGGGGCGTGTCGATCATCTATATCTCTCATCGCCTCGAAGAACTGGCCAGGGTCGCCCAGCGTATTGCTGTATTGCGTGATGGCCGACTGGTCTGCGTCGAGCCGATCGCCAACTACAACAGTGAGCAACTGGTGACCTTGATGGTCGGTCGCGAGCTGGGCGAGCACATTGACCTTGGTCAGCGAACCATTGGCGACGTGGCTCTATCCGTCAAAGGGCTGGGGCGCGCTGGCAAGGTCAAGGACGTTTCCTTTGAGGTGCGCAGTGGCGAGATCTTCGGCATTTCCGGCCTTATCGGCGCCGGGCGTACCGAGTTGCTGCGGCTGATTTATGGCGCCGACCTGGCTGATAGCGGACATATTGAAGTCGGCAGCCCGTTGCGCGTAGCCAGCATTCGCTCGCCGGTGGATGCCGTGGCCCATGGCATCGCCCTGATCACCGAGGATCGTAAAGGTGAGGGGCTGCTGTTGAGCCAGTCCATCAGCGCCAATATTGCCTTGGGCAACATGGATGTCATTTCCAGCAAGGGTATCGTCAATACCGGCAATGAAACACGTCTGGCGCAGCGTCAGGTCGATGCCATGCGCATTCGTAGCTCCAGTCCGGGACAACTGGTCTCCGAGCTGTCGGGGGGCAACCAGCAGAAGGTGGTGATCGGCCGCTGGCTGGAGCGGGACTGCCCGGTGATGCTGTTCGATGAGCCAACCCGGGGCATTGATGTCGGTGCCAAGTTCGATATTTACACGTTGCTCGGCGAATTGACTCGCCAGGGCAGGGCGCTGGTGGTGGTTTCCAGCGACCTGCGCGAGCTGATGCTGATCTGTGACCGCATCGGCGTCTTGTCGGATGGTCGGCTGATCGACACCTTCGAGCGCGACAACTGGACCCAGGATGAACTGCTGGCCGCCGCTTTTGCCGGCTATCAAAAACGCGATGCGCTGCTCAATGAAGCGGCGCCCGGGAATGTCTCATGAAAACTTCCACTTCGACTCAAGCGCTGCCTGCATCGGGTAAACGCAGCGGCACCTATTTCGGCCTTGGCACTTATCTGGGCCTGGCCGGTGCCTTGCTGGCGATGATCGTGCTGTTCTCGCTGCTCAGCGATCACTTCCTGTCCTATGAGACCTTCAGCACCCTGGCCAATCAGATTCCCGACCTGATGGTCCTGTCAGTGGGCATGACCTTCATCCTGATTATCGGCGGCATCGACCTGTCGGTGGGCTCGGTGCTGGCGTTGGCCGCTTCGGCGGTGAGCGTGGCCATGCTCGGGTGGGGCTGGAGCGTGTTTCCGGCGGCACTGCTGGGTATCGCCTGTGCGACGCTGGCGGGGACCATTACAGGTTCCATTACCGTGGCCTGGCGCATTCCGTCTTTTATCGTGTCGCTGGGTGTGCTGGAAATGGCGCGTGGTGTCGCCTATCAGATGACCAACTCACGCACGGCTTATATTGGCGACTCCTTCGCCTGGCTGTCCGACCCGCTGGCTTTCGGCATTTCGCCGTCGTTCATCATTGCCCTGTTGATTATTCTGCTGGCTCAGGCGGTGTTGACCCGTACGGTGTTCGGTCGTTACCTGATCGGCATCGGCACCAATGAAGAAGCCGTGCGTCTGGCCGGTATCAATCCCAAGCCTTACAAGATCCTGGTGTTTTCCCTGATGGGCTTGTTGGCAGGCGTGGCGGCGCTGTTCCAGATCTCGCGTCTGGAAGCGGCCGATCCTAATGCTGGCTCCGGTCTGGAGCTGCAAGTCATCGCCGCAGTGGTCATTGGTGGTACCAGTCTGATGGGCGGACGTGGTTCGGTCATCAGCACTTTTTTCGGCGTATTGATTATTTCGGTGCTGGCGGCCGGGTTGGCTCAGATCGGTGCCAGCGAGCCGACCAAACGCATCATTACCGGTGCGGTGATCGTCATCGCGGTGGTCCTGGATACCTATCGCAGCAATCGCGCACGGCGGCAGAGCTGACATGGCTACCATCAAAGACGTCGCGGCAATGGCAGGGATTTCCTACACGACGGTGTCCCATGTGCTCAACAAGACACGGCCGGTCAGCGATGAGGTGCGGATCAAGGTGGAGGCGGCGATTGCCCAGCTCGATTACGTACCCAGCGCCGTCGCTCGTTCCCTCAAGGCAAAGGCCACGTCGACCATCGGCCTGTTGATTCCCAACGGCATCAACCCGTACTTCGCCGAACTGGCTCGGGGCATTGAGGACTACTGCGAACGCAATGGCTTTTGCGTCATCCTCTGCAACTCCGATGACAATCCCGAGAAGCAACGCAGCTATCTGCGAGTGTTGTTGGAAAAGCGCGTGGATGGCCTGATCGTTTCGTCAGTGGGCGGGGATACTGAGCTGGCCGCCGGTGGCTTGGCGGCCGTGCGCACGCCCATGGTTATCGTCGACCGTGAGCTGGACGGTATTGCCGCTGATCTGGTGCGTATCGATCATGAATTGGGCGCCTATCTGGCCACCCGGCATCTGTTGGAGCTGGGGCACCGCCGTATCGCCTGCATTTGCGGCCCGGCCCGGACCAGCGTCGCCGCCTTGCGCCTTGCCGGCTATCAGCGTGCCATGAGCGAGGCCGCGATCAAGGTGCCGCAGAGCTGGATCGCAGAAAGCGACTTCACCAGCCCCGGCGGTTATGCCGCAGCGGTTGGTTTGCTGCAGGCAGACCCGCCCACGGCGATTTTTGCCGGCAACGACATGATCGGTATCGGCGTGTTGCGGGCAGCTGCCGAGCGTAATGTGCGCGTACCTGCCGATCTGTCAGTGATCGGCTTCGACGATATCGAAATGAGTCGTTATGTGTACCCGGCCCTGACCACGGTGGGGCAGTCGATCCTGCAACTGGGCGAGACTGCGGCCGAGGTGCTGTTGCGGCGCATCGCGACCCAGGCGGCCCTGCCCGCAGAAAAGCGCATTGTCGCCCCGAGCATTGTGTTGCGCGAATCAACGGCGCCGCCTGGCAATGCGTTCAGCGAATTTCGTTGAGGCACTGTAATGACTGGATTGAAGAGTGTGGATGTCATGCAAGCAAAAGTAGTGGTGGTGGGCAGCCTGAACATGGACCTGGTCATCCGTTCGCCGCGCCTGCCGCGAGCCGGTGAGACCCTGGCCGGCGAGTCGTTCGCTACCGTGCCGGGTGGCAAGGGCGCCAACCAGGCCGTCGCGGCAGCGCGTCTGGGGGCCAGCGTGGCGATGATCGGCTGCGTGGGCAACGACGCCTATGGCGAGCAGTTGCGTGGCGCGTTGCTGGCCGAACAGATCGACTGCCAGGCGGTGACGAGCCTGGACGATGTACCTACCGGCATTGCCTCGATTGTCGTCGATGACAGTAGCCAGAATGCGATCATCATTGTCGCCGGGGGAAATGGCCAATTGACTCCTGAGCGGGTCGCAGATTTTGACAATCTGCTGGCGGCGGCCGAAGTGGTCATTTGCCAGCTCGAGGTGCCGGTGTCGACCGTCGCCCATACCCTCAAGCGTGCCCGTGCACTGGGCAAGACCGTGATCCTCAATCCCGCCCCGGCGGTCGCGGCATTGCCCGCCGAGTGGTACGCCCTGATCGACTACCTGATCCCCAACGAGACGGAAGCCGCGCTCCTCACCGGCCTGCCGGTGGACTCCCTGGCTTCTGCCCAGGTTGCGGCCGGGGCGCTGATCGCAAATGGCGCTGGCAAGGTGCTGATTACGCTGGGCGAGCAGGGTGTGGTGTTCGCCAATGGTCAGGGCTTCGAGCATTTTCCTGCCCGCAAGGTCCAGGCCGTGGATACCACGGCGGCGGGGGATACTTTTGTCGGTGGCTTCGCGGCAGCATTGTCTCGGGGTCTGAGCGAGGCCGAGGCGATTCGCTTTGGCCAGGCGGCCGCGGCGCTGTCAGTCACCCGCTCCGGTGCTCAGCCATCGATCCCGTCCCTTAATGAAGTCCAGGCGAGCCTCTGAGCATGAAAAAGACCCCTTTGCTTAACATTGCCCTGTCCCGGGTGATCGCTTCCCTGGGCCATGGCGATATCGTCATGATTGTCGATGCCGGTATGCCGGTGCCGCCGGGTGTGGAGCTGATAGACCTGGCCCTGACCCACGGCGTCCCGGACTTCGTCAGTGTGCTGAATATCGTGCTCACCGAAATGCAGGTCGAAAGCCATGTGCTGGCCGAGGAAATGCTGCTCAGGCAACCGCCCGCGCTGACCGTGGTGCAAAGCCTCGGCGAGGCGGGCGCCTTGGGCGAGCAGCGCTTGCTCAGTCATGAGGCGCTCAAGGACCTGAGCCAGCGTGCCAAGGCGATCGTGCGTACTGGCGAGTGCCAGCCCTATACCAATATCGCTCTGGTGGCGGGCGTCGTTTTTTAAAACCACGGTTTTCAATCCAGGAACAGGGAGTTCCCATGTCATATCTGAAATGTTTGATCAGGAGTGCAGTACTGGTGTCGATGTTAGCCGCGACCACTGTTTATGGGGCGCAACAGCGCGACCTGATCATCGACACTGACCCCGGCGCCGACGACGTCGTGGCGTTGCTGTTGGCGCTGGCATCGCCCGAAGAGCTGAATGTACTGGCTATCACCACGGTGGCGGGCAATGTGCGGTTGGACAAGACCTCGCGCAATGCCCGCCTGGCCCGGGAGTGGGCCGGGCGCGAGGACGTGCCGGTGTATGCCGGCGCACCGAAGCCACTGGTGCGCACGCCGATCTATGCCGAGAACATTCACGGCCAGGAAGGTTTGCCGGGAGTGGCCGTGCATGAGCCGGCCAAGGGGCTTGCCGAAGGCAGCGCGATCGACTATCTGATCAATACCTTGCGCAAGGCCAGCCCCCACAGCGTCACCATTGCCATGCTCGGACCCCAGACCAATCTGGCCCTGGCCTTGATCCAGGCTCCGGATATTACCGAGGGGATCAGGGAGGTGGTGGTGATGGGCGGGGCGCATTTCAACGGCGGCAATATCACCCCGGCAGCGGAGTTCAATCTATTCGCCGATCCCCATGCCGCTCAGGTGGTGCTGGCCAGCGGCGTCAAACTGACTTATGTACCCCTCGATGTCACCCACAAGATCCTCACCAGCGAGGAGCGCCTCAAGCAGATCGAAGCGTTGAACAACGGCGCGGGCAAGCTGGTGAAGGGCATTCTTGATGAGTATGTCAAAGCCGACATGGAGCATTACGGTTTGCCCGGCGGGCCGGTGCATGACGCCAGCGTGATTGCCTGGCTGCTCAAGCCCGAGCTGTTTTCGGGGCGCAAGGTCAATCTGGTGATCGACAGTCGCGAAGGGCCTGGATTTGGCCAGACCATCGCCGACTGGTATGACACCCTGGGGCACGACAAGAATGTGTTCTGGGTCGAGAACGGTGACGCCCAAGGCTTCTTTGATCTATTGAGTCAGCGTCTGGCCCATCTCAAATAGGCGATCAGGCCGAAGTGGCGCCGGACTCTGACGGATAGCGCGCGAGGATCTGGCCGATAAATGCCTGGGCGCCGCCGGTGCCCAGTTCCTTGACCAGCAGGTCAATGGCGATGATGGTGAGTTCCTCCGGACTCGAAGGGCTGTGGGAGCACTGTCCTTGCGGCCATTTGGCCTTGATGTCCGCATCAATGGATACAACTGCCATTGTGTGTCTCGTCTCTGGTCTGGGTGAAAAAGCCCCCTGGAGCGGGTGCCGGATAGCGACAGTAAATCATTGTTGCCGCCGTTTTGGCACTGCGACTTATGCATTATTGAGCGCCTCGGAAGCGTTTTGTGACGATTTTACCGACGTTGCGGCTACTTCAATCGTGCAGACTTGCGCTCCTTGATTTGCCCGACCTGTGCAACCATCGCGTTTATTCACGGTCGCAAGGTTCTGAGTTTGTTTATCTATCAAGGAGGCTGTATGCCCTGGAAAGTCACATCGCTTGGTTTTATCGTCGCCACCTTGATGCTGGGCGGGTGCAGCACTTCTGAGTCCACGTCGGGGACAACGCCCGGCGCTGCAACCAGCGCCACCACCAGGGAAGACACCCGTTGTGATGCCAGCGGCGCCCAGTTCGCCGTTGGCAAGCCCGCCTCGGCAGCCTTGCTCGAGCAGGCGCGCAGCAAGTCCGGCGCGCAGACTGCGCGTGTGCTGGGTCCCAATGACATGATCACCCTGGAATATCGCTCTGACCGCCTGAACCTGAACACCGACAGCAGCGCCAATGTCGTGCGGGTCAACTGCGGCTGAACACCGAATACTGATTGCCGCCCATAAAAAAACCCCGTCAATAACGGGGTTTTTTTCAAGCATCTGAGTGATCAGACTACTTTGACTTCCTCAGCCTGCATGCCTTTCTGGCCTTTAGCAGCTACGAAAGAAACAGTCTGGCCTTCTTTCAGGCTTTTGAAACCGTCGCTCTGGATAGCCTTGAAGTGTACGAACAGGTCGTCACCGCCACCCTGTGGAGTGATAAAGCCGAAGCCTTTTTCATCGTTGAACCATTTTACGGTGCCGGTTTGGCGATTAGACATGGTGTATCTCCAAAAACATAATTTTTCAGTAGTGCGTGCTGCTCAGGCCGATGGGCACACCGGGCTATCATAGTCCAAATGTGTCGAAGTAGAGCCATTTCGCTGAGCTGTTTACGCACTTATGGGTAATATTGCGAAATTATCGCTGTTTATTTTCGGATTGATACGCTATTCGCGCGACCGGCATAGTCGCTGAGCCTCAAGTAAATCAAGGCCTGCAGCCACTTTGAAGGGGTAGGTGAGGGCGCCGGCGATCGTCGCCCGGCGCCGAAAAATATTTTGTTACTTTCCTTTGGCGCAGTCTTGGGTCACTGCCACTTGTAAACGGGTGGTCAATGCATCCGGCGGTGTGGCCGAGGTGCTGAGGGTCTTGATCTCGGCATCCGAGAAATGTTTGTTCACTGAATTGGCGCCGCAGGTGCAATAAGCTTGGGCTGCCTTGGCATCGAGCTTCTGGCCGGCAGTTTTCATGCAGTTCTGGGTGAAATTTTCCTGGGTCGCCTTGTCCATGGCTGCGTTGGCGCTCAATGGCAGGGCCAGTGCAACAGGGGCGAGCAGGGCGAGAAGACGGAATGTGTTCATGCGTTCTCCTTGTTCAAATGTGCCCTTGCAGGGCTGGATTCTCACAAGGTCTGACGGCCAATAGCCGCGACGGTTCACTCGCGGCATGAAATGCCGGTGTATTGATTGATTTATGTATGCATGTGTAGCGGTAGAGCTGTGCTAGGATGCGCGTCCTTGATTTTACTCGTGGCGCCTGGCTGCATATCCGCCGGCCCCGCGTAGTGAAGTTTCGTTGAATTCCAGTCATCTGGTTCGGTTCAAGGTTGGCCGCAAGGCTCCTGCCACTGTGAGGCGGGTATACCACCGGATCAATACTGGCTCATCCCAACCCATGTGACCTTTGGTAGGGGTCACCACTAGGAGAGGAGGCGCCATGCCAACTATTACTCTTCCCGACGGCAGTCAGCGTTCATTCGATCATCCGGTATCCGTAGCCGAAGTTGCGCTTTCCATTGGCGCAGGCCTGGCCAAGGCAACCATCGCCGGCAAGGTCAACGGCCAACTGGTCGACGCCAGCGACATGATCGATGGCGACGCAACCCTGCAAATCATCACCTCCAAGGATCAGGAAGGACTGGAAATCATCCGTCACTCCTGCGCTCACCTGGTAGGTCACGCCGTCAAGCAGCTGTACCCGACTGCGAAAATGGTCATCGGTCCGGTGATCGACGAAGGTTTCTACTACGACATCGCCTATGAGCGTCCTTTTACGCCGGACGACCTGGCTGCGATCGAACAGCGCATGCAGCAGCTGATCGAGAAAGATTACGACGTGATCAAAAAAGTCACGCCTCGCGCCGAAGTGATCGAGGTGTTCACCGCCCGTCACGAGGACTACAAGCTGCGCCTCGTCGAAGACATGCCCGATCAGCAGACCATGGGCCTGTACTATCACGAAGAATACGTCGACATGTGCCGCGGTCCGCACGTGCCGAATACCCGTTTCCTGAAATCGTTCAAGCTGACCAAGCTGTCCGGCGCCTACTGGCGTGGCGATGCGAAGAACGAACAGCTGCAGCGTGTCTACGGCACCGCCTGGGCTGACAAGAAACAACTGGCTGCCTACATCCAGCGTATCGAAGAAGCCGAAAAGCGCGACCATCGCAAGATCGGCAAGCGCCTGGGCCTGTTCCATACCCAGGAAGAAGCGCCGGGCATGGTGTTCTGGCATCCACAGGGCTGGACCCTGTACCAGGTGCTCGAGCAGTACATGCGCAAGGTTCAGCGCGACAACGGCTATCTGGAAATCAAGACGCCGCAAGTGGTTGACCGCTCACTCTGGGAGAAATCCGGGCACTGGGCCAACTACGCCGAGAACATGTTCACCACGCAGTCCGAGAGCCGCGACTACGCCATCAAGCCAATGAACTGCCCTTGCCACGTGCAGGTGTTCAACCAGGGTCTGAAGAGCTACCGCGAGCTGCCGATGCGCCTGGCCGAATTCGGTGCCTGCCACCGTAACGAACCGTCGGGTGCCTTGCATGGCATCATGCGTGTACGCGGCTTTACCCAGGACGACGCGCACATCTTCTGCACCGAAGAGCAGATGCAGAGCGAGTCGGCAGCCTTTATCAAGCTGACCCTGGATGTCTACGCAGATTTCGGCTTCAAGGATATCGAGCTCAAGCTGTCGACCCGTCCTGAAAAGCGCGTCGGTTCCGACGAGCTGTGGGATCGTGCCGAAGCCGCTTTGGCATCCGCCCTGGACAGCGCCGGCCTGCCGTATCAGCTGCAACCGGGTGAGGGCGCCTTCTACGGCCCGAAAATCGAGTTCTCGCTGAAGGATTGCCTGGGTCGTGTCTGGCAGTGCGGTACCCTGCAGCTCGATTTCAACCTGCCGATCCGCCTGAGCGCCGAGTACGTCTCGGAAGACAACGGTCGCAAGCATCCGGTCATGCTGCACCGTGCAATTCTCGGTTCCTTCGAGCGTTTCATCGGTATTCTGATCGAGCACTACGAAGGTGCATTCCCGGCCTGGCTGGCGCCTACCCAGGCAGTGATCATGAATATCACTGATAAACAGGCAGATTTTGCCCTTGACGTAGAAAAAACTCTGTCGGAAAGCGGATTTCGTGCCAAGTCCGACTTGAGAAATGAAAAGATCGGCTTTAAAATCCGCGAGCATACTTTGCTCAAGGTTCCTTATCTCCTCGTTATCGGAGATCGGGAGGTTGAAACGCAAACTGTCGCTGTGCGTACTCGTGAAGGCGCTGACCTTGGCTCTATGCCGGTCGCCCAATTCGCTGAGTTCCTCGCTCAAGCGGTTTCCCGGCGTGGTCGCCAAGATTCGGAGTAATTATTATTAAGCGTGAAATGAGACAAGATAAACGAGCTGCACCGAAGGCCCCGATCAACGAGAATATCTCGGCACGCGAGGTTCGGTTAATTGGCGCTGACGGCGAGCAGATTGGCATCGTCTCGATTGATGAAGCGCTTCGTATAGCTGAAGAAGCCAAGCTCGACCTGGTAGAAATCTCTGCCGATGCAATCCCGCCAGTCTGTCGTGTGATGGACTACGGTAAATCGATCTTCGAGAAGAAGAAGCAGATTGCTGCGGCAAAGAAGAACCAGAAGCAGATTCAGGTTAAAGAAATCAAGTTTCGTCCAGGGACGGAGGAAGGGGATTACCAGGTAAAACTACGCAACCTGGTACGTTTCCTGAGTGACGGGGACAGGGCCAAGATCTCGTTGAGATTTCGCGGTCGTGAGATGGCCCACCAGGAGCTGGGTATGGAACTGTTGAAGCGGGTTGAAGGTGACCTGCTCGAATACGGGACCGTCGAACAGCATCCTAAGATGGAAGGACGCCAGCTGATCATGGTCATCGCCCCGAAAAAGAAGAAATAACCACCAGGGCACGGCAGGCCTTGCGGTTATGTTTATCAACTGAATGCGGAGTATCCGAACATGCCAAAGATGAAGACTAAAAGTGGTGCAGCTAAGCGGTTTCTGAAAACCGCCAACGGCATCAAGCACAAGCACGCTTTCAAGAGCCACATCCTGACCAAAATGTCGACCAAGCGTAAGCGTCAACTGCGCGGTAGCAGCTTGCTGCATCCGTCTGACGTGGCAAAAGTCGAGCGCATGCTGCGCCTTCGTTAATTTTGATCAAGAATAGAGGAAGTAACTCATGGCTCGTGTAAAGCGTGGCGTCATTGCCCGTAAGCGTCACAAAAAAATTCTGAAACTTGCTAAAGGCTACTACGGCGCGCGTTCACGCGTATTCCGTGTTGCCAAGCAAGCGGTAATCAAGGCAGGCCAATACGCCTACCGTGACCGTCGTCAGAAAAAACGTCAGTTCCGCGCTCTGTGGATCGCTCGTATCAACGCTGGTGCGCGTATCAACGGTCTGTCCTACAGCCGTTTCATCGCTGGCCTGAAAAAAGCGTCGATCGAAATCGACCGTAAGGTTCTGGCTGATCTGGCAGTGAACGAAAAAGCGGCGTTTGCTGCGATTGTCGAGAAAGCTAAAGCCACCTTGGCTTAAGTCCCCGACAATCATCGCTCCCTTCGGGGAGCGGTGCTAAACGTCATAAATAGGGGAAGAGCCTTTTAAGCTCTTCCCCTATTTCGTATCTGGAGTCTGTACATGGAAAACCTGGACGCGCTGGTCTCTCAAGCACTTGAGGCTGTGCAAAGCGCCGAAGACATCAATGCCCTGGAGCAAATCCGGGTTCACTATCTCGGCAAGAAAGGCGAGTTGACTCAGGTGATGAAGACCCTGGGCAATCTGCCAGCTGAAGAGCGTCCGCAAGTCGGTGCGCTGATCAACGTCGCCAAGGAGCGTGTCACAGAGGTTCTCAATACGCGTAAAGCGGCTTTCGAAGAGGCAGAACTGACTGCAAAACTCTCGGCCGAGCGCATTGACGTGACCCTGCCGGGACGTGGCCAGGCCTCTGGCGGTCTGCATCCGATTACCCGGACTCTGGAGCGTATCGAACAATTCTTCACCCACATCGGCTACGGCATCGCCGAAGGCCCTGAGGTCGAAGACGATTACCACAACTTCGAGGCGCTCAACATCCCGGGCCACCACCCAGCCCGCTCGATGCATGACACCTTCTATTTCAACGCGAACATGTTGCTGCGCACCCATACCTCGCCGGTACAGGTCCGCACCATGGAAGCGAACAAGCCGCCGATCCGCATCGTCTGCCCAGGCCGTGTGTACCGTAGCGACTCGGATATCACCCACTCGCCGATGTTCCACCAGATCGAAGGCCTGCTGGTCGACCGCGATATCAACTTCGCCGACCTCAAAGGCACCATCGAAGAATTCCTGCGGGTGTTCTTCGAGAAAGAACTGGCCGTGCGTTTCCGTCCTTCGTACTTCCCTTTCACCGAGCCATCCGCCGAAGTCGATATGGAATGCGTGATGTGCAGCGGCAAAGGCTGCCGGGTCTGCAAGCAGACCGGCTGGCTGGAAGTCATGGGCTGCGGCATGGTGCACCCGAACGTACTGCGCATGTCCGGCATCGACCCTGAAGAGTTCCAGGGCTTTGCATTCGGCATGGGTGTGGAGCGTCTGGCCATGCTGCGTTACGGCGTCAATGACTTGCGCCTGTTCTTCGACAACGACTTGCGGTTCCTCGCGCAATTTCGCTAGGTCGCCCGTCGATAACGAAACTTTCAGGAGAGCAGGATGAAATTCAGTGAACAATGGCTGCGTGGCTGGGTAAGCCCGCAGGTTTCCCGTGACGAGCTGGTTGCTCGTCTGTCGATGGCCGGTCTTGAGGTTGACAGCGTGACGCTGGCCGCCGGCGTCTTCAGTGGTGTGGTTGTGGGCGAAGTGTTGAGCACCGAACAGCACCCTGATGCTGACAAGCTGCGCGTTTGCCAGGTCAGCAATGGTAGCGAGACCTTCCAGGTCGTCTGTGGTGCGCCAAACGTGCGCCCTGGCCTGAAGATTCCATTCGCCATGATCGGCGCCGAGCTGCCGGGCGACTTCAAGATCAAGAAAGCCAAGCTGCGGGGCGTCGAGTCCAACGGCATGCTGTGCTCCCAGTCCGAACTGCAAGTGGGCGAGGGCAACGACGGCCTGATGGAGCTGCCGGCTGACGCGCCGGTAGGCCAGGATTTCCGGGTTTACCTGGAGCTGGACGATGCCAGTATCGAAGTCGATCTGACACCGAACCGTGGCGACTGCCTGTCGGTGGCCGGTCTGGCCCGTGAAGTCGGTGCGCTGTATGACGCCAAGGTCACCCGCCCGCAGATCGCCGCAGTACCCGTGGTACACGATGAAGTGCGCCCGGTTGAAGTGCTGGCGCCAAAGGCCTGCCCGCGCTACCTGGGTCGTGTGATCCGTAACGTCGACCTGTCGCGGCCGACACCGCTGTGGATGGTCGAGCGTCTGCGCCGCTCCGAAGTGCGCAGTATCGACGCTGCGGTGGATATCACCAACTACGTCATGCTCGAACTGGGTCAGCCGCTGCACGCGTTCGACCTGGCCGAGATCAATGGCGGCATTCGTGTGCGCATGGCGGAAGAAGGTGAGAAGCTGGTTCTGCTGGACGGCCAGGAAGTCAGCCTGCGCGCCGATACCCTGGTGATCGCAGACCACCAACGTGCCCTGGCCATCGCTGGTGTCATGGGTGGCGAGCACAGCGGTGTCTCCAGCACCACGCGTGACATTTTCCTGGAAAGCGCCTTCTTCGATCAGATCGCTGTCGCTGGCAAGGCTCGCTCCTACGGCCTGCACACCGATGCCTCGCACCGCTACGAGCGTGGTGTGGACTGGCAACTGGCTCGCGAAGCGATGGAGCGCGCTACCGGCCTGTTGCTGGAAATCACCGGTGGTGAAGCTGGTCCAGTGATCGAAACCGTCAGCGAGCAAGACCTGCCCACCATTGCGCCAGTGGTCCTGCGCGCCGAGCGTATCGAGCAAATGCTCGGCATGCAGATGGACGCCGCCGAAATCGAGCGCCTGCTGTCCGCCCTCGGCCTGACCATCACCAGCGAAACGGCCGGGCAATGGCGCGTCGAAGTGCCAAGCCATCGCTTCGACATTTCTCTGGAAGTCGACCTGATCGAAGAGCTCGCCCGTCTGTACGGCTACAACCGCCTGCCGGTTCGTTACCCGCAAGCGCGCCTGGCACCACAGGCCAACGCCGAGTCCAGGGCTGGCCTGCCTGCGCTGCGTCGCCTGTTGGTCGCCCGCGGCTATCAGGAAGCTATCACCTACAGCTTCATCGATCCGAAGTGGTTCGAGCTGTTCAACCCAGGTGTCGCGCCGCTGCTGTTGGCCAATCCGATCTCCAACGATATGGCCGCCATGCGTTCTTCGCTGTGGCCGGGTCTGGTCAAGGCGCTGCAACACAACCTCAACCGTCAGCAGGATCGTATTCGCCTGTTCGAAAGCGGCCTGCGTTTCGTCGGCCAACTGGATGGTTTGAAGCAGGAGCCGATGCTGGCGGGTGTCATCTGCGGCAGCCGCCTGCCGGAAGGCTGGGCGCAAGGTCGCGACGCGGTCGATTTTTTCGATATCAAGGCTGACGTCGAAGCGGTATTGGGCTTCTCCGGCGCACTGGATGAGTACACCTTCACTCCAGGCCAGCATCCGGCCCTGCATCCGGGCCAGACCGCGCGCATCGAGCGCGATGGTCGCGAAGTCGGCTACCTCGGTGCGCTGCATCCTGAACTGGTGAAGAGCCTCGGCCTTGATCGTCCGGTTTTCGTTTTCGAGCTGATCCTGGGCGAAGTGGCTACCGGCCGTCTGCCGAAATTCCAAGAGCTGTCGCGTTTCCCTGAAGTGCGTCGCGACCTGGCATTACTGGCTGATCTGGACGTTCCGGCGAGTTCGGTTCTTGACGTTATTCGCGAAAATGCAGGGGAATGGCTGACAGACCTCAGGTTATTTGACGTTTATCAGGGTAAAGGCATTGATCCGCATAGAAAAAGCCTCGCAGTTGGCTTGACCTGGCAACATCCTTCGCGCACTCTTAATGACGATGAGGTCAATGCGACTACGCATGCGATCCTCACCTCACTCGAGGAAAGATTAAACGCCACGTTAAGGAAGTAGCGTATGGGGGCTCTGACGAAAGCTGAGATGGCCGAACGTCTGTACGAAGAGCTGGGCCTGAATAAACGAGAAGCCAAGGAATTGGTAGAGCTGTTCTTTGAAGAGATCAGGCATGCTCTGGAGGATAACGAGCAGGTCAAATTGTCCGGTTTCGGCAATTTCGATCTGCGCGATAAACGCCAGCGGCCTGGTCGTAATCCAAAGACGGGGGAAGAAATTCCCATCACCGCTCGCCGTGTGGTCACCTTTCGCCCAGGGCAGAAATTGAAAGCCCGAGTTGAGGCTTATGCTGGAACCAAGTCATAACGACGAGCTACCGCCCATTCCCGGTAAACGCTACTTCACCATTGGTGAAGTCAGCGAGCTGTGTGCCGTAAAGCCACACGTGCTGCGTTACTGGGAGCAGGAGTTCCCCCAGCTCAACCCGGTCAAGCGCCGCGGAAACCGCCGGTATTATCAGCGCCAGGATGTGCTGATGATCCGGCAGATCCGTACCTTGCTGTACGACCAGGGCTTCACCATTGGCGGCGCACGGTTGCGCTTGTCCAGTGACGAAGTCAAGGACGATACCCTGCAATACAAGCAACTGATCCGGCAGATGATTGCCGAGCTGGAAGACGTGCTGGTGCTGCTGCGTAAATAACGCAACTGAAATCAGATACTTCCAAAATTCAAAAGCTTAGGGTATATTCCTGATCGTTTTCGCAGCAAGCGTCAACAGATTCACGCCTAGTCGGGGCGTAGCGCAGTCCGGTAGCGCACTAGCATGGGGTGCTAGGGGTCGAGTGTTCGAATCACTCCGTCCCGACCATATTTTTCAGTGACTTAGCCACCTTTTTGGTGGCTTTGTTGTTTCTGCCCTGGCGACCTTTCCGTGTAAGTTCGCGCAAGATCTGGCAGCACTTTGCAGGACATTTGCGTCGCCCCCAGCTTAATTCCATCCGTTTTGTAACGCGATCTTTGGCACCACGCCGTGCCGCCTCTCATCCTTTATTTTTGGTAGACGGCGCAGCGCATGGTATCCAACCCTTGCCGCGGTTTGATGGAGTTGCTAGTAGGGTGAGGCACCGCTTGCGGGGGATGCCGATAAGGCGCCGAGACCGAAGTCGTTTGCCAATCCGCGGGTCGCCCGTGCCAGCAGGGTGAGATCCAGCCCCACTGCGACGAAGCTGGCGCCCAGTTCGAGATAGTGCCGGGCGAGTTTGGCATCGCCTGTCAGCGTGCCAGCGGCTTTGCCACTGGCAACAATTGTGCGTATGGCTTTTTCTATCGCTTGCTGCACTTCAGGGTGCTCAGGATGGCCACGATGCCCCATTGATGCGGCTAGATCAGCCGGCCCGATGAAAATTCCATGCACGCCGTCGACGGCGCAGATGGCTTCAAGGTTCTCGAGTGCAACCCTGGATTCAGCCTGCACCAATAAGCATACATCGTCATTGGCCGTCTCCAGGTAGTCCGTGTGGGCTCCCCAACGCGAGGCACGCGCTGCCGCTGCACCGACGCCTCTTGTCCCTTGCGGTGGGTATTGGGTCGCGGCCGCTAGAGCGATGGCTTGCTCGGCGGTATCGACCATGGGCACCAGCAACGTTTGAACGCCGATGTCGAGCATCTGTTTGATCATTGCCGGATTGCCATCGACAGTGCGGGCCACGGGATGGGCCGGGTAAGGTGCAACGGCCTGCAACTGTGCAAGTGTGCTACGCACGTCGTTTGGCGCGTGTTCACCGTCGATCAGCAGCCACTGGAAGCCTGCTGTGGCGCAAATTTCGGCGCTGTAGGCATTGGCAAGTGAAAGCCAGAGGCCGATGACCTTTTCGCCTCGCGAAAGCGCGGTCTTGAACGGATTTCCCATGATTGCCTGTACTCCTCTGTTGTAGTTGTCGGAACTAGTTCAGGCCGCCCTGACACAGGTATTTGATGTGCATGTAGTCCTCCAGGCCGTAGCGTGAACCTTCACGGCCATACCCCGACTCTTTGACACCGCCGAACGGGGCGGCCTCTGCGGCGAGAGCACCTTCGTTGATGCCCACGATGCCCGACTCCAGCGCTTCGGCCACGCGCCAGACGCGTTTGACGTCCTGGGTGTAAAAGTAGGCCGCCAACCCGAAGGGAGTATCGTTGGCCAGTTCGATCACTTGCGCTTCGGTTGTGAAGCGGAAAATGGGTGCCACGGGGCCGAATGTCTCTTCATTGCAGAGTTCCATGTGCGAGGCCGCATTGATCAACACGGTCGGCGCGTAGTAGTTCGGGCCGTCTGCGACAGCGTCGCGGATACGTCGACCGCCGGTGGCGATTTCTGCGCCTTTTGCAACAGCGTCATCCACGTGGCGGGCGATCTTGTCGATGGCGCGCGCGTTGATCATCGGGCCAATCTGAGAATCGCCGTGGGAGGCCGGCCCAACCTTCAGCGCGCTGACTCGTGCCACCAGCTTTTGAACGAATTGATCGTGAACAGCGCTCTGCACATAGATCCGATTGGGGCACACGCAGGTCTGACCGCCATTACGAAATTTGGAGACCATGAGGCCGTCCACTGCCGCGTCGAGGTCCGCATCGTCAAAAACAATGAATGGGGCATTACCGCCCAGTTCAAGCGAGCACTTTTTCAAGGTGTCGGCTGACACACGTGCCAGGTGTTTGCCCACTGGCGTCGACCCTGTAAAGGTGATCTTGCGCACCCGTGAATCAGCCAGCCAAGCGTTTACCACTTCGGGTGTACGCTCCCGCGAAGCGGTGACGATGTTCAGTATTCCTGCCGGAAAGCCTGCTTCCTCAGCCAGGCGCACAAGCGCAAGGGACGTCAGTGGCGTGTCTTCGGCGGGCTTGCAGACGACGGTGCAACCGGCTGCCAGTGCTGGCGCGATCTTGCGGGCAATCATCGCCGCCGGAAAATTCCAGGGCGTGATCGCTGCGACCACGCCAACGGGTTCCTTGATTGCAGTCATGCGGCGACCCGAGACTGGCGCCGGGATCACATCGCCATACGAGCGCGTTGCTTCCTCGGCAAACCACTCAACATAACTGGCGGCGTAGACCACTTCGCCCCGGCCCTCTGCCAGTGGTTTTCCCTGCTCCAGCGATATGAGTCTGCCCAGATCTTCCTGGTGCTCCAGAATCAGATCGTTCCAGCGTTTGATCAATTGCGCGCGCTGCTTGGCAGGGGTGCTTCGCCAGGCGGCAAAAGCCGAATGAGCGGCATCGACGGCTTCACGGGCATCAATGGCGTTGCTGTCAGGCACTTGGGCGATATGGCTGTCGTCGGCTGGGTTGACGACCGACAGCAGCGCCTGCGGATCTCTGGTGGCCCAGCGGCCACCGATGAAATTCTGCGTTCGAATCAGGTCGGTGCGGGTCAGTTTCAAGTTCATGTCGAGGTTCCTTAAATGTGTGCAAACGAGTTGGATCAGCTGACGATGCCCAGATGCCAGGGCACGAACTCGTGATCCCCAAGGCCCAACAGTTCGCTTTTGGTCGACGCGCCTGAAGCGGCCTCCAGGATGTACTCAAAGATGCGCTCACCCATCTGCTCAACCGACAGCTCACCGTCCAGAATGAGGCCGCAATTAATGTCCATGTCTTCTTCCAGGCGGGTGAACATCGGGGTATTGCTGGCGAGTTTGATGGTTGGCGCCGGCTTGCTCCCGAACATCGAGCCTCGGCCCGTGGTGAAGCAAATGAGGTTGGCACCGCTGGCGATTTGACCGGTTGCGGCGACAGGGTCGTAGCCCGGTGAGTCCATGAACACGAACCCCGCCTTGTCAATCGGCTCGGCGTATTCGTACACCGCCTGCAACGGTGTCGTGCCGCCTTTCATGGCAGACCCCAGGGATTTTTCGAAGATATTGGCCAGACCTCCGGCCTGATTACCTGGGCCTACGACGCCATTGAACTGCCCATTCTGACCTCGCGTGTATTCTTCCCACCAGGCCAGGCGGTCCAGTAGCTTCTGGCCCACTTCGGCACTGATCGCACGTCGCGTCAGCATGAACTCCACACCGTGGATCTCGGGTGTCTCAGACAGAATGGCCGTGCCGCCATGACGCACGAGAATATCCATCGCAGCCCCCAATGCCGGGTTGGCGGTGATACCTGAAAAGCCATCGGAACCGCCGCATTCCAGTCCGATCTTCAGATGCGCCGCACTGACCGGGACACGCTTGACAGCGTTGGCTTCGGGCAGCATCGCTTCGATCGCCGCAATGCCTTGAGCGATGGTTGCGCGCGTGCCGCCGGTATCCTGCATCACGAACGTGCGCAGATTGCGATCGGGCGCCAGGTGCTGAGAATCGACGAGGCTGGTCACCTGGTTTCGCTCGCAACCCAGTCCGACGATCAGTACCGCCGCCAAATTGGGGTGGCGCGCGTACCCGGCGATGGTGCGCTGCAGCACCTCGAAATGATGACTGGGGGATGACATGCCGCACCCGCTTGTCTGAGCGAAGGCGACGACGCCATCGACATTCGGGTAGGCGGCGAGCCGCTCGGGCGTGAAGTGTTCGGCGATCTTCTTGATCACGGTCGACGAGCAGTTCACCGACGACAGGAGCCCGATGAAGTTGCGCGTGGCAACGCGGCCGTCTGCTCGCACGATACCCATAAAGGTCGCGCGTTTATCGGGTGCTACGTAGTCCACCGGGCGCACATCCTCACAGAAGCCCGGGTCCCGGTCGAAATCGATGAGTGCGATGTTGTGGGAGTGAACGTGCTCGCCCTTGATGATATTGCGCGAAGCGACACCGATGATGGTGTCGTACTTGCGTATGGGTTCACCGGACATGATGTCCTGTGCTGCGATCTTGTGCCCGGCCGGCACTTGCGCCCGGATGCGTACGCCCAGTTCAGGCAGCTCGTCTCCAAGGCCGATCAATTGGCGAGCGACGAGGACGTTGTCATTGGCATGCAGACGTATCAGTCTGTGAGTGGCATGGGTCGTGGTAGTCGTCATAAAACAATCCTGGCATCCAGATTACGGCGTCGAAGAAGTTCAAGCGCAGGTGTCATCCCGGCGTCGGCGCTTTAGGCTTTAGCGGCTATAGGGTTCATTCGACACCAGCGAGGAGGCGGGGGCGTGCTGAGGCCCGGTCGGCATGGACGCTACGATGGGTTCGACCTTCTTCAGCAGCAGGGCGTAGTTCAAGATGCCCAACATTCCGAGCACCGCCGAGACGACCAAAGCCATTTTGAACGACCCGGTCGAGGCAACGATGAATCCGGTAATCACCGGCCCCAGTACGCCGCCGAAGTTCGCAACCATGTTCTGCAATCCGGCTACGGTGGAGGTCATGTTCTTCGGCGCGACGTCACCCGGCAGAGCCCAGACTTGCGACGCCGCGACGGTGGTTCCCGCCTTTGCGATGCACAGCAGGAGGACGGTGAGTCCGACCGAAGTGGTCAACGGGGCCAGACCGATACACAACGCCATCGAAAGACCCACAATGAGAAACAGTTTGCGTGTCGCGGTCAGCGACAGGCGTCCACTGTGGACCACCCGGTCGGAAAGCCATCCGGCAGCGATCTCGGCGAAGAGGCCGCAAATCAGCGGAAGCGAAGCAACCAAGCCCATCTTCAGCAGGCCCATCCCCTGTTCCTTTACAAGGTAGGTGGGCAGCCAGGTGATGAAGAAGTACGAGATGTAGTTGATGGTGAAGAAGCCCAGGCACATCGCCCAGATATTGCGGTGCTTGAGCAGTTCGTACCATTTCATCGGAATCGTGGTATCGACACCGTGCTGCTGCGTCTGCCCACCCCGGATGTATTCCACCTCGGCGGTGTTGGCGCTTCTGTGTTTCTCTGGCGTGTCCGAGAAATACCACCACCAGATCAGGCTCCAGACCAGGCCGGTCAGGCCCACGATCACAAATGTCATGCGCCAGTCGAAGGTCATCATCAATGTCACAATGAGCGGCATCGCCACGGCACCGCCGAATTTCGAGGCGCTGTCAAAAAGCCCGGAAATAGTTGCCCGTTCCTTGTCCGGGAACCATTTGGACGCTATCCCGGCGTTGGCCGGATAAGCGCCGGCTTCACCGACCCCGAGTGCCACTCGCAGGCCGACCAAGGATGCAAAACCTGTCGCGAGTCCTGTCGCCGCCGTCGCAAGCGACCATGAGCCTACGGCAATCCCAAGCCCCATTTTTTGCCCGAATTTGTCTGCCACCCAGCCAGCAGGGATTTGTAGCAGCGCGTAGGACCAGAAAAACGCGGACAAGACGATACCCATCATCTCGGGAGTCAGGCTGAACTCTTTGATGAGCTCGGGGGCTGCGACTGAGAGAACGGTGCGATCGATATAGTTGATGGCGATGGCAAACCACATCAGACCTGCCACAACCCAACGAGCGTTGGATTTCTTGCCTTGATTCACCACGGCGTCATTTAACGGTTTTGCGGTCATTGGAGTGCGCATTGCTTGTCTCCGGTCATTGTTTTTGTTCTTCGATACTGACTGGCGGCTACATTGCTGAACAATGAATAAGCGGACATACTTCATAGCATTTTTGACATATAAGCTCCTTCTGCCGGGATTAAAGCCAGTGAGCGACATCGATAGAGTTTTGCGCTCAAACCTCAAACTCAAGCATCTGCAGCTCGTCGTTGCGCTGGATGAATTCCGTCATCTAGGGCGGTCAGCGGAATTCCTGTCGCTCACCCAGCCGGCAGTCAGCAAGTCGCTGGCGGAAATCGAAAAGATGTTCGGGCTTGAGTTATTCATCCGCTCAACGCGAGGAACCCGGCCTACGGCCTACGGCGAGCAGGTTGTCCGATTTGCGCGTTCGGTGCTGGTGGATTTTGACCGTACCTGTGACGACATCGCTTCAGTGGCCAGCGGCGGAGCCGGCCGTATCCGTGTCGGCGCAATGGTCGTCGCCACGCCTGGATTGCTGGCAGGAGCCGTCGACCGCCTCAAGCTCAGCTCGCCACACACGACGGTGTCTATCGAGGAGGGTGATCTCACGCGCCTGTTGCCGAGGCTGCGCACAGGCGAGCTCGATTTCATCGTGGGGCGGCTGGAGCCGGGCTACAGCTCTCCGGACCTTGAAACGGAGGCGTTATACACCGACTCCATGCGAGTCGTCGTCGCCACCGATCATCCACTGGCCACAGTGGCCCGGCCCACTTGGCATCATCTGGCGACGCTTCCCTGGGTCGTTCCCCCGGCGTGGGCATCCTCGCGGGTCAAGCTGAATCAGATGTTCTACAAGCACAAACTGCAACCCCCGGCTGACATCATCGAAACCTCGTCCTTTTTGGTGACGATGACGTTTATGAGGAAAAGAAGCTGCGTCTGTTTCGTCGCCAGTAAAGTCGCGCATTACCTCGAATCCATTGGCCTGGGTTACACCTTGCCGCTGGAGGTGCCGATCGAATTACCGTCGGTGGGCATCATTCTGCTAGGTAACGGGCTGAGAACCCCCGTTGCAAGCACGCTCATCAACGCTCTGCACGAACAGGCGATGGACATTACAGGAGAGAACGCGCCTGAGTGAATGCGCATGGGAGGGCTCGCAAGCGTTGGGGGGATGCCCGCACGATGCCAGACCTGCGCGCAGCAATCTCCCGGATCATCTTGAGGGAATGGGAGATTGCACGCTATTGCCGACTTCAGACCGCAGCCGCGATGGCCTTGCCCAGCGATTCAGTGCTGCCGGTGCCACCGATGTCGGCGGTCAAGGGCGCATTCTCCGGGCCCATCGCAAGCACGGTTTCGATCGCGGTCAGCACTGCGGCGCCTGCTTCGGGATGGCCCAGGTGCTCGAGCATCATCGCGCCGCACCAGATCTGCCCGATCGGGTTGGCGATGCCTTTTCCGGCGATGTCGGGCGCCGAACCATGCACTGGCTCGAACAGACTCGGGAAGTTGCGCTCCGGGTTGATGTTGGCCGAGGGGGCGATGCCGATCGTGCCGGTGCACGCAGGGCCCAGGTCGGAAAGGATGTCGCCGAACAGGTTGCTTGCCACCACCACGTCGAACCAGTCCGGGTGCAGGACGAAGTTCGCAGTAAGAATATCGATGTGGTACTTGTCGACGTTGACGTCGGGATACTTGTTGCCCATTTGCGCGACGCGCTCATCCCAGTAGGGCATGGTGATCGCGATGCCGTTGGATTTGGTGGCCGAGGTCAGGTGCTTCTTCGGACGGCTTTGTGCCAGGTCGTAGGCGAACTTGAGGATACGGTCGACGCCGATGCGGGTCATCACAGTTTCCTGCAGCACGATCTCGCGCTCGGTTCCGGGGAACATCTTGCCGCCGACACTGGAGTACTCGCCTTCGGTGTTCTCGCGCACCACCCAGAAATCGATGTCGCCGGGCTTGCGGTTCGCCAGTGGGGCCTTCACACCGGGCATGAGGCGGCAGGGGCGCAGATTGACGTATTGGTCGAATTCACGACGGAACTGCAGCAGCGAATCCCACAAGGAAATATGGTCAGGCACCACGTCCGGCCAGCCCACGGCACCGAAGTAGATCGCGTCGTAGCCCTTGAGGGTGTCGAACCAGTCGTCCGGCATCATCTTGCCGTGAGCCAGGTAGTAATCGGCGCTGGCGAAGTCGAACCAGTCCCATTGCAGTTCCAGATTGAACCGGGCAGCCACAGCGTCGAGCACACGCACGCCTTCGGGCATCACTTCCTTGCCAATGCCGTCGCCGGGGATCACTGCAATTTTGTACTGGGTTTTGCTCATGGATTCGACTCCTGGGTTGATTGGGGCATGGATCTCAGTGTATGCAGTGTTTCTGGATTAATAATTAGTCTTGCTGGAAAGCCATTCTTAGTTTCAAGGAAAGAATCCATGAGCATGATTGATGACCTGAGTTTCTTTCAGCAGGTGGCTACGCGCAGCAGCCTTACGGAAGTGGCACGCCATCTGGGGCTGTCGCTGCCTGCCGTGAGCAAACGGCTCAGCCAACTGGAGGCCAGGCTCGGGGTGCAGTTGTTACAGCGCACCACACGCCGATTGTCGCTGACCCCCGAAGGGGTGCTGTACCTGGAGGGAAGCCGCCCGATTCTGCGCCAGCTCGAGGAACTGGAAAGCGCGCTCAGCAGCCGTCAGCCTACCTTGCAAGGCCGCTTGCGGATCAATGGCACGTTGGGTTTCGGGCGGCAGCACCTCGCACCAGTGGTATCGAGCTTTGCCAGGCTGCACCCGGAACTTGAGATTTCTCTCGAGCTGAGCAGCCAGCCACTGAGCATGCTGGACGATCAATTCGATATCGGCGTGTGCATGGGCGAGCCGCCGGACTCACGGTTGATCGGCATTCGTCTGCTGGAGAATCCACGCATTCTCTGCGCCTCTGCGGGATACCTTGAAGCTATGCCTGAACTGACCCGTGTGGCGGATCTGGCGCAGCATAACTGCATTGTTCTGAGACAGTTCGGCAGTGACTATGCGATCTGGCGCTTCAGCAAGGATGGCCAGGATTACTCGCACAAGGTCAGCGGGACGCTGTCGAGTAATGATGGTGAGGTTGCGTTGAGCCTGGCCCTGGACGGGCATGGATTGATCCTGCGGTCGCGCTGGAATGTTCAGCAACATCTTGAAAGTGGCCGCCTGCAGGCGGTACTGACTGATCATCAGGCACCGAAGGCCGACATTTTTGCGGTGTATCAGCACCGGCGGCATATTCCCCGGCGCATCTCGGTCTTCGTCCGTTACCTTGCACAGGCACTGGCGGAGCGTTTGCCGTTCGCGGTCCTCAAGTAAGCGACGACAGTGCGGCGCCCGCAGGTTGGATTACATGAGCTACTTTGCCTGCCAGCCCAATTGCCTGGAAACCTGCTGAGAGGCCTCCATCAGCCGATTGACGTAGTCCTGCTTGAGTTCTTCGCGAAATCGAAAGCAGGGGAATGACACGCTCATGCCACCAATCACATGGCCAAAACGGTCGCGGATCGGTGCGGCGAGGCAGCGCATATTGTCTTCGAATTCTTCATGGTCTTCGGCATAACCCTGCGCGCGAACCACCTCCATTTCTTGCAGGTACGCCTCAATACTGGTCAAAGTATTTGCGGTACGGCGCTCGAAACTTTCTTCCCGCAGATGCGCGATCAGATCGGGCTGCTCCAGCCACGCCATCAATACCTTGCCAATACCGGTGCAGTACAGCGGCGCGCGTCGGCCTATGCGCGAATACATGCGCAGGTTGTATTTGGAGTCGATCTTGTGCACGTAGACGATGCTGCCTTCGTCAAGAATGCCCAAGTGCACAGTCTCGCCAGTCAATTCATTGATGCGCCGCATGCCCGGTTCCGCCTCGCGGACAATATCCAGGTGGGGCAGGGCCTGGGCGCCGAGTTCAAACAGCCTGACGCTGAGCCTGTAGCGATCCTCTGCACCCTGAACCACATAGCCTCGAGCCTTGAGCGACTGCAAAAACCGATAAACCGTGCTTTTGGACATATCGAGTTTCTGCGCGATTTCCGACAAGCCGCTTTCCTCCGGATGCCCGGCCAGCGCTTCAAGGATGGCCATGGTTCGGCCTACGGCGGAGACCAGTTCGTTGTTCTGGATGGTGCTGTCGTTCATGAAGGCTCCGACGGGAACGAAAAACTCAAGCATATACGCTGGTAAGTCAAAACGCTGTTTCATTTTTCTTGACGGTACAGGAAATCAGATTAAACTCGACCATAGTCATTAAAAATGAACCGCCGTTTTAAAAATAACAAAGGCGTGCAGTGATGAAGGTAAATCCAGGGCAAGGCCCGCAAACCGCTTCATCTCGCCCCCTCAAAGTGGCGCTGGTGGGCGAGTGCATGATCGAGATGCGCGGCGATACCGTCTCAGGTATCAACCAGACCTTCGGCGGCGACACACTTAATGCCGCGGTCTACCTGACCCGACTGAACCCTGCCGCCCGGATTGCCGTGGACTACGTCACGGCCATCGGCGCTGATAGCTTCAGCGACGCCATGCGCCAGTCCTGGTGCGACGAAGGCGTCGGAGATGAGCAGGTGCGCGTGATCAACGATGCGCTACCCGGGTTGTACTTCATCCAGACCGACACACGTGGCGAACGACGCTTTCTTTATTGGCGTGGCGAAGCCGCGGCGCGGCGCATGTTCGACGGCCCTGAAGCAGACGCTGTATTGCAGGCCCTAGCGGACTACGACTACATCTACCTGAGTGGCATCAGCCTGGCGATTCTCACGGTCAGTGGCCGGACGCGCCTGATGCACGCCTTGCGTCTGGCCCGTGAATCCGGCACGTGCATCGTCTTCGACAACAACTACCGTCCCCATTTGTGGCCCGATGCCCAGGCTGCACGCCAGGCCTATGGCGACATGCTGCGCCTGACTGACCTGGCGCTGATTACCTGGGAGGACGACGCCGTACTATTCGGTTACGCCGATGTCGAGACGTTGTTTCACGCTTATGTAGATTTTGGCGTGTGTGAAGTCGCTGTTAAGCGTGGCGCGGCCTCGTGCTTGATCCAGTGCGCTTCGGGTCGTTTCGAAGTCCCTGCCGAGCAGGTGCGGCAAGTCGTCGATACCACGGCGGCAGGCGACTCTTTCAGTGCGGCCTATCTTTCGTGTCGCCTCCAGGGCGGCAATCCACAACTGGCTGCGCGTTGGGGGCATCGCCTGGCGGCCCAAGTCGTCCAGCATCCCGGCGCGCTGATCCCTGTCGCTGCCATGCCGAGCCTGAAAATGCTTTCAGTTTCTTCCGCCGTAGAGGCCTGACTTTATGAAAATTATTGAAGCCCGCGTCATTGTGACCTGCCCGGGTCGCAACCTGATCACCCTGAAAATCGTTACCGACTCCGGCATCTACGGCATTGGCGATGCGACCTTGAACGGTCGGGAAATGGCGGTAGTCGCCTACCTTGAAGAACACGTGCTGCCAGCATTGATCGGTCGCGATGCCCAGCGCATCGAAGATATCTGGCAGTACCTGTATCGCGGGGCCTACTGGCGCCGTGGCCCGGTAACCATGACCGCGATTGCCGCCGTGGACATTGCCCTGTGGGACATCAAGGCCAAGGCCGCGCAGATGCCGTTGTATCAGTTGCTTGGTGGCAAAAGCCGCGAGCGGGTAATGGTCTACGGGCACGCCACGGGCAAGGACATCCAGGGTTGCCTGGACGAAGTCGCCCGGCATGTGGAGTTGGGTTATAAGGCGGTGCGGGTGCAGTGCGGGATTCCCGGTATTGCTACCACCTATGGCGTGGCCAAACGCAGCGGTGAACGGTATGAACCCGCCGACAGCGACCTGCCTGCCGAACATGTGTGGGACACCGCCAAATACCTGAACCATGTGCCCAAGCTGTTCGCCGCCGTTCGCGAGCGTTTCGGTGATGACTTGCACATCCTGCATGACGTGCACCATCGCCTTACACCCATTGAAGCGGGGCGCCTGGGCAAGGCCGTTGAGCCATTCAATCTGTTCTGGCTCGAAGACTGCACCCCGGCCGAAAACCAGGAAGCCTTCCGCCTGATCCGCCAGCACACCACTACGCCGCTGGCGGTGGGTGAAGTGTTCAACTCCATTCATGACTGCCGGGAGCTTATCCAGGAACAGTTGATCGACTACATTCGCGCCACCCTGGTGCATGCCGGTGGCATCACCCATGTGCGCCGTATTGCCGACTTTGCCGCGCTTTATCAGGTGCGCACCGGCTTTCATGGCGCCACCGACCTGTCGCCGGTGTGTATGGGCGCGGCGCTGCATTTCGATACCTGGGTGCCCAATTTCGGCATCCAGGAACACATGCCCCACGACGAGCGTATCGACGAAGTTTTTCCCCACGCCTATCGCTTTGAGGATGGCCACTTCACGCCTGGTGAAACTCCGGGGCATGGCGTCGATATCGACGAGAGCCTCGCAGTTAAATACCCCTACAAGCGCGCCAGCCTGCCGGTCAATCGCCTGGAAGATGGCACGCTCTGGCATTGGTAAGCGCTGCTTCGACTTATTCATAACCACAGAGCACAGCGTCTCGCCCGCCCTGTCAGGAGTTACCCGATGAAAGCGTTTCAAGTAAGAGCACCTTTTGAATATGGCCTGGCGCAAGTCGAGATGCCCCAGGTCGCGCCTGGAGAAGTCAAGGTTGACGTCGCCTACGCCGGTATTTGCGGCTCGGACATGCACATCATTCACGGGCAAAACGCCTTTGTGCGTTTTCCGCGGGTAACCGGCCATGAATTCTCCGGCGTGGTGCGTGAAGTGGGCGAGGGGGTCGAGAACCTCAAGGTCGGCGACCGGGTGTGCATTGATCCTGTCATCAGCTGTGGCACCTGCTACCCGTGCAGGATCAACCGGCCGAACGTCTGTACTCGGCTGCAAGTGATTGGCGTCCATCGCGATGGCGGTTTTAGCGAGCAAGTCTGTGTACCTGCGGACAATGCCCATCGCTTGCCTGACTCGATGTCCCTGAGCCATGCGGCGCTGGTGGAACCTTACAGCATTGCCCTGAACGTGCTTGATCGCATGCAGCCGCAGCCGGGCGACAGCCTGTTGATTTACGGCGCGGGTGTGATTGGTCTGACACTGGTGCAAATGGCCCGGGCGCTGGGGCTGACCGATATCACCGTGACCGACGTTCTGGATACACGCCTGGAGACTGCCAAGGCACTCGGTGCCAGCCGCACGTTCAACGGCAAGGATCTCGACGTCGAGGCAACCATGCGTGAATTGACCCAGGGCGAAGGTGTGCCGCTGATCGTCGACGCGGCCTGCATTCCGGCATTGATGCCGCAAATGGTGCGCCTGGCCTCGCCCGCAGGGCGTATCGGCCTGTTGGGTTTCAACGCGGTGCCGAGTGACCTCGTGCAGCTGGAAATGATCAAGAAAGAACTGACGCTGGTGGGTTCGCGCCTGAACAATCGCAAGTTTCCAAAGGTGATCGAACTGATCGCCAGCGGCAAATTGAACGTCCAGGAGATGATCAGTCACCGCGTCAGCTTCGACGAAATGCCGGGGGCAATCGATTTGATCGAAAGCCATCCCGAACAAACCCGCAAGGTTCTCGTGGAACTGAGCGGCGCTCATCCATAGCCGTCTTTAGATACTCGTGCCCGTATGGGCACCCTCACCGAATAAACACAAGAAGCGGGAGGTTCCAATGTTTGGTCAAGGTCGCACGTTAATCATCATCATGCTGTTCCTGGCAGGCGTCATCAACTACCTGGATCGCTCGGCATTGTCCGTTGCGGCCCCGTTCATCCAGAAAGACTATGGTCTTTCGACGGGTGAGATCGGCATGATCTTCAGTAGTTTTTTTGTCGGTTATGCAGTGTTCAACTTTGTCGGTGGCTGGGCTGCCGACCGCTACGGCGCGAAAACCACGCTGTTGCTGGCGATGGTGCTGTGGTCGATGTTCAGCGGGCTCACGGTGCTGACGGTTGGCTTCGCCTCGCTAGTGCTCATACGCATCCTGTTCGGAATGGGTGAGGGGCCATTGAGCGTCACTACGAGCAAGATGATCAATAACTGGTACACCCCCAAGCGCAGGGCGCGGGCGATCGGCACGTCGATGTCCGGTACACCGTTGGGCGGGGCGATTTCCGGGCCGGTGGTCGGCTTCATCGCCGTCACCTACGGCTGGAAGATGTCGTTCATTATCATCATGGTGATCGGCTTGGTCTGGGCGGCGGTGTGGTACAAGTTCGTCAAGGAACGGCCTGAAGGCGAGGGTGCCGATGATATTGTGCAGGCCGAGGGCCAAAGCGAGCTGGCGGCGCAGCCGGTGTTCCCGCTACGGTTCTACCTCAAGCAGCCCACGGTGCTGTTCACGTCCCTGGCGTTCTTCTCCTATAACTACACACTGTTCTTCTTCCTGACCTGGTTCCCCAGTTACCTGACCATGGCTCACGGTCTTAACGTAAAGGACATGAGCATCGTCACGGTCATCCCCTGGGTTTTGGGTTTCCTCGGCCTGGCCCTGGGCGGTTTCATTTCCGACTTCGTGTTCAAGAAAACCGGGCGGATGATGTTCTCCCGCAAGGTGGTGTTGGTGACGTGCCTGTTGTTCTGCGCCGCGTGTATCGCCTGTGCGGGGATGGTAAAAACCCTGTATCCGGCGGTCATCCTCGTCGCCTTGGCCGTGTTCTTCCTTTACCTCACCGGTGCCATCTACTGGGCGATCATCCAGGACACCGTACCTGCCGCGCGGGTGGGTGGCGTCAGTGGCTTCATGCATTTTCTGGCTAACACCTCCGGCATCATTGGCCCGACCTTGACTGGCTTTCTGGTGCAATACACCGGTTCGTTCACCAGTGCATTTTTGCTGGCGGGACTGTTGACCGTGATTGGCGCCGTGTGTGTGGCGCGCTATGTCAAACCGCTGTCGGTGGCGGATACCGGTAACGGGCAGGCGAAAAGCCCGCAGCCCGTTTCGGCCTTGAGCCAGCCCTAACCACTCACGAAAAAAAGGAGCGTATCGATGCCTGTTGTGAAACGTGTGCCCTCGACCCGTCCCGCGTCTGAGATCGGTATCGTGCATCTTGGCCTGGGGGCATTTCATCGCGCCCACCAGGCGGTCTACCTGCAACGCCATCTCAACCGTCATGGGGAAAGTGACTGGGGCTTGTGCAGCGCCAACCTGCGCTCGAATCGCACATTGGTGGATCGATTGCGCGCTCAGGATGGTCGCTACCACGTGGCCGAGTACCGTGACCGCGAACAGGTGACGCTGCGTGAGATCGCTGTAGTGCGCGAGGCCCTGTACGTGGGCGAGGGTGGCCATGATCTGGAATTGCTGTTGCAGCGCATGGCCGCGCCGCAGACGCGGATTGTCACCCTTACCGTCACCGAAAAAGGTTACTGCCTGAGCCCGGCATCCGGACAGTTGCGTGTGGAGGACCCGGCGATCGCCCATGACATCGCCCATCCGCAAACGCCGCGTACGGCGCCCGGCATTGTGCTCGAAGCCTTGCGCCGCCGTCGCGCTGCCGGCATGGCGCCGTTCACTGTGTTGTGCTGCGACAACATGCCCGACAACGGCCTGCGCACGCGCCAGGCCGTGAGTGCCTTGGCCGCGTTGCAGGACGAAGGATTGATGCAGTGGGTCAACGAGCACGTGGCATTCCCTGGCTGCATGGTTGACCGGATCGTCCCCGCCATGGATGACGAGTCCTTCACGCGGCTGGAGCAGCAACTGGACTGCCACGACCGTGCGGCCGTGGTCTGTGAACGTTTCAGCCAGTGGGTGATTGAGGATCACTTTCCCCTTGGGCGTCCGGACTGGGAGGTGGAGGGCGTGCAGATGGTGGACGACGTCCGCCCGTTTGAAACAATGAAACTGCGCATGCTCAACGGCAGCCACTCGTTGTTGGCCTATGTGGGATTGTTGGCCGGCCACGCATCGGTGTGCGAGGCCATCAACGATGCGGATCTGGCTCGGGTCATCGAGCGCTACATGCTCCAGGAAGCGGCGCCGACCCTGAACATGCCGGCGGGTGCCGATCTGGTGCGCTATGCCCACGATCTCAAGGTGCGCTTTGCCAATGACAGCCTTCACCACCGCTTGCGCCAGATCGCCATGGATGGCTCGCAGAAATTGCCCCAGCGCCTGTTGCTTGGCGCGCAGCAGTTGCTCGACGACGGACGCGGCATCGCCTGCACGGCATTGGCTATCGCGGCGTGGATTCGCTATTGCACGCAGCCGCTGCCCAGCGGGTCGGCGCAGGCAATTGACGATCCCTTGAGCGCAACCTTTGCCGACCTCGCGGGACGATTCGAAGGCGCATCGTTGGTAGATGCCTTTCTTGATCTGGACGAAGTATTCCCGACAGCATTGTCCACTCACGCGGCCTTTCGCGATGCCGTGCACGATGCCTATGGCGCTCTGGTTCGCGACGGCATCCGCCGTCTCTTGCATAACCTTGCAGTACCCCCCCAATAAGAACGGAGAACAGCATGGAACAGACATGGCGCTGGTTTGGCCCCCAAGACCCGATCTCCCTGGCGGACATCCGTCAAACCGGTGCGACCGGTATCGTCACCGCCCTGCACGACATCCCCAATGGCGACGTCTGGCCGGTGGACGCCATCGCGGCGCGCAAACGGATGATCGAAGCCGCAGGGTTGAGTTGGTCTGTGGTGGAAAGCATTCCTGTGCATGAGGACATAAAGCGCGGCTGCGGACGGCGTGACGAGTACATCGCCAACTACCAGCAAAGTGTGCGCAACCTGGCGAGCTGTGGCATCGATATCGTGTGCTACAACTTCATGCCCGTGTTGGACTGGACCCGTACTGACCTGGCCTGGGAGTTGGCGGACGGCGGTTGGGCGCTGCGTTTTGATCACACCGCGTTTGCGGCATTCGACCTGTTCATCCTCAAGCGCCCGGAGGCACACGCCGAATACAGCGTCGAGGACATCCAGCAGGCCAAGGCATATTTCGAGCAACTGACGCCCGCCCAGACCGACACCCTGGTTAATACCTTGATCGCCGGTTTGCCCGGCGCCGAAGAACACTACAGCCTGGATGATTTCCGGGCGTTGCTGCGCACCTACTCGCACATCGACGAAGCCAGACTGCGTGAACACCTGGGGTATTTTTTGCGCGCGGTGGTGCCGGTTGCAGAGGCCGTGGGCGTGCGCATGGCGATTCACCCGGACGACCCGCCCCGGGCGTTGCTCGGCTTGCCGCGCATCCTGTCCACGGCCGAAGATGCCCAGTGGTTGCTGGACGCCGCACCAAGCCCGGCGAATGGCCTTACGTTCTGCACCGGTTCCTATGGCGTACGTGAAGACAACGATCTGGTGGCGATGGCCAAGCACTTTGCGCCGTTCATCTATTTCACCCACCTGCGTTCAACCCGCCGCGAGGCCGACCCACGCAGCTTCCATGAAGCTCACCACCTGGACGGCGATGTCGACATGGTTGGGGTCATCGCTGCGCTGGTGGCAGAAGAGCGCAGGCGTGAGCGCGAAGGTGGTCCGCGCCTGCCGTTGCGTCCGGACCATGGCCATCAACTGCTTGACGATCAACAGCGTAAAAGCAACCCCGGCTATTCGCTGATCGGTCGCCTCAAGGGCCTGGCAGAAATCCGCGGTGTGGAATTGGCGGTACGCCAGCAGTTGGGCTGATGGCTTGAAAACGGAGCCTGTCGTCAAGCAATCGCAGGCAAACCCCCTCCCACAGAAACCATGCACGTTGGTAATTCATGCATTGTTCAAGAAGAGAGGGGCTTGCCCCGATGCGGCTATTTGCGCTCTGCCAACTCCATGATCATCCGCGACAGCAGATAGATGCGTGGAGTAACGCTTTCGACTTCGGCATATTCTTCCGGCGTATGGATGTTGCCGCCTACGATGCCGAAACCATCCAGGGTCGGTGTGCCCACTCCGGCCGAGAGGCTGGCGTCTGCCGCGCCGCCGCTGCCTTCGATCGTCAGCTTGCGGCCCAACTCACCATAAATCCCTTGGGCGATGTCGACCAACGCATCCGACTGGGCCGTTTGCGGCATCGGTGGCAGGCCACGAATCAGGCTGGTGGTGACTTGGGTGTCTGAAATCAGCTTGTTCGCCGAAACTCTGGCCAGGTCCTTCTCGATCCGGTCAAACTCCTCCGGTAATGCTGCGCGGACATCGGCCTTGGCAGTGGCCTGATCCGGGATCACATTGACCCGGTCACCGGCCTTGAGCACGGTGAAGTTGATCGTGGTTTTTTTCTCGGCATCCCCCAGCTGGCCCAGTTGCAGAATCTGATGTGCCATTTCCATCGCGGCATTGCGCCCCAATTCCGGTGCTACACCGGCATGCGCTGCCTTGCCCTTGACCTCGACCACCGCAGTGGCGCTACCTTTGCGCCATACCACCAAGCCATCGGCAGGCCGGCCAGGTTCCAGATTGAGAGTGACATCGTGTTCTTTCGCCGTTTTCTTGATCAGCGCGGTCGCGACGTCAGAGCCGCTTTCTTCGCTGGCATCCAGCAAGAAGGTGATCTGCGCGTAGTTCTTGAAGTTCAGGTTGTTGAGGATTTTCAGCGCGTAAATACCGGCGACGATGCCGCCTTTATCATCCATTACACCGGGGCCGTAGGCGCGACCATCCTTGATATGGAACGGCCGCTCTGCCGCCGAACCTTCCTTGAATACCGTGTCCATGTGTGCCATCAGCAGGATCTTGGCTTTTCCGGTGCCTTTGAGTGTTGCGATCACATGGCTGCTGGTGTCCGGGGTATTGGGCACGGTCTCGATGGTCGCGCCGAGTTTTTTCAGTTCATCGACGGCAATGTCGCGAACCTGGGTCAGGCCGGGCTCATAGCCTGAGCCCGAATCGATGTTGACCATGCGCTCCAGCAGTTTGAGAGCTTCGCCCTTGTACTGCTCGGAATCGGCCAGGATCTGTTTGTGCGGCTCTGCGAATGCAGTGGGGGCTGCGATGCCAAGGGCCAGGGACAGGCCCAGGGTGGCGGCCAATGTGGAGCGGGAGAAGGCGAATACCATAAAGCGATCCTTGTTTTTTTAATTCGTCAGGACACCCTAGCGCTTTGTTGAGGATTCAGCACGCATTCATAGTCTGAGACAGAGCGAGCAGCAACTCGCTCTGGCTCACTGCAAAACCACAGTCAAAAACGATCCACATCAACAATCGCTTGGGCAAACGCCTGCGGTGCTTCTTGCGGCAGGTTGTGGCCAATGCCGCCACTGATCAGACGGAATTGGTATTTGCCGGTAAAGCGCTTGGCATAGTCTTCAGGCGCCGGATGTGGTGCGCCGTTGGCGTCGCCTTCGAGAGTGATGGTTGGCACCCTGATGGAGGGTGCGGTTGCCAGTTTCTGCTCCAGGGTATCGTAGCGAGATTCGCCCTGGATCAACCCCAGGCGCCAGCGGTAGTTGAATACGGTGATGGCAACGTGATCCGGGTTTTCCAGCGCCTTGGCACTGCGGTCATAAGTGGCGTCATCGAACGCCCATTTTGGCGACGCGATTTGCCAGATCAGTTTGGCGAAGTCGTGAGTGTTTTTCTCATAGCCTGCCTGACCGCGGTCGGTGGCGAAGTAGAATTGGTACCACCACTGCAGTTCGGCCTTGGGTGGCAGCGGGTTCTTGCCAACGGCCTGGTTGCCGATCAGGTAACCGCTGACCGACACCAATGCCTTGACCCGCTCTGGCCACAGTGCCGAGACGATGTCGGCTGAGCGCGCGCCCCAGTCGTAGCCACCGAGCACGGCCTGCTTGATCTTCAGGGCATCCATGAAATCGATGACATCGCTGGCCAGGGCTGCCGGCTGGCCATTTCGCAGGGTGTTGTCGGAAAGGAAACGGGTATCGCCATAGCCGCGAGCGTAGGGCATCAATACGCGATAGCCCTTTGCGGTGAGTAACGGTGCGACCTCGTCATAACTGTGAATGTCGTATGGCCAGCCATGCAGAAGAATTACCACTTGGCCATCGGCAGGGCCGGTTTCGGCGTAGGCGACGTTCAGCAGGCCGGCTTTGACATGCTTGAGCGGGCCAAAGGGCGAGGGCGCTGCGTGGCTGATATCACCTGCCGCCGTGATAGCGCCCGCAGAATCGGTTTCCTGGGCATGAGCCGCGCCAAATACAGCGGCCAGGCTGATCGCCAGGAATGATGCAGGGAGCAGGCGGTTGCGAGATTTGCCTGGGCGATGGTGCGGCGTTGTCCTGTTCATGACGATGTCTCCGTGCGCATTGATGGCCAGGGGATCCGTCTGATCCCCTGCAAACCTTTAGCGCATTTCAACGGGACAACGTGTCTTGAGTGTGTCCAATCAGCCCTTGAATGAAAGCCTGTGTATCTCAATTTGATAGGGATACGCAGTGATACAAAACAGCGGGTATCGCACTTTCTTCCAGGCCTCTGTGGATCGTATGGCGACCCTGCGCGTGCGCAACAAAGTCAGGCTGCTGCGGTAATTGCGTTGAAGCAGACCATCGTCGTTGACTTGGGTTGGTTTTTGAACCGCTGCCTATTTCATCCCGTATAGGGTAACTAGTGTTCTGTCTCGCAAATAAGCTGTTCAATCTGGACGGCGTCTGATTTCGCCAGGCTACGTTGCCGCTCCTCCCCATAGCCCTGCTATGACTCGTCGCGGCGCCTTGCCTGACAAAACCAGCCCCCGACCAGAGTGAACCTATCTGCGAGACAGGGCACTAGGATTGCGCGTTTTTTTTAATAATCAGATCAAATGCCTGTCCCACTGTCTTGATTTTCTCAGCTTCATCATCAGCCATCTGAATGACGAATTCATCTTCGATCGCCATTATGAGTTCAACCTGATCAAGTGAGTTTGCGCCCAGGTCTTCGGAGAAACTCGCTTCCTTGGTAACTTCTGAATTCTCAACATCCAGCTTATCGACGATAATTGATTTGAGTCTTTCAAACACATCTGCCTGTGCCATGGTGCACCTCGCCTTGCTTCATAAATACACGACGCGCCATGTTCCCCCTGGTGTCCAACCGTCGACAACTGTCAGAAATACTAGGTTTGCCCCTTAAATCGGCCCCCCATCGCACTTTCCCTCATTTCCCTGATCTATCTCTGTCACAAGCACGCCGCTCCTGGCGTGAACGCAAGAGCCAGAATTCCTGCCGATGGATCGCACATCACCTGTTCATCTAATCCGACGACTGCTGCTGGTGATGGTCTTCATACTGTGTGCCGCAGCCTGCACCCAACAAGACGGCCGCGATATCGCCAGACAGTTCAGCAACGGCAAGCCTGATGAGTTTTTCCAGACCACGGTCGATCGCGTGGCGACTCTGGGCATGCGCGACAATCTGCAAAGTCTGTATTTGCTGATGAACAAGCTTTATCTGCGCAACCCGAATCAGTGGCGGCTATCGGGTTATACCGATGCGGTGACGGCTGCCCGGGAGATCCGTCGGGCGATTGAGCAGGGGCAGTCGCTGCCCGCTCTCGGAAATCGGCGAGATCTTGCGGCCTTGAGTTATTCCCTGAGCCCGGAGTTTCGCGGTGATCGCGTAGGCGCCTTTATCTATGCGATTGGCAGCATGCTGGTGACTGCCCATGGCGGGCGTACGCAGTTCTATATGACCGACTCGATCAATCCGCAGTTTGTCAGTAATGCCGCGCGCAATATCGAGAAGGCCACCTGGCTGCTCAGCCAGCGGCAGGACGCCAATGGCTCGTTAATGCTTTTTTCCAACGAGATATCGGAGCAGGGCAGTAATCTCAGTTTCGCGGTGGAGTTTGGCAAGATCGTCGCGCGTCTCGATCTGTTGGCGCAAATTCTCGATGAGCGTTACAGACGCATTGGTCTCAATTACGCCCAGAGCCTGTTGCTGATGAACTTCCTGCCAGTGCAATAACATTGCGCATTGAGGAAAAGGGCCACTCATCCATTACCTCTGGCCATATCCGGGTGCTGTTCTAGCCTTGTTTCCCTTCAATCATCATCGAATAGAGAAGGGGGCAGTATGCCATCGCTCACCCAACGGACCGACTGGTACGGCACGACTAAAAGCGATGTCATCGACGGTACAGATGGCAACAACATGCTCTACGGAAACGCCGGTAATGACGTGCTCACGGCGGGCGAGGGCGAGGGTGTCAGCGTGCTGATCGGCGGTGCAGGCGATGATCGGCTGATCGCCGGCAGCCAGAGCGATACCTTTCGTTTTACCGCTGAAAGCGACAGTTATGTGGACAGTACCGGCGGCCATAGCGATTTGATCGTCGGGTTCGACCCGACCCATGACTGGCTAGATCTCACGGCCCTGGGACTTGACGGGATCGGCTATGGTTATGGCGGAAAGATTGATCTGGTCTACAACGAGTCGCTGGACCGTACCTACCTGCGCAGCTATGAGCACGACTACATTCCGGGCGAGGACCTGAAGTATTTCCAGGTCGCCCTGCAGGGGGATTACCGCACCACCCTCACAAACGCGAACTTCTGGAATCTCGATGAGCGCGATCGCTTCGACGATGTCGTGATTGGCACAGACAAGGGGCAGGAAACCCTGTCGGGCGACATGGGGCGTGATGTTGTCAATGGGGCAGGGGGCGATGACCGCATCGACGGCGGCCTGGATGGCGACACTCTCTCGGGCGGCAGTGGCGCGGACACCTTCTTCTTCGCTGCGGTGGCCGACAGCTTTCGGGCTGATACCACCGATGTGACCCATCGCGACCTGATCACTGACTTCCATGCTGCCGAGGGCGACCTGGTGGACCTGTCGATTCTGGGTTTCACCGGTTTGGGTGACGGCCACAATGGCACGCTTAAGCTAAGCGTCAACGCAGCCGGTACGCAAACCTCCCTCAAGTCACTGGACCCCGATGCCGAGGGGCATAGTTTTGAAATTCTCTTCACTGGCGATGTGCGCAAGGAGCTCAGTGAGGGCAGTGTGATTTTTGATAACAACCCGACTGCTACTGTCATCGAGAACGAGATCGATCTTGTTGGAGTGGCTCCGACAACCGTCGGTTAAGGGCCGCCGCGATAGCTCTGGCCCCCGGTACTCATAGGAGCCAGCTTGCTGGCAATGGCGTAAGGTCAGTCACTGACCTATTGCGAGCGCTTCGCAGCTTATCGCCAGCAAGCAGGCTCCCAAGAAACCTCGATTCAATCAAAGCACACGCGTGATCCCCACCACAGCAACAATATCGATATACGGTCAGGGATTCGCCCGGATGCTCTAGATAGGGCGTCCCGGGATTGGAGCTTGCCTTGGTTGCGAATAATATAAGAGATCATACCATCATCCCAGTATACAAATGAAAAACCCCATGCTAGAACTTACCCAAGCTTAACGCCTGCACAGTGACGCCGAGCCCAGGTCTGGATCGCTGCCTTTCAGTGGCCCCAATAAGAACATCATCTCATCACACCAGCTCTGTCGGAGCCTGTAGATGAGTCGGAGAAACGCCATGCATGACAGCTCCGCTTCCCGGGTCGAGCAATCGGCCATTCGCAGTATTTCCCTACGCCTTGTGCCATTCGTGGCGCTCATGTTTTTCATCAATTTCCTCGACCGTACGGCGATTTCGTTCGCCGGGCCCAATGGCATGACCCAGGACCTGGGCCTGACCATCGCGCAATTCGGGCTGGCCTCGGGGATCTTCTTCATCGGTTATATCCTGCTTGAGGTGCCGAGCAATCTGGCGCTGCACAAGTTCGGCGCCCGCAAATGGCTGGCGCGGATCATGGTGTCCTGGGGCATCGTTTCGCTGCTCTTCACCTGGGTCAGCAGCGTCGAAGGTCTGTATACCCTGCGCCTGCTGCTGGGCATCGCCGAAGCGGGTTTCTTCCCGGGGGCGATCCTGTTTCTCAGCCTGTGGGTGCCGGCGCGTTATCGCAGCAAGATCCTTGCGCTGTTCTATCTCGCGCAACCGCTGACCATTGTGATCGGTGCGCCGCTGGCAGCCTGGTTGATTGGCCATGACGGCCTCTTCGGGCTGTCCGGCTGGCGCGTGATGTTTCTCGGCGTGTCATTGCCCGCCATTGCCGTAGGCCTGATCGCCTGGTTCTATCTGGTCGATCATCCTTCCCAGGCCAAGTGGCTGAGCAGCAAAGAAAAAACCTGGCTGATCGGCGAGCTGGAACGCGAACACAGCGAATCAGCCAACAGCAAGCACCATATCGGTGTCGGCGCGGCGATGCTCAATGGCCGGGTATGGATGCTGTGCCTGATCTACTTCGGTTTCATCTATGGGCTGTATGCGCTGTCGTTCTTCCTGCCCACCATCATCGGCGGCTTCCAGGCGCAGTTCGGTACGACGTTCAGCGTCTTCGAGAAGGGCCTGATCACTGCGATCCCTTACCTGCCAGCGGCTGTGGCGCTGTATCTGTGGTCCCGCGATGCAACCCGGCGTGGCTGCCGTACCTGGCACATCGCGCTGCCGGCCCTGACTGGCGCGGTGAGCATCCCCCTGGCGCTGTACATGGGTTCGCCGACCGCTACCGTCGCCGTGATCACTGTCACCGCCTGTTCGATCTTCGCCGCACTGCCCAATTTCTGGACGCTGCCCACCCAGTTCCTGACCGGAGCCTCTGCGGCCGCCGCCGTGGCGCTGATCAATACAGTCGGCAACGTCGCCGGTTTTTCCGCGGGCTTCGTCACCGGTGCACTCAAGGATTACACCGGCAGTTACTCGGTTCCGATGATGGTGGTCGGTGGCCTGATGCTGATGTCTGCGCTGTTGATGGTTGCTCTTGGCGCCCGGCGGCCACAGCTCGACGCCAAACCCATGAGCGTACCGCCCCAGGCCTTCCAGGGAGAATAAGAAATGACCCGTTTGTTCAATCAACCCTCTGCCTTTGCCAGTGAGCTACTCGAAGGATTCGTCGCCGCTCACCGTGACAAGGTGCGCCAGGTGCCCGGCGGCGTAATGCGCAGCACCCAGTACAAGAGCGGCGAAGTGGCGGTGGTGATAGGCGGCGGCTCCGGGCACTATCCCGCGTTCGCCGGCCTGGTCGGCCAGGGTCTGGCCCATGCGGCGGTCATGGGTAATCTGTTCGCTTCACCCTCCGCGCAGCAGATCTACGGGATCGCTCGCACGGCGCACAAGGGCGGCGGGGTATTGTTGGGTTATGGCAACTATGCCGGTGATGTGCTGCATTTCGGCCTGGCCAAGGACCGGCTCAATGCCGAAGGCATCCCCTGTGAAGTAATCGCGGTCACCGACGATATTTCCAGCGCATCCATTGACGAGCAGCACAAGCGGCGGGGCATTGCCGGTGACCTGGTGGTGTTCAAGGTCGCGGCGGCATCCAGCGAAGCCGGATATGAGTTCGCCGAGGTGGTGCGGGTGGCCCGTCATGCCAATGCCCGGACCCGCTCGTTGGGTGTGGCGTTCTCTGGGTGCACGTTGCCGGGTGCCGAGCATCCGCTGTTCGATGTGCCAAAAGGCCGGATGGCCCTGGGCATGGGCATCCATGGTGAGCCCGGTATCAGTGAAGGCGCGGTGCCGAGCGCTGATGAACTGGCGCAGACCCTTGTTTCGTCCCTGCTCAACGAACTGCCGGACGGCATCGCGCAGCCGGCAGGCCAACGTGTCGCGGTCATTCTCAATGGTTTGGGCAGCATCAAATACGAAGAGCTGTTTGTGCTCTATCGGCGTGTCGCACAGTTGCTCGATGCTGCCGGGCTGACGGTGGTCGAGCCTGAGGTCGGCGAGCTGGTTACCAGCTTTGACATGGCCGGGTTGTCTCTGACCCTGTGCTGGCTGGATGCCGAACTGGAAGCTTTCTGGCGTGCGCCGACCTTGACGCCGGCCTATCGCAAGGGCGCACTGCAGATTGCCCAACAACAGATCGATGACCCGACTCAAGTGGTTGAACAGCAGGTGATACCGCCCGCCAGCGCCAAGTCCCGGCGCTCCGCCCACTGCGTGATGCAGGCCCTGGAGGCGGCACAACGCATCGTCGTGGAGCAAGCGGGTGAACTGGGCCGCATCGATGCGGTGGCCGGTGATGGCGATCATGGCATCGGTATGCAACGCGGAATTATCGCCGCTGTGGCCAAGGCCCGTGAGGTCCTGACACTGAACGCCGGGGTCGGCACCTTGCTGCGCTGTGCCGCTGACGCCTGGGCCGATGAGGCGGGCGGCACGTCCGGCGCGATCTGGGGCGTACTGCTTACCGCATTGGGAACTTCACTGGGTGATCGTCAGGAGCCGGATGCGACGTCGGTGGCCGATGGTATCCGCCGGGCCAGCGACGGTATCCAGCATTTCGGCAAGGCCCAGGTTGGCGACAAGACCATGGTCGACGTGCTGGTGCCGTTCAGCGCAGCGCTGAGCGAAGCCGCCGGGCAGGGGCTGGAGTTGCATCAGGCCTGGCGCGTTGCCGCACAGGTCGCCACTGACGCGGCTACCGCCACTGCCCAATTGCGTCCGCGCATCGGCCGCGCGCGGCCCCTGGCAGAGAAAAGTCTCGGCACCCCGGATGCAGGCGCGGTATCGCTTGCCCTGATCATCAATGCCATCGAGCCCGTCCTGTGGACCGGCACCCTGGCTCCCCGCCGCATTGAGGAGACTGTTCATGAGTGACATTTTGCGCATCGTCATAGGCTCGGATGACGCCGGTTATGAATACAAGGAAGCGCTCAAGCGCGACCTGCTGGGCTATCCGGATGTCGAGCTGATTGAAGACGTCGGCGTCGACAGCCAGAGCCATACGGCCTATCCATTGGTGGCCATTGCTGCGGCGGAAAGGGTCGCCTCGGGGGCGGCGGACCGGGCGCTGCTGATCTGCGGCACCGGCCTGGGCATGGCGATTTCAGCCAACAAGGTACCGGGCATACGCGCCGTCACCGCCCACGACAGCTTTTCCGTGGAGCGGGCGGTGCTCAGCAATAACTCCCAGGTCCTGACATTCGGCCAGCGGGTCATCGGCATCGAGCTGGCCCGGCGCCTGCTCAAGGAGTGGCTGACCTATCGTTTCGATGAGCACTCGGCCTCGGCGCAAAAGGTGCAGACCCTGACCGATTACGAGCGGGTCAGCGCGCGATGAGCAGGCCCTTGGTGACGCTGGGCGTCAGCCTGAAGATGTATTTCGGCTACCGTCGTACCCTCGACTGGTGCCGGGCCATTGCCGCGCAACTCGCGGCCAATGCCGATGTGCGCAGCGGCGCCATCGAGGTGTTCATCATCCCCAGCTATCCGACCCTGGCGCCGGTACTGGATATCTTCGGCGGCCTGGCCCGGGTGGGCGCACAGAATCTGTTCTGGGAAGACGAAGGCGCCTACACCGGCGAGGTCAGCCCCAGGATGCTGCGCGAGATGGGCTGTGGCGTTGTCGAAATCGGCCATGCCGAACGTCGTCGGCATTTCGCCGAGACCGACCAGCAGATCGCCGACAAGACGGCCGCAGCCTGGCGCAACGGCCTGACACCGGTGCTGTGCCTGGGGGAGGAGCACTCGCTCGGAGTGAGCGAGGCGGTGCAGGTCTGTCGCCAGCAGCTGGATTCATCACTGGCAACGGCGCGTCGCAGCGGGCTGAGTGGCGAGCTGATCCTGGCCTATGAACCGCAATGGGCGATCGGTGCGGCGCAACCTGCTGACGCACAGTTTATCGGTCAGGTTTGCCAGGGGCTGCGCGACGCACTGGATGACCCGGGCATCCGGGTGATTTACGGCGGCAGTGCCGGGCCTGGTCTGCTGAGCCAGCTGAGGGGGCAGGTCGATGGCCTGTTCCTGGGACGCTTCGCCCATGATCCGGCTGCGTTTCAATCGATTCTCGAAGAGACGGGCCGCTTGTGCGCCGTGTCCTCGGACCGCTACGAGGAGAGCGCGCAATGGCAATCGGCCTGAGTACCTATTCGTTCTTTTGGCGCGCCAGTGAGCGAGTGCCGCATCCGCTGGATCTGCCGCAGATGCTGCAACAGACCGCGGAACAGGGCGCCGGGGTCTTCCAGATCTGCGACTTCAAGGCCATTGAGGCATTCAGCGTCAGTGATCTGCTTGACCTCAAGCGCCAGGCCGATGACCTCGGGCTGGTGCTGGAGTTGGGTACTCGAGGCCTGGAAACCGAGCATCTGCGCAAATACCTCGGGTTCGCCGAGATTCTCGGGGTGCGGCTGATTCGCAGCATGTTCAACAGCAATAGCCTGAAACCGACGCCGGACCAGGCTCTTGCCCTGTTGCAAACAGTGATGCCGCAGTTCGTCGAGCAGGACGTGAAGCTGGCCCTGGAAACCTACGAGCAAGTACCGACCCGCATGGTAATGGGCGTAATCGAGCGCATCGACAGTCCCTGGCTGGGCATCTGTCTGGACCCTGGCAACTGTGTCGCGGCGCTGGAGAACCCTACGGATGTCATCGACCAGACCGCCGAACGGGTGCTCAACCTGCACGTCAAGGACTTCGCCTTCTCCCGCCGCGACGGCTGGGTTGGTTTCACCTTCGCTGGCTGCCCCATGGGCGAAGGCCTTTTGGACTACGCGTATATGCGCGACAAGGTCCGCCCCAACACTCGGCACATCAACCAGATCATCGAGCATTGGCTGCCCTGGCAGCTCGACGCGGCGACCACCTGCGCTCTAGAAGACCAGTGGACTCGCCATAACCTGAATTACCTCACTACAAGACAAACCGAGGAGTGACCCCATGACATATGAACTGAAGAAAATTGCGATTGTGGGTGCCGGCGGCAAGATGGGCATGCGCATTTCCAACAACCTGCAGGGCAGCCACTACAGCGTGACGTACTGCGAGAACTCGCCCAAGGCCCAGGAGCAGATTCTCGCCACCGGGCGCAGTCTGTCGGCCACCAATGATGTGGTGCCTCAGGCTGACGTGGTGATCCTGGCGGTACCGGATGTGGCGCTGGAAACAGTGTCTGCCCAGGTGGTGCCGCAGATGAAGAATGGCGCCATCCTGCTGACCCTGGACCCCGCTGCATCCTATGCCGGGCTGCTGGCTCAGCGTGACGGCATCCATCAGGCCGTGGCCCACCCCTGCCACCCTTCGGTGTTCCTGGAGCGCTACACCAAGGAAGAACATGCCGACGCCTTTGGCGGCAATGCCGCCGTGCAGGATGTCTGCGCGGCGTTCGAGAGCGGTAACGACAAGCAGCGTTCGGAACTGGCCAATATCATCGCCGTGATGTACGGCCCGGTCGGGGTGGTGCATTGGGTCACGGTCAAGCAGTTGGCCTACCTCGAGCCTACCCTGGTCGAAACCGTGGCCTGCATGGTTGGCAGTTTCATGAAGGAAGCGCTGGATGAGACCATCAACCGGATCGGCGTGCCCGAGGCTGCGGCCAAGGCCATGCTTTACGGGCACATTCAGATTGCCCTGGCGGTGTCGTTCCGCAGCACCAACCCGTTCTCCGATGCCTGCATGATCGCCATGGAGTATGGACGTGAGCAGATCATCAAGCCCGACTGGAAGAAGATCTTCGATGAGAAAGAACTCGACCTGATCATTGCCCGCATGCTGAAGATCGACGCGGTGCGCAAAGCCGACGCGGCTTGATAGGTACGCAAAATCGACTACTTTTTGGCGTCCGGGGTGGCAGCACCTGCGGGCGTCTTTTTATATGGGCAGCCAGGGAGATTGATCATGGAGAGTAAACCGCTGCGGGGCGCGCTGATAGGTTGCGGTTTTTTCGCCCTCAACCAACTGCGTGCCTGGCAGGATCTGGACGGTGTGGAAATCGTCGCTCTGTGCGACAGCGACCCGCAGCGTCTTGCTGAATTTGCCGACCACGCGCCTGACGCCGCGACCTTCAGTGATGCGCAGATCATGTTGCGCGAGCTGCAGTTGGACTTCATCGACATCGCCACACCCACCTCGGCGCATAAGCCGCTGGTGCTGATGGGCGCCGAGGCCGGTGTCGATATCATCTGCCAGAAGCCCTTCGCGGCGACCCTGGACGATGCCCGGCTGATGATCGAGACCTGTGAGAAGCTCGGCGTCGGGCTGACCGTGCACGAAAACTTCCGCTGGCAGGCGCCGGTGCGCGCCACGATCGAGCACTTGCGCAGCGGGGTGATCGGCACGCCGTTTTTTGGCCGGGTGAGTTTTCGCAGCGGCTTCGATGTCTACCGTTTGCAGCCTTACCTGGCCAGGACGCCGCGTTTCATCATCGAAGACCTCGGCGTGCATGTACTGGATATTGCCCGTGCGTTATTCGGTGACGTCGCCCGGCTGACCTGCGAGACCCGTCGAATCAATCCGGCCATTGCCGCAGAGGATGTCGCCACGGTCATGCTGGCCCATGAACAGGGCGTCACCAGTGTAGTGGATTTCAGCTACGCCACACGACTGGCCAACGATCCCTTCCCGCAAAGCCTGATCGAGGTGGATGGTGATCGCGGCTCGTTGCGCCTGCTGGCCGATTTTCGTTTGCAGATCCATGACGCCTACGGTCATGTCGAAACCCTCGACGTTGCCCCCGTTGCACCGGCCTGGAGCGATGCGCCGTGGTTTCCGATACAGGAAAGCGTGCTGCGCCTGCAGCGCGAATGGTTGGCCGATCGGCTTCGCGGGCAAAGGTCCGAGACCTGCGGGGCGGACAACTTCAATACCCAGGCGTTGGTGGAGGCGGCCTATGAATCGGCGGTCCATGGCATGACTGTGATACCTGCCAGGCGCTGATGGACCGGCCTTGGGCAACAGTGATGTGGCTTTATGAGTGGGACCGGCTTTAGTCGGGAAAGCGGCGGGTCTGAGCATGCACATGCTGAGTCTATAATGGCCCTTTCCCGGCTGAAGCCGGTCCCACATACGGGTTATCTCCTCTTATCATTTCAATCACTGAAGGCTTTCGGCCCTAGCGCATGCCAAAGCCGCCTTCGCGTACCTGCTTGCTGTTGTCCTTGGAGATCATCACGCAGTCCACCGACTGTTTTTCCGGCTTGTCGGACTTGCCGGTGCGCAGGAAGTGGTCGGCCTGTTCCATCGCCATGGCGGCCATCTGGGTTGCCTGCTGCAAGCCGGTGGCGATGATCGGGCCGTCGCCGGCGATCTGCCGAACGACATCGGGATTGCCATCGATACCCACCACTTTGACGTCGCTCTTGCCAGCGTTTTTCAGTGCCGCCGCTGCACCCAGAGCCATGGTGTCGTTGCCGGCCAGCACCCCGACGATATTCGGATTGGCCTGAATGATCGATTGCATGACGTTGTAGCCCTGAGTCTGGTCCCAGTTGGCCGATTGCTGGGAGACCATCCTCAGGTCCGGAATCTGGTCGAGTACCCGGTGAAAGCCTTCCGAACGCACATGGGCGTTGACGTCCGAGCTGCGCCCGATCAATTCCACATACTCACCCTTGAAGCCGACCTGATCAGCGAAGTACTCGGCGACCGAGGTTGCGCATTGCGAGTTGTTGGACACGATCTGCGCTGTGGCGATGCCGTTGGCGTTGACTTCGCGGTCGATGAGAAATACCGGGATCTTCGCTTCCTGGGCTCGCTTGACCGCAGCGATGGAGGAGTCGGAGCCGGCGTTATCGAGAATGATCGCCGAAGCGTTGTCGCCGATGGCGGTCTGTACCAGGCGCAACTGGATATCCGGATCGTCCTGATGGACCAGGGCGTTGGTCTTGTAGCCGAGCTTTTTCGCGGCAGCTTCGGCGGTGTCGGATTCGGCCTTGTAGAACGCATTGCTATGGGACGGCGTGATAATCACGATCAGGTGATCGGCCGGCTTGAACTCCGCTGCCGAGGCAGTCAGCGGCAGCAGTGAAGCAGACAGTACGGCCAGGGAAAGCAGCTTGCAGGAGAAGAGTCTTTTCATTGTTTTAGTCATCCCTCTATGGAGTAATAAATCACGCGGCAGTCGTCGGTTTGCCCCGGTCTTCCTGAGCCTTGGCCTGGCGCTCCGCACTGGATTTCTCGACACGGCGTTGCAACTGATCGACCACCACCGCCAGCACAATCACCGCGCCGGTGATGACGGTCTGCCAGAAGTCTGAAATGCCCACCAGCACCATGCCGTTGCTCAGTACACCGAGCACGAAGGCGCCGATCAGTGTTCCGCCGATGGTGCCGACGCCGCCGAACAGCGAGGCGCCGCCCAGGACCACCACGGCAATGGCATTGAGTTCGTAGGAGGTGGCAATGGCCGGGTTGGCGGCGCCCAGGCGCGAGGCGATGATCAGCCCCGCCAGGGCGGCGCAGAATCCGGAGATGGCGTAGGTGCCCATCTTCACCCGGCTGACTCGTACCCCTGACAGCTCGGCAGCACGCTCGTTGCCGCCGATAGCGAACACCTGGCGGCCAAACACGGTCTTGCGGCTGATGTACACCGCCACCAGGGTGAGGATCAGCATCAGCCAGATCGACACCGGCACCGACAATACTCGCGCGGTGCCGAGCAGGAGGAAGCCGCCATTGTGCAATTCGGCCTGCCCGGTCAGATCGCCGTAAGTCGCGCCGCCCGAGACCAACTGAGCCGCGCCGCGGGCCATATACAGCATGCCCAGGGTCATGATGAACGGCGTGACCTTGAGCCGGGTGATGAACCAGCCGTTGATCGCACCCACCACTGTGCCCAGTGCAAGGCTGAGGATACACACCACGGGAATACTGAAGAATGCCGACACCCCCAGCCACGGCAGGCGCAAGCCTTCGCTGATCAGATAGCCGGCGACCATGGCCGCCAGCCCGGCCACAGCGCCAACGGAGAGGTCGATCCCCGCCGCGAGAATCACAAAGGTCATGCCAATGCCCAGGATCGCGAACACCGCCACTTGCTCGGCAACGATCACCAGATTGCGTGCCGACAGGAACGAGGGGGCTATTGACGAAAACAGGATAATCAGCAGCACCAGCGCCAGATAGGCGCGCAGGCGCAATAGCAGCAGCGGCAGCGAGCGCATGCTCAGTGACGGGGATTTGCGGGCGGGCAGGGACATTGATTCGGCCATCATGCGGTTTCCTTCTGAATAGGCGCCGGGGTCATCGGCTCCTTGCGCGAGACTTGCGACCAGCTCACCAGCGTCGGTTCGTCCAGTTGCTCGCGGGTGAGGCTGGCGGTGATACGGCCCTGGCACATCACCAGCGCACGATCGGCGCCACCGATGATTTCGCCCAGGTCGCTGGAGGCATAGAGAATGGTCAAGCCGCTCTTTGCCAAACCATCCAGCACCTCGAACAGCTCGCGACGGGCCTTGATATCGATGCCCCGGGTCGGCTCGTCGAGCAACAGGACATGGGGTTCGGTGAGCAGGTTCTTGCCCACCACAACTTTCTGCTGGTTGCCGCCGGACAGCGACGAAATGGCGATGCCGGCGTGCTCAGTCTTGATGTGCAGCTCGCGGATCATCCGCGCGACGTCATCGTCCATGGGCTGGCGGGCCAGGCCGTCGGCACGTCGATAGCGAATCAGGTTGGCCAGCAGCAGGTTGTCGCGCACACTCGCGCTGGTGACCAGACCCAGCTTTTGCCGGTCTTCGGGGACCAGGGCAATACCGGCGCGGATACGTCCGGCGATGTCCTGACGCAGCGGCAGCACCTGGCCATTGAGTTCGATACGGCCGCCGATGGCCTGACGCAGGCCGATCAGGGTTTCGAACAGTTCGGTGCGACCGGCACCCATCAGCCCGTAGAAGGCGACAATTTCACCCCGTCGTACGCTGAACGAAACCTTGTTCAATAGCAGTGAACCGCGTTCGCTGGCGACCTCCAGATCGGTCACTCGTAGCACTTGCGGTGCATCGCTGTGCAAGCGCGGATCGCTTGCCGCGCGCAGTTCGGTGCTCATCTGGCTGCCGATCATGCGCTCCACCAGCCAGTCGATGGTCACGGCGCCGCGCACGCCGGTACCGACCAGATTGCCGTCGCGCAGTACGGTGAAGTGGTCGCCGATCTCGATCAGTTCTTCCAGACGGTGGGAAATGTAGATGATAGAGACGCCCTGGCGCTTGAGATCGGCAATCAGGGAGAACAGGATGCCGACCTCTGCCTCGCTGAGTGAGGAGGTCGGCTCGTCCAGAATCAGCACCTGTACATCACTGACCAGCACCTTGGCGATCTCGATGATCTGTCGTTTGCCGATGCTCAGGTCCTGCACCAGCGCGTCGACGTCGATATCCTGGCCCATGCGCTGGAGGGTGGCCCGGGCCAGCTTGCGCTGCTCGCCCAACAACAGCCTGCCGAAGCGGCTACGCCGTTCCTTGCCGATGAACATGTTCTCGGCAACGCTGAGGTTGGGGCACAGATTCAGCTCCTGATGGACGATACCGATGCCCAACGCCATGGCCTGTCGGGGATTATCCAGGGTCAGGGCTTCATCACCGGCAAACAGCTGTCCTGAGGTCGGCTGCTCGATACCGGCGAGGATTTTCATCAGCGTTGACTTGCCGGCACCGTTCTCGCCGATCAGTACATTGACTTTGCCATGCACTACATCGAAATCAACGCCCTTGAGCGCGGTAGTGCCCTGGTACACCTTGCGGATCTGTCGGGCACGCATCGCCAGAGGCGTGCCAGGGGAAAAAGCATTCATCCAGCTACTCCTTCACCGTCAGGCTGACGGGCACGATGCGGATCGATGCGGGGGATTGGAGGTTGAACACACCGACGAAACTGATGGTCTTGCCGAGCAGGCTGGCCGCGGGCGTCTTGCCGTAGGTACGCGCCAGGGCCTGCTTGTTCAGAGCGGCGGCAACATCGGCGTACTGGGTCTGGTTGGTAAAGGCGTTCAGCGACATATTGCTGGCCACGTCGCGCAGTACCGTGCTGATCACCAGCGGCCCGGTCAGCAGCTGAATCTTCTGCTGAGCCAGCTCGGGGTGATCGGGGAACTCCAGGGTCAGCAGGCCCATGGGTGACTTGAGATTGGCCTCGGCGACCCGTGCTATACCACTGACGACGAAATTTTTGCTGTTGCCATCATGATTGACGGCATAGCGGTTGGCCGCGTCGGCGGGGTTCGCCGCAATGGCGGCAAGGAGGGGCATCAGGTCGACCATCTGTTTGTCCAGCACTGGTTGCACGTCGCTGGCCCACTGTTGTTCGACGTACTGCTCGGCGCTGAAGCTGTTGATGGCGAACTTCTGGTTTTGCCCCTGGGCGTTGGCGCTTTGTGCGGTATTGAAGACGACCCGGCCGGTTGCCGGATCCAGCGGTCGCAGGGTGACGAGCGGGGCGCCAATCAGGGTCGCTGCTGCCCATACCGCAGCGGCGACGCCGACGATGGCGATTACAGGCAGGCCGCGGAATAAAACCGACGGTCTGCCGGATACAGTCAAGCTCATGCAGATTCTCCTCGCCTTGTGGCGTTTTTTTGTACTTGTCAGGAGGTTCAGTCATCACTATATATCATCATCATACCAGTTCAAGATAGCGTCTTTTTTGGCGCTGAATGCCGGTCCGATTTAGTTTGCTTTCATCCATAACAACAACAGGAGCGTCCTTGATGACCCCGCCCCAAGCCCTGGATTACCGTCTCTACGGCACGTTGCAGCCACGCCCCGAGGAACAGCTCACCCATGTAGGTGCCCTGGATTTTCTTGCCCAGGGCGCTCAGTTGCGCCGTCTGCGTGCCGACGGACGGGAAATTCTGCGCGGTGTCGGGCTGGTGATTCGCGACGGCTTCTGGGGCACACACACGTTACTGGAGTGCCATCGCGAGACCAGGGTCCAAGCCCATCACTGGTGGCGAAAGGTGCAGGGTGTCGTGACATCGAGCGGCGAAGAGTCGGCGCTGCAATGGCAGGTGGAAATGGACGTTCGCGACGAAAAGCTATCCATCAGGGCGCAGCTGCGCGCGCGTCGTGATTTCTCCACCTGTCGCGCCGGACTGATGTTGTTGCATCCGCTGCAGGGCGTGGTTGGCGCGCCTGTTACGGTGATTCACGGTGATGGTCAGTCCGAAACAGGAGCCTTCCCTGACCTGATCAGCCCCAGCCAGCCATTTTTCGATATCCAGGGCCTGGTTCACTCACCGACGCCGGGGCTGACCCTGGACTGGCGCATGAGCGGCGATGTGTTTGAAATGGAAGATCAGCGCAATTGGTCCGATGCCTCGTTCAAGACCTATAACCGCCCGCTGGCATGGCCATGCCCCTATGTCATCGAGGCCGGTGAATGCATTGAGCAGTGCATCGAGCTGCATGTGCTGCGTCAGCAGGAGGGGCGGCCATGAGCGCGGCAAGCATCATTATCGGCGAACAAGGTACGCGCCCATTACCAGTCCTGGGGCACGGGTTATGGGTCGATCACCTCGAAGACAACGCGGCCGCCGAGGCCCTGATCCGCCAACTGGGCGGCGCGCACCTCGATCTCTTGGTGGATCTGCGCCGGGACGGGGCCTTGAAGCGCCTGCAGAATGCCTTATTGCTATGCCAGCGGACCCGCACCGATGCCTGGTTGCTGGTGATCGTCAGCGACGACGCTGTTCAGGCGCAGTTGCAGGATCTGGCTGCGTTTCTCGACACTGCTGCCTGGCGACCCAAGGGGATCCTGACGACCCCGGCAGCTTACTTGAACAGCTACCAGCCCGATGGCAAATGGCCGAGCGGGCCGACGCCCCAGGATGTGGCGACATTGGCGCGCGAGTACCTGCCGCATTATTTGATCGGCGGCGGAGTGCCGACCTACTTTACTGAGCTGAACCGCTGCCGACCCGCCGCTGCAAGCTTCGATTACCTGACCCATGCCACTTCACCCATCGTTCATGCCGCCGACGACCATTCGGTCATGGAGTCATTGCAGTCGCTGGGCGATATCGTTCGCTCGGCGCGTCGTCTGGCCCATGGCAGACCCTATCGTATAACCACCTCGGCCATCGGCGCATGGTGCAACCCCTATGGCGGTCAGCTCACCTCCAATGCCGAGGGTGAGCGCCTGACCCTCAGCAACAGTGACCCGCGCCAGCACAGTCAGTTCGCCGCCGCCTGGACCCTCGGCCACTATGTCGCCTTGCAGCAAGCGGGAGTAGACGCAGTAGCGCTCTGGGCGGTGAACGAGCCGTTTGCCGTCGCTGCGGCGAGCGAATACTGGCCGACGTTTCACCTCTTGTGTGGTCTGAGCCAGGGGCGCGGTAAGACCGCAGTCGATGTCAGGGTTGGCAGCGCAGAAATCGCCGTGCTGGCCTGGGTCGAGGAACAGGGACTGCAGGTCTGGCTGGCTAATCTGAGCGACAGTGACCAGGCGTTCGAGCTGAGCGGGGCAAGCATCACCGGTGTCACGCAGCTGGACGCCGATCACTACGATCTGGCACTGCATGACCCTGGCTTCATTCACCGACGAACGTCTACAGGCCTTGATCAATCTGTCCTCGGACCTTACGCCGTACTGAAGCTGGACTGCCGACGCGACGTTGAGTGTGGCTTATAATCGCGCTACCGTTGCCGCCATTTACGCTTTTACGAAAGAGATGTCGATTAATGTCAGAGATCAAGAAACGCACCATTCAACGCAAAAAGCTCTCTGACGTCGTCTTCGAGCAATTGATCGGCCTGATTGAAGAGGAAAACCTGAAACCGGGCGATCAGATGCCAGCCGAGCGCGAGCTGATGGAGAGCTTCGGTGTCGGTCGTCCTGTCGTGCGCGAAGCCATGCAGCGCCTGGCGGGTATGGGCATGATCACCATTCAGCATGGTGAGCGGGCCAAGGTCGGTCGCGTCGATATGCATTCCATGATCGGTCAGATCGACCTGGCGGCACGGCATCTGCTGTCCAGTTCGGCCAAGAATGTCGACCATCTGCGCCAGGCGCGGGAATTCTTCGAAACGGGCCTGGTGAAAATCGCTGCGCAGAAAGCCACGCCAGCGGATGTGGTGCGGCTGGAAACCGCCTTGGCCAAGATGCACAAATACCGCGAGACCGATGAGTTCATTCCGGCAGACATGGAGTTCCACGCCGAAATAGCGCGCATATCCGGCAACCCTATCTACGTGGCTATTTCCCACGCGATCCTGCAGTGGATGGCCGATTATCGTGAAGACATGCTGCGCTTCAAGGGACGAGAGATGACGCTCAAGGAGCACGCGATCATCCTGGGCTTTATCAAAGCCAATGACCCGGTGGGTGCGGAAAAGGCGATGCATCACCATCTGGTCGAACGAGGCGAAGAGTAGTTTTTCAGGACGCCTGCCCACGGGAAACGCTGCGACGCCTTTAGTATTGCCAGCTCACCGACGCTGTCAGGTTGCGCGGTGCGCCATAACTGGCGGTGGTAGCGCTGTTGTACAACGACAGCTCACGCCGGCTGACGGGGGGTATTGGCAATTTTCACATTTGCTCGGACTGGTGATTGAAAGACCCTATATTGGCCGCTGGAGTCGGTGCTGCCTGGCGGGGGTGTTCCGCGAGTGGTGGAGCCGGGTGACAGGTGTACACAGAGTTTGATCCTGGCAACCCTGCAATCGCTATACTCGCCTTCCTCAAAGACACCAAGGACCCGGAATGTCGCTCCCTCCCCATACCCTTCGGCGGACACTGGTCCTTTGGCTGTACGCCGTGGCAGCCGCGCATCTGCTGTTTGGTTTGCTGCTCTCATGGGCAGGCTCGTCAGGCCTGTTCGAGGGCTATCTGACGTCCCTTGAACAGTCTTTCTGGACCGGCGCAGTACCGCCTGCCGCCCGCTCGCAGCAGGTCTGGTGGATGGCGCTGTTCGGCGCGACGTTGCAGAGTTATGCGCTGTACATGCTGGCGCTATTGCATATCGGTAATCGTCTGAGGGCTCCCATGGCCTGGGGGTGGCTGATAGCGGGCCTTGCGCTGTGGGCGCCGCAGGATATGTGGATTTCCGCCCAGGTGGGGATGTGGTCGCATCTGTGGGTCGACACGGTAGCGCTGCTGATGCTGCTGCCGCCTTTGTTCTGGTTGTATCGCCATGACCGTCGCGCCCGGACTGGGGAGCGCACATGAGCAAGCCTCTTCTGTACCTGCTGGCGGGTAACGGCAGCAGCGCCGAGTGGTGGGACGATGCCGTGCCGCATTTCACCCGCTATCAGGTGGTGCCGCTGGAATTGCCCGGTTTCGGCAGCAATCCCAAGCCGCCCTGTGCCGACCTTGCGGCATATGCCCAAGCGTTGCTGGCCGCGACTGTACGCGGCAGCGCCATAGTGGCAGTGGGGGTTAACGCCTTGCTGGTCCTGCATGCTTTGCAGCGCGCCCCCGGCCACTTCTGCCGAAGCGTGCTGCTGGCGCCGGTTGGGGCGTTTCTCTGGCAGCGACGCTTGCCTGCGCTGATGTCGCCAATGCCTATTCGCAAGACCATCCACTGGCTGCTGGCCAATAAGCCCGCGCTGTTCGCCCATAAGTTTTCCCGGCAGACCTGGCCTGCGGCGCACTATGCGCGCATGGGCGCCGGTTATGCCCGTTGTCGCGCCTTCGTGCCGTATTGGGATCTGTTGCGCGCCGATACGGCGTTGCCCTTGCTGGAATGGATCGAGGATCCGGTCGAATTGGTCTGGGGTGATCAGGATAAGGTCTTGGGCATTGAGCAGGCGGCGGCCTGGTCGGCGATCCTGGCCCGGGCTGACCTGAGTATCAGTCTGAAGCCAGGCTGGGGGCATTATCCCTGGATCGATGCGCCGGTCGAGTTCGTGCAGTGGCTTGAGTCAGGCGAGCGCGGATTTGTTGCTCATACCAAGGGTGGCCGCTTGCGTCTGGCAGCCAGCGCGGGGCAGCCGGTGCCAGCGGCGCTGTCCCTCATGCAGGGTGAAGACGTGGGGCTTTCGGCGTTTCTCGCCAGTCAGCCGGAGGCCATCTGGGCGGTTCGCTCGTCCAGTTTTGGCGAAGATCAGGCCGACGCCGCCAACGCCGGGCTGAGTACCACCTACCTGCGCGAACCTGCGGATAACGTACCTGCGCGCATTGCCGAGCTGCATGCGGCGGGTGTTGAAGAAGTCATTGTGCAACGCTTTATTACGCCAGTGCTCTCCGGGATTGCTTTCGTCCGCCATCTGGCCGTGGAGCTGGAGTGGGTAGAAGGCCATCTGGAATCCCTGGCCGACGGCCAGGCCAGCCCGGAGCGTGCGGTCATTTCCCGCCTCGGTGCTTCCTGGAACAGTGGCGAGTTCAAGTCCGCCCATGGCTTGACCCAGGAATCACTCTGGGATTTCCTGCAAGGCGTGCTGAGAGTCTTTCACTATGTGCCAGGGGACGTCGAATGGGCCTGGGACGGCAGCCAGTTATGGCTATTGCAGTATCGACCGATCAGCGATTACGGCTGGCGTCGGCACCTGACTGCGGCCAATATCGCCGAGATCCTGCCGCCACAACCGAGTCGCCTGGTGGAGTACGCGCAACGACGTGCGGCGGCGAGTATTCCGGCGATCATGGCCCGTTGGGACGCACGTATCCTGCAGGACAACGAACCCTTTACTGCGTTGTTCGGCGACGCTTCCTATATCAATAATGACCTGTTTCTCGCGCGGCTGTCGGACTGGGGGATCGCCTCCAGCAACTACGCGGGTGAAGTGGGCGGCGCGACCCCGGACCTGCCATGGCGGCCCCTGCGCCTGTTGCGCTCGCTGCCGTTGTTCATTCGTATGCAGCGCATTGCCCGCAGTCATCTGTTGAGCCTGGACGCCCAGTTGCATCGCTACGACCGCGAGCTTGCGGCGTTGAAAGAGCAGGGTGCCGACGGCAGGCAACTGGCTGACTGGTTTACCCGTTTCTACGTCTTCGTCGTGCAGGGCAACCTGTGCATCGCCACGGCCCTGGCCAGCAGTGGTGGCGACCTGTTCGGGCGCCCGCCAACGGCCTACGAGAACGTCGAAGACTGCCCCCATCGATTGCCTTGGGAAACCGATCCGGCCACCCCGCGCCCGGAGATGTCGGACCTGCCGTTGCAGGCTTTTCCGACTTGGTCGAAGGCGATTCACTTCGCCAGTCGCGTCGGCTTACCGGGTTTGCGCGGCTATTTCCTGCAGGTGCGCGAGTGGTATCGGGATAACCTGATGCGTATTTTCTTCCGCTTGCACCACGCCATGCCGACAGCCGATCGCGAACACTGGTTTGCAGCGCATCCGCATATCCGCAGCCGGCATGGCAGCTTCTGGCAGGACGGTCGCGAGGGAAGCGAACAGGCCAGTGGCTTCATGATTTATCCGGGGCAGGTTCGGGGTGTACTGGGTGAAGATATCCTGCTGGAAGATACTCTGGACCCCGGACGCCATGCTGTTTATCAAAACGCTCGCGCCGTGATTGCGCGCATGGGTGGGCGCCTTTCCCACGGCTCGACCCTGCTGCGTGAGCTGCGCAAACCTTCAGCGGTCATGCCCCATGTCGATCTGGCGTGGCGAGGGCGGGAGGTGCTGTATGCCGACGGCGAGTTAAAGCTGGTTGATTGAATGTCGGGCCGCTCAGGCTCGTGGCTCGATGCCTCTAAGTATCAGCGCTTGCAGATTGGCCAGGACTTCCTCGAAGAACAACGGGTCTGCCAGGGTTTTCCCGCTGACCGCCCGGACCTGGGTGCTGAAATCGGCGTAATGCTGGGTGGTGCTCCACAGCGAAAAAATCAGGTGCAAAGGATCGATCCTGGCCAGCTTGCCCGCATCGATCCAGCCCTGAATGACCTGCACCTTATTGGCGACCAGATCGCGCAACGGGCCTTCGAGCTGATTCATGATCAATGGCGCGCCTTGCATGACTTCCATGCAGAACAGCCTTGATTCTGCGGGATGATCCCGGGACAGCTCGAGCTTGACCCGGATATAGCCGCCGATGGCTTCCAAAGGGTCCTGCTCGGGATTGAATCCCCGCAGCGGCGAAAGCCAGATATCCAGCAAGTACCCCATGACGTTGGCGTACAGGTCTTCCTTGCTGGCGAAATAGTAGAGCAGGTTGGTCTTGGAGACGTTTGCCGAACTGGCAACCTGGTCCAGGCTCGTGCCATGCAGGCCGAATTGGGAAAACAGTTGCAATGCGGCCTGGATAATCCCATTGCGCTTGCCCTCGACCAGCAGCAGGCGACGGCTTTGCGCCTTGGGACTTATGGTCCGGGGAGTCTTGGCCTTGGTATTCACGGCAGGCTTTTCAGCCTTTTTCCGGGCCTTTGCTGGCGATGCTTTTTTTGCCTGCGGCTTGGCCGGTACCTTGTCGGCGGGGAGGGATTCACTGTTCACAGCTTGGACCGTATGTCGAATCGTCGGGGCAGTGTATCAGGCGCATTCGTCATCCCCCTCACCCCGCGTCATTGCATAGCAAACTTTAAACCCACGTGGGACCGGCTTTGGCCGGGAAGGGGCATGGATGGTCGATACATCGCCATCGCCTGGACTATTGTCTTCCCGCCTAAAGCCGGTCCCACAAGACGTCATTTCAATTTGCAGTATCGTTGATTCAAATCAATAAAACGCCCTCAAATGTCACGTTTCAGGCCGCAGCTGCATCAGTCTCGTGCATGGCAAATTCACCAAATGGTCTTAATCGGACCATTTGGTCCGATCTAAAATTACAGGATCACTTAACTGTTTGATTAAATTAGATAAAAATTAATTGGCATGACGTCTGCAACCACTTCCGTCGAGAGCGCAGCCGTATTGGCTGCCGACGCGAATCGGTGACGATTATGAAAGTCGGTGTCTTTATCCCAATTGGCAACAACGGTTGGTTGATTTCGGAGAATGCCCCTCAGTACCAGCCTACTTTCGAATTGAATAAGCAGATCGCTCAGTCGGCAGAGCATTACGGTCTGGATTTCGTGCTGTCCATGATCAAGCTACGTGGCTTTGGCGGTAAAACTGAGTTCTGGGACCATAACCTGGAGTCCTTCACTCTCATGGCCGGCCTTGCTGCCGTGACCAGCCGAATCAAGTTGTTTGCCACCGCCGCATCCCTGGTCATGCCGCCGGCCATCGTGGCGCGGATGGCATCGACCATCGACTCGATTTCCAATGGACGCTTTGGCGTCAACCTGGTAACCGGTTGGCAGCGCCCGGAGTATTCGCAGATGGGCATGTGGCCCGGCGATGAGTTCTTCAGCAATCGCTACGAATACCTGTCCGAATATATTCAGGTGCTGCGCGATCTTTGGGGCAAGGGCCAGTCCGACTTCAAGGGCGCGCATTTCCAGATGGACGACTGCCGTCTGAGTCCCCGGCCCCAGGCCGAGATGAAAGTTATCTGTGCCGGCCAGAGTGATGCAGGCATGGAGTTTTCCGCCAAATACGCGGATTACAACTTCTGTTTCGGCAAGGGGGTCAACACACCCAGGGCCTTCGCCCCGGCGGCCGACAAATTGATCGAAGCCACTCGGGTGACCGGCCGCGAAGTCAGCACCTACGTGCTCATGATGATCATTGCAGACGAGACCGACGAAGCCGCGCGAGCGAAATGGGACCACTACAAGGCCGGTGTCGATCAGGAGGCCGTGGCCTGGCTGGGTGTGCAGGGCGCGGCTGACAAGAAGTCCGGCGCCGATACCAACGTGCGGCAGATGGCCGACCCGACCTCGGCAGTGAATATCAATATGGGCACCCTGGTGGGCTCCTATGCCAGCATCGCCCGGATGCTCGACGAGGTGGCCCAGGTCGAGGGCACTGAAGGGGTGTTGCTGACCTTCGATAATTTCGTTGAGGGGGTTGAAAACTTCGGCACACGTATTCAGCCGTTGATGAAAAGTCGTATCGACGCGATGAGTCCAGTGCCAACTCAGGTACGTAGCACCCCGGTCAGTGTGGAGGCGGTGTCATGAGTGGTGCCAAGAACCAGACCCTTTCCTCGTCCCTCCCTGTCGGGATCGGCGAAGTTGTCGGGGGCGCAGCGCCACTGGTGCTGCCCGCGCGCCCGGAGCCGCTTTACCTGCATCCGTCCACTACCGCGTTGATCGTGGTGGATATGCAGAATGCCTACGCTTCGGTCGGCGGCTATGTCGATTCCGCCGGGTTCGATATCTCCGGTGCCCAGGGCGTGATTGCCAGGGTCGGCCAGGCGATAGCGGCCGCGCGGGCGGCGGCAATCCTGGTGGTCTATCTGCAGAACGGTTGGGATGGCAAGTATGTAGAAGCCGGCGGGCCTGCTTCGCCGAATTACTACAAATCCAACGCCCTGAAGACCATGCGCAAATATCCGGAGCTGGAGGGGAAGTTTCTCGCCAAGGGTGGCTGGGACTACCAGATTGTCGCCGAATTGAGCCCGCAGCCAGGGGATATCCTGGTGCCCAAGACCCGCTATAGCGGTTTCTTCAACAGCTCGCTGGACAGCACGTTACGAGCGCGTGGCATCAGGAACCTGGTCTTTACCGGGATAGCCACCAACGTCTGCGTCGAGTCGACCCTGCGCGATGCGTTTCACCTTGAATATTTCGGCGTGATGCTTGAGGACGCGACCCATGAGCTGGGCGGCGAGGCCATCCAGGCCGGTGCGGTGTACAACATCGAAACGTTTTTTGGTTGGGTTTCAAGCGTCGGTGATTTTGTCCGGATGCTGGAAGACAAAGAGTTGGAATGAGAACCCTGTAGGAGCTGCCGAAGGCTGCGAAAGCGGTGTATCGGATAGCCCCATTCGCAGCCTTCGGCAGCTCCTGCAACCATTATTTTTTAATCGAGGGATTGTCCATGCCTAAAAAAGTCATTATTCCTGCTGGTACCGGCACGCCAATCGGCCCGTTCGTTCCAGGCACGACAGCCGACGGGATCGTCTATGTCTCCGGGACCTTGCCCTTCGACAGCGACAACAACGTCGTCCACGTCGGCGATGCCGCCGCCCAGACACGCCATGTGCTGAACATCATCAAAGGGGTCATCGAGAGTGCGGGCGGGACCATGGCTGATGTCACTTTCAACCATGTGTTTCTCAAGAACTGGGAAGATTACGCGGCCATCAACGCGGTCTATGCCGAGTACTTCCCCGGTGAAAAACCGGCTCGCTACTGCATCCAGTGTGGCCTGGTAAAACCCGATGCGCTGATCGAAATCGCCAGTGTGGCGCATATTGGCAAAGGGTCCTGACGATGGATCTCTATACCGAGGTTCATGGGCCCGCTGACGGTGAAGTGGTGCTGTTGTCTTCCGGTCTTGGTGGTTCGGCCAACTATTGGTCGCTGCAGATTCCCAGGCTGGTCGAGGCCGGCTACAGGGTAATTGCCTACGACCAGCACGGTACAGGACGCAGCCGCGGTGTTTTGCCGGCGGACTACACCATTGAGCATATGGCGCGGGACGTCGGTCGTATTCTCGACGCTACACAATCGTCCCAATGCCATTTTGTCGGGCATGCCCTCGGTGGCCTGGTCGGCCTGCAGTTGGCTTTGGACTTTCCCGAGCGTGTCCGCAGCCTGAGCCTGGTCAATGCCTGGGCGGAACCCAACCCGCATTCCGCGCGTTGCTTCGACGCCCGTCTGACACTGCTGGCCGATTCCGGCCCCCGTGCCTATGTCGAGGCCCAACCGATTTTCCTTTACCCGGCCAGTTGGTGCGCGGCCAATGCCGAGCGGGTTCAGGCGGAAGTGGATCATGCCTTCGAGCATTTCCCCGGTGCTGATACCATGCGCGCCAGAATCGGCGCGTTGCGCCGCTTCGACGTGACTGGGCGGCTCGGCGAGATCGGCGTTGCGGTGCTGATTTCGGTGGCCAGAGACGACGTACTGGTGCCCTGGACCTGCTCCGAACATTTGGCCAGGCATCTACCCGATTCGGTCTGGCATTGCGTCGAACAGGGTGCCCATGCCCACAACATCACGGCGGCCAGCGAATTCAACGATTCGTTGTTGTCCTTCGTCAAAAACAACTGAATCCGGTCATTCATCATGCAGATATCCCCGCTAGCGATCCAGGCCGATCCCGGCGCTGTCAGCCAGGGCGTTCCTGGCAAGGTCGAGTTCCGCAATGCCATGGCCCGCCTGGGTGCTGCGGTGAGCATCATCACTACCGATGGCCCTGGCGGTCGCGCAGGTTTCACGGCCTCCGCCGTGTGCAGTGTGAGCGATGAACCGCCCAGTCTTCTGGTGTGCCTGAACCGCAGTGCCTCGGTCTACGAGACATTCAAGCGTAATGGGGTGCTGTGCGTGAATGTGCTGGGCGCCGGGCATCAGGAGCTGTCGAATCTGTTTGGCGGCAAGACCGCCATGACCGAGCGCTTTGCCGCGGCCTCATGGTCCCGGGGACCGTCCGGATCGCCGATCCTGCAGGATGCCAGCGTGTCTTTTGATTGCCGCTTGAGTCATATCACTGAAGTTGGGACTCACGATGTATTGATTTGTGAAGTAATCTCCCTCTCCACCGGTGAGCAGGCGCAAAGCCTTATCTATTTCAACCGCCAGTATCACGAGTTGTAAGTGCCGGGTAGGCAAGTTGTTTTTTGAGATCCTCCAAGTTGATCGGGTGAGCGCATTATGAAGAATCTATTTTCCTGGCGAGTAAAGGCCGATGAAGGCGGCGTAGTTGCGCCTGACGAGCGATTGCCCTGGCCGCAGACCATCGCCATGGGTATCCAGCATGTCTTCGCCATGTTTGGCGCGACGCTCCTTGCCCCACTGCTCATGGGCATGGACTCCAATGTCGCGGTATTGATGAGCGGCATCGGTACGTTGATATTTTTTCTGATTACCAAAGGCAAGGTACCGAGCTACCTGGGTTCCAGCTTTGCCTTTATCGGCGTGGTTATCGCCGCCACCGCTTACACTGGCAGCGGTGCCAACCCGAATGTCGCGGTGGCACTGGGCGGGATCATTCTCTGCGGCCTGGTTTACGTCGTGGTGGGCGTGGTCGTGCAAATGGCCGGGACCGCCTGGATCGAAACCGTCATGCCTCCGGTGGTCACGGGCACTGTGGTGGCGGTGATCGGTTTGAACCTGGCCAGCGTGCCGATCAAGTCCATGGCCTCGTCGAACTTCGAGTCCTGGGTGCAATTGCTGACGTTCGTCTGCGTGGCCCTGATCGCCGTTTACTCCAAGGGCATGATGCAACGCATGTTGCTGCTGGCAGGCTTGATCATTTCCACGCTGATCTATCTGGTTTTGACCAACGTGCTGGGTTTCGGCAAGCCGGTGGATTTCAGCGCCATCGCCAATGCCGACTGGTTCGGGATGCCGGGCTTTCAGTCGCCTGCTTTCACCTTGAATGCCGCGATGTTGATCATTCCGGTGGTGGTTATTCTTATCGCGGAGAACCTTGGACACATCAAGGCGATTTCGGCGATCACCAAGCAGAATCTCGATGGCTCGATTGGCCGTGCCTTTATCGGTGACGGTGTGGCGACAGCGGTAAGCGCCGGCGTCGGCGGTCCGGGTGTCACGACTTACGCAGAAAATATCGGCGTCATGGCTGCCACCAAGGTTTATTCGACCGCGATGTTCGTCGTTGCCGCCCTGGTTTCGATCGTCCTGGGCTTTTCTCCCAAGTTCGGTGCGATCATCCATGCCATCCCGGTACCGGTCATGGGCGGTGTGTCCATTGTGGTGTTTGGCCTGATCACGGTGTCCGGCGCCAAGATCTGGGTCGATAACAAGGTCGACTTTTCCGACAACCGCAATCTGATGGTGGCGGCAATTCCCCTGGTACTGGGGACTGGTGATTTCACGCTGCATTTCGGCAGCTTCGCCCTTAACGGCCTGGGCACCGCGACCTTCGGCGCGATTCTGTTGAATCAACTGTTGAAGGGAAGAGGGCAGGCTGTTCGTTCGACGTCGATCAAGTAGGGGGGGCCGCTCCTGAACGGGTGGCGCTATTGAAGATGTGAACGCGGTTTTGCAGGAGCCGGCTTGCTGGCGATGGCGGTATGGCAGACAACAACTCGATTGTCCGACCCGACCCCATCGCCAGCAAGCCGGCTTCTGCGCTTCTGTCTTTGCAACGTGCCAGCGGTCTAAAGGTGCAGTTCACCGGCTTTTGGTGACGGTCAACACCACCGCGGCGATTCTCTCGGCCTCTCTGTAGGTGTCTGTTTCAAGTTCTTCACCAAACACATCGGGGTCCATCTCGCGATAGGTCCAGGCCAGGTCAGGCGTATCGATCAAGGGCCGGGCCTGCTCGAGGAACAGGTCGACGCCATCGACTGAGGGGGCGCCGGTGTAGAGCACCAGGCTACCGCCAGGCGCCAGGCGCTCGATCGCCTGTTCAAGGATGCACACTGACAGTTCCGAACCCAATTGTTCGCCGCCATGACGGTAGGCGCGCTGCTGAATGTCTTGCATGTAGGGCGGATTGGCGACGATCAGGTCGAAATTGCCGGTGACGCCGGCGAGAATGTCGCTGTAATAGACCGACACGTTGTCCGTACCGGCCAGTGAGGCATTGACCGCCGTGAAGCGCAGGGCAGTGGGGTTGATATCCACTGCAAGCACGTCCGCATCCCGGCGCGCCCTGGCGATGAGGATGGCGCCGACCCCGCTGCCACAGCCGATGTCTACGGCGCTGCGAATGGGCTGGGTGGTGGTACGCAAATGCTCTTCGATGGCTTGAGCGAAACGATAGGTATCCGGGCCAAAGAACACCGCATCGTGAGCCACGGTGGGGAAGCTCGAATGGACGAACAGCAGGTTGTCCAGGCTCGACCATCGCACATCGCTGACCCACATTCCCGCATGGACGCGCAGAACGCCGCTGGCAAGCAGTGTCTGCAGTTCTTGTTCCGCAAGCAGGCCGTTGTCGAATGGACGACTCCAGCCGAAAAAGTCCCTCAAGGTGCGCGCAGTGCGATTTTCTTCCCGGGCATTGACCCGTTGATGAGTCAGCGGCGTCACCGTCACGAATCGGTATTGCTCGGCCAGAAGATACTCACCCAGCTGTAGCAGGGCCAGATCATGGGTTTCCTCCGCCAGGTCGGTATCGGGCACTGCCGGGTCAATCATATTGGGCTGGTTCATCGGGTCAGGCCTCCTTGAGTGAGTTGCTGTGCATAGGCACGCGTGGCGGCCAGACCTTCAGGCGTGTCATGCGAGTGCGGGCCGATCAGCTCGATCAACTTATCCATGGGTAGCGAAAGCACCGGGAGGGATTTCTTGTCCGTCGCAGCAGTGCTGGTGCGCCTGCGAAAGCGTGGGCGAAACGGATTGGCCTGCTGACCGGGTTCATCTCCCCGCCATTCACCGGCTATCCAATCCTTGAGCAGTTGGAGCTCGTAGCCGCTGAACACGCCGAACATCACTGCGCCAGGGCCGTCGACAAGCTGCCAGAAGCGACTGTCTTGCGGGTCCTGATGCCGCTTGATCCAACCCTTGTGTTCCAGCGCTCCGAGCAGTTGCCTGCTTTGTCCCGGGGTGGCGAGCCAGTCATTGATGGTGCGATCTTCCAGCCGACAGTAGTCGGAATGCATATGCTGGCCGAAGGTACTTTTGGCTTCGAGCATGGCGACCACTTCCTGTTCGAGATCAAATGACCTGATCACGTCGGTGGAGTTGGTTCCCAGATCATTGAGCAGATAGCCGTTGCGCAATCGGGTCAGGAACTCATCGCGCCCGGAGTCGTTCGGCAGCAGGTCCATGACCGCTTGAACTGCCTTGTGCGCATGGCCCGAGCTGGCATTGTCGATGGTCACGTGCAGGGTGAAATAGTAAGGATCAATGCCCAGTTCGCTGAGCTCGAATGAGGTGATCAGCAGATGCAGGGGCAATTGTTCGTAGCCCAGGTTGTAGCCCAGTACCTCGGGCAGGAATTCGTCGGACAGATGCCCCAACGCCAGCTGGATCGTGCCCTGCAGATACAAGGCATCATCGAGCGCGTCGATGGGGGCGCAGTCATGCTCGCTGAGCAGGTTGCGATAAAGCAGCACATGATTCAGCGCGGCCTCGCCGTCGCCCAGTTCTTCCAGGTAGGTGCGGATCAGACCGTGATAGCGCCAGTCCTGAGCATGCTTCACTGTGCCGTACAACCATGCGCCATCGACCAGTTTGCTGGGGGCAACATGCTGAAGAAAATGAAGGGCATGGGCCTTGGTGGAGAAGAACGTGCGTTCGCCACCCGTACGCCGCATTTCCAGATAGGCCGCGTAACGCTCGGCCACGGACTGGCTATTGGCGCCAACCCACTGTGACAAATCATTCAGATCCTGCGGAAGGTTGCAGGGAAGGTTTTTGGCAACCTTCAACTGTTCTTCAAGGAAGTCGCGGGCTGCACTCAGGTCCGCCTTGGCAGGCGAGCGAAGCAGGCTGGAATAAAGCGAAGATATAGCGCTCGAAGGCAATTGCCCGGCGGTGGAGCGTTCGGCAAGAAGCTGTAACGACGTCATGGCGGACCTACTACTTTTCTTGATATATAGGTCAGAGATGGCGTTATCGGGATAATTCAAAAGAGTTGAAAATCTGCCGATGAGCGACCTTCGTACGGCCATGGAATGAATGGATGACGTGATCCGTTGCGCCGAGTCAGCGCGCAGTAAACCCAGGTCAGGGGAGCAAATTCATTCGCGAAGGGTGACGTACGGTCGATGGCATAACCCTCGTCCGAAAAGTCACGTTGGCGAATGAATCGGCCCCACAAAAATCATTCACGACCACACGGGTTTTCAAACATCGTTAGTGAATGGTTCTGCCACGCAAGGCGGAGTGTCCCGCTTTTGCATCAATGGAATTGAGGATCTTTGTGACCCGAAGCCATTGCCTGCGCGCATCGGCACGGCGCTTCTGCGCGGCTTTGCGGGCATCCTTGAACCGGATCCACAGGTCCGGGTCGATCTTGTTCGCACCCAGCAGGCGATAGGCCTGTTCATCGAGTTTATTGGCTTCCAGCAACAGCTGATTGCATTGTGTTGCCGCCTCCTCCCAGGTGATGCCGGTCAGAGATTTGAACTTTTCATTGAACATCTTGAGCTCCATGTAGCGATCCAACTGCTTGCTCCAGGTCAACTGCATTCATGACGGTTAATCAGAACGGGATCTTTCCTTAATCAAGACGACAGCTCGCTCAAGGCGACGTCCGGTGAACACATATTTTTACATTGTATTGAACGGTTTGACGATTTTGGCGATGGGCGGTTTCGGCGGCTCTAGTCCGGGGATCTGATAGTGGTAGGCGGAACAAGCGGTGATTTGAAGGCGATTCAGGATTGGAAACACCGCCAGGCGAGTCGTTTCGTGGCCACTGTTTTCCTCTACCAATTCGCCCAACGGCGCTTGCGGGCGTCTGAATTCTTTGTTAGCTTCGTTAAAAATGTTATCGATAACATTTTGCTCCAAAACAATAAAAACAACAGAGAATCTCCCCATGAAAACGCTTCCAAAAACCCTGTGTTTGTTGGCTTTGAGTGTTGGATTCAGCGCCGGTGCCGTTCATGCGGACACCCCGAGCAAACCGATGCGAATCGGTGCGTCCTTTCAGGAAATCAATAACCCCTATTTCGTCACGATGAAGAATGCCCTGCAGGACGCTGGCAGCAGCATTGGTGCGCAGTTGCAGATCACCGACGCCCGCCACGATGTGTCCAAGCAGGTCAGCGACATCGAAGACATGCTGCAAAAGGGCATCGACATCCTGATCATCAACCCGACCGATTCGGTCGGCGTGCAGTCGGCAGTCAAGTCGGCACATGCGGCGGGGGTGGTTGTGGTGGCGGTGGATGCCCAGGCTGACGGTCCGTTGGACTCTTTCGTCGGTTCGAAAAACTTCGACGCCGGTTTCCAGGCCTGTGAATACCTGGCCAAGAGCATCGGTAACAAGGGCGATATCGGCATTCTCGACGGCATCGCCGTAGTGCCGATCCTCGAACGCGTGCGCGGCTGCAAGGAAGCCATCGGCAAGCATCCGGACATCAAGATCGTCAGCATCCAGAACGGCAAGCAGGAACGTGATCAGGCCCTGACCGTGACCGAGAACATGCTCCAGGCCCAGCCGGGGCTAAAGGGCCTCTTCAGCGTGAATGACAACGGCTCCCTCGGTGCCTTGTCGGCCATCGAAGCCAGCGGCCTGGACGTCAAGCTGGTCAGCGTTGATGGCGCCCCGGAGGCGATCAAGGCCATCCAGAAACCGGGCAGCAAGTTCATCGCCACCTCGGCCCAGTATCCCCGCGACCAGATCCGTCTCGCATTGGGCCTGGCCCTGGCCAAGAAATGGGGGGCTCAGGTTCCCGCCACCATTCCGGTGGATATCGCGTTGATCGACCAGGCCAAGGCCAAAGACTTCAGTTGGTAAATGCCCCTGCGTCCGGCGCATATCGCCGGGCGCAGTCACTGGTGTGAATCAATCGATGGATGAGGTTGGCAGCATGAACAGTCTTTTGAAGCTGGAAAATATCTGCAAGTCCTACCCAGGCGTGCAGGCGCTCAAGGGCATCGACCTGGAAGTGCAGCGCGGCGAAATTCACGCCTTGCTTGGCGAGAACGGCGCGGGCAAGTCGACGCTGATGAAAATCCTCGTAGGGGTCGAGCATCAAGACCAAGGGCAGATCCTGATCGATGGCCAGGCGCAGAAATTCGCTACTTATCACGATGCAATCGCCGCCGGCATCGGTATCGTGTTTCAGGAATTCAGCCTGATCCCCTATCTCAATGCCGTGGAAAACATCTTTCTTGGCCACGAGCTGGTCAATGGCCTGGGCCTGTTGCGCAAGCGCGAGATGCACGACAAGGCTGCCGCGCTGTTCCAGCGTCTGGGGGTCGGCATCGATCTGCAATGCTCGGTCCGGCACCTGAGCGTGGCCGAACAACAGTTCGTCGAAATCGCCAAGGCCCTGGCCCTGGACGCACGTTTGCTGGTGCTGGATGAACCCACTGCGACCTTGACGCCCACCGAGGCCGAGCTGCTGTTCGACATCATGCGTGAACTCAAGCGCCAGGGCGTGGCGGTGATTTTTATCTCTCACCACCTGGAGGAAATCTTCCAGGTCTGCGACCGCATCAGCGTACTGCGTGACGGCAGCAATGTCGGTGTCACAGATGTGGCCGACAGCGACATCGACCGCCTGGTGGAAATGATGGTCGGACGACGCCTGGAAACCAGTTTCCCGCCCAAGACCCAACAGGCACTCGGCCCGCTGTTGCTGGAGGTCAAGGATATTCAACTGACCCGCAATGGCCCGCACAACCATTTCGACCTGCACCAGGGCGAAATCCTCGGCTTTGCCGGGCTGGTCGGTTCCGGTCGCACGGAACTGGCCCTGGCGGTGATCGGCGCCATGCCGTCGGTGAGCAAGGACGTGCACCTGCGCGGCCATAGCGTGGCCCTGCGTGATCCGGCCCAGGCTTTGGCGCAAGGTATCGGCCTGCTGCCGGAGAGCCGTAAGAGCGAGGGGCTGATTACCGATTTCAGCATTCGCGAAAATATCTCCCTGAATAATCTCGGCAAGTACGAGCACTACCACCTGATCGACCATGGCCGCGAGAGCAGTACCACCGAGGCCCTGATGAAACAGCTGTCGATCAAGGCGCCGAGCGGCGAGAGTCGGGTGTTCAACCTCAGTGGCGGCAACCAGCAGAAGGTGGTGATCGCGCGCTGGATCAATCACAACTGCAAGATCCTGATCTTCGACGAGCCGACCCGCGGTATCGATGTCGGCGCCAAGGCCGAGATCTACACGCTGATGCGCGCCCTGACCGAACAAGGCTACGCAATCATCATGATTTCATCGGAACTGCCGGAAATCATCGGCATGTGCGACCGCGTGGCGGTGTTCAACAAAGGCGCCATCGTCAAGGTGCTGGAAGCCTCTGCCGTCAACCCGCAGGAAGTCATGCGTCATGCCACCGGGAGCCACAATGAATACCTCCATTAATACCCTCATGCCAGCCAAACTGAGCTTCAATCTGGCCCGCCTGACCCGTTCACCGGCGTTCTTTCCCTTTGTCGGGCTGCTGGTGGTGACTTTGTTCATGATCTTCGCCAGTGACAAGTTCCTCACCTCGGCCAATCTGGAAAACATCGCCCGCCAGGTGTCGATCAACGCAATCATTGCCGTGGGCATGACCTGCGTGATTCTTACCGGCGGCATCGACCTGTCGGTGGGGCCGGTCATGGCTCTGTCTGGCACCCTCACGGCCGGGCTGATGGTGGCCGGTGTGCCGCCGGGCCTGGCCATTGGCGCCGGGATCCTCACCGGCGTGGCGTTCGGTATCGGTAATGGCCTGTTCGTCGCCTACCTGCAAATGCCGCCGATCATCGTCACCCTGGCGACCATGGGCATCGCCCGCGGCCTGGGCCTGATGTACACCGACGGCTACCCGATATCCGGGCTGCCGGAGTGGTTCGGCTTCTTCGGCCGCGAGAGCCTGTTCGGCGTGCAGGTGCCGATTCTGATCATGCTGCTGACTTACCTGATTGCTTATGTGCTGCTGCAACACACGCGCATCGGTCGTTATATCTATGCGATTGGCGGCAACGAAGAAGCAGTGCGCCTGTCCGGTGTGCGGGCGCCGCGGTTCAAGCTGCTGGTGTACGGCATCAGCGGCCTGACGGCGGCCATTGCCGGGCTGGTGCTGAGCTCGCGGCTGATGAGCGGCCAGCCCAATGCCGGCGTGTCCTTCGAACTGGACGCCATTGCCGCAGTGGTACTGGGCGGCGCGTCGATTGCCGGTGGCCGAGGGGTGATCCTCGGCACCCTGGTCGGGGCGATGCTGCTCGGCGTCCTCAATAACGGTCTGAACATGTTGGGCGTATCGCCTTATGTGCAGAGCGTCATCAAGGGCGGGATCATTTTGCTGGCGATCTTCATCAGCCGCCAACGACACAGATAAGCCATTAATCCACCCCCTGTTTGCCCCATGGCGCCCCGGCGCCGTGACGGGCCGACTCATGCTCGAAAGGTTGAAATCATGGACAAGAATATCCAAGACCAGATGCAAGCCGTTGTCTGCCACGGCCCCAAAGACTACCGCCTGGAGCGTATCGGCAAGCCCGTGGCGCGGCCCAATGAACTGGTGATCCGGATCGCCGCCTGCGGCATCTGCGCCAGTGATTGCAAGTGCCATTCGGGCGCGGCGATGTTCTGGGGTGGCGACAATCCCTGGGTCAAGGCGCCGGTGGTGCCGGGGCACGAATTCTTCGGCTATGTCGCCGAGGTGGGCGAGGGCGCCGAGGAACACTTTGACGTGAAGGTCGGCGACAAGGTCATCGCCGAGCAGATCGTACCGTGCGACAAGTGCCGCTTCTGCAGGTCCGGCAAGTACTGGATGTGCGAAGTGCACAATATCTTCGGCTTCCAGCGTGAAGTTGCCGAAGGAGGCATGGCCCAGTACATGCGCATCCCCAAGACCGCGATCGTGCACAGGATTCCCGAGTCGGTATCCCTTGAGGATTCGGCGCTCATCGAACCCATGTCCTGCGCAATCCACACGGTCAATCGCGGTGATATTCAGCTCGACGACGTGTTGGTGATTGCCGGTGCCGGCACCCTCGGTTTGTGCATGGTGCAAGTCGCTGCGCTGAAGACCCCGAAAAAACTGGTGGTGATCGACATGGTCGACGAGCGCCTGGAGCTGGCGAAAAAGTTCGGCGCCGACGTGGTGATCAATCCGTCCCGTGACGACGCCCGCGCCATTATCAACGGCCTCACCGATAACTACGGCTGCGACGTGTACATCGAAACCACTGGCGTGCCCGCAGGAGTCACCCAGGGCCTGGAACTGATCCGCAAGCTGGGTCGTTTCGTCGAGTTCAGCGTATTCGGTGCCGAAACCAGCGCCGACTGGTCGATCATTGGCGACCGCAAGGAGCTCGACGTACGCGGCGCACACCTGGGGCCTTACTGCTACCCGGTGGCCATCGACCTGTTCGAGCGCGGCCTGATCACTTCCAAAGGCATCGTCACCCACGATTTCCCACTGGATGACTGGGAAGAAGCCTTTGCCCTGGCCAACTCGGTGAAGTCGATCAAGGTCCTGTTGAAGCCGGGTCAGTGAGGCTGGGAGTGGTCATGAACTACGTCATTGGCGTGGACATCGGTACGCAAAGTACCAAGGCGCTGCTGGTCGATGGGCAAGGACAGATCATCGCCCAGCATAGCCAGGGGTACCGGGTCGATACCCCCAAGGTACGCTGGGCCGAGCAATGGCCCCAGGTCTGGCTGGACGCCGTCGAGGCCTGTGTGGTCGGCTGTCTGCGGACGGCAAGCGTGCCTCGGGAGCAGATCAAGGCCCTGTGCATCAGCAGCCTTTACGGCGGTTCGGGAATTGCGGTAGATGCCGACCTGCAACCGCTGCACCCGTGCCTGATCTGGATGGACCGGCGTGCCGGAGAGCAGGTGCAGTGGGTGCGGGACAATGTCGATATGGAGCGTTTGTACGCTGTCACCGGTAACTCCGTGGACAGCTACTACGGTTTCACCAAGATGCTCTGGCTCAAGCAGTACCAGCCGGATATCTGGAATCGCACCCGCTATCTGCTGCCGCCCAACAGCTATATCAATCACTGCCTGACCGGTGAGCTGGCGGTGGACCATAGCTCGGCGGGCAATATCGGCGGTATCTACGATGTCGTCGGACGCTGCTGGTCGTTGGAAATGCTCGACGCCCTGGGCATCGATTCGTCCCTGATGCCCAAGCGTTTGCTGTATTCCGGTGAAACGGTTGGTGGCCTGTTGCCGGAATGGGCCGAGCGTCTTGGCCTGCCGGTGGGCATGCCGATTCTGGCCGGGGGCGTCGATGCAGCCATGGCGACCCTGGCCGCAGGTGTCACCCAACCGGGCAATCATGTGGCGATGATCGGCACCAGCATGTGCTGGGGTTATCTCAACCAGCAGGTTGATGCGCGGCATGGCCTGGTCAGCATGCCCCATGTCTACAACGGCCATAAGGACTTGTACATCTTTGGCGGGACCATTACCGCCGGGGCGTCGGTCAGTTGGTTCCGCGAGCAGTTCTGTCAGGCCGAGGAGTTGCAGGCCCGGGACAGCCTGGAGAACAGCCTGTGGTTGCTCGAGCAGCAGGCTGCGAAAATCCCGCCGGGCAGTGAAGGGGTGCTGTTCCTGCCTTACCTGATGGGCGAGCGCAGCCCGGTCTGGGATGACCGCGCCAGCGGCAGTTTTGTCGGCCTCAACCTGTTCCACAGCCGTTTTCATTTATATCGCGCCGTGCTCGAAGGGGTGAGTTTTGCCCTGCGCCACAATATCGAAGCCGGGACCCGTGGCGCCCATTCCCTCGATCCGCGACTGATAGTGGTCGGTGGCGCCAGCCATTCGGACCTGTGGATGCAGATCATCGCCGACGTTACCCGCTTGCCGGTCTACACCATTGTTCAGGAGGTGGAAGCAGCGCTCGGTGCGGCCTTGCTCGCCGCCCATGGCGTCGGTCTGGTGGATGACCGGCAGATGGAGCAGGGCTGGGTTGAACTGGAGCAACGCGCCCAGCCAGTCGCCAGCAGCGTGGCCTCTTATGACCGCGCCTTTGTCGATTACCTGCGCCTGTATCCGGCGCTCAAACCCATCATGCACAGCCTGCAACAGGCCTGAGTCACGGAGATCGATGCAATGAACCGGATCAACTTTGATTTCAGCGGCCAGCGCATTCTGGTAACGGGTGCCAGCAGCGGCATCGGCCTGGAAATCGCCTCGCAATTGATGGCCTTCGGCGCCCAGGTCTATGCCATGGGGCGTAACCGCAAGATGTTGCAGCAACTGCATGCCGATGGCGCTCAGGTGCTGGCGGTGGATGTGGCCGACAGTGCGGCGCTGGAGCAGGCTCTGAGTGGGCTGCCCCTGCTGCACGGGCTGGTCAACTGTGCCGGGGTTTCGGTATTGGAAGCGGCCAACGCTATCAGCGCCGAGGGTTTCGATCGGGTCATGGCGGTCAATGCCCGGGCTGCCGCCCTGGTAGCCAGCCGTGTCGCGGCGGCGATGATTGCCGGTGGCGTGCACGGCAGCATTGTCAATGTGTCGAGCCAGGCTTCGCTGGTGGCTCTGGATGACCATCTGGCCTATTGCGCCTCGAAAGCCGCGCTGGATGCCATGACCCGGGTGCAGTGTGCCGAATGGGGCCGCCACGGCATTCGCGTCAACAGCGTCAACCCTACCGTCACCCTGACACCCATGGCCGCCGAAGCCTGGGCGGCGCCGGCCAAGCGCGATCCGGCTTTGGCGGCCATTCCTCTGGGGCGCTTTGCCGAGTCTGCAGAAGTCGCCGGGCCGGTGCTGTTTTTGCTGAGCAACGCCGCCAGCATGATCAGCGGCGTCAGCCTGCCCATTGATGGCGGCTATACCGCGCGCTGAGCCATTCAGGCTGCATCGGCGCGCTTTGCAGTAAACGATCGAGACCCAGCCATGGTAGCCTTTGGCTTTGGATTTCGATGCCAGGCAGTCAAAGCGTTTCGATGAGCAAGCAGAAAAGCGTCACCATCAGTGACATCGCCAAACGGGTCAACATGACCACGATCACGGTGTCCCGCGCCTTCAGCAGCCCGCATCAGGTCAAACCTGCGACCCTTGAGCGCATCCTCGAAGTGGCACGTGAGCTCGATTACGTGCCCAATGCCTTCGCCCGTAGCCTCAAGCGCAACGAAAGCCAGATCATCGGCCTGATCACCGCGTCGGTGGACAACCCGTTCTACAGCGAAATGATCAAGGCCATTTCCCGGGAGGCCAAGCGCCACGGCTACACCATCATGCTGGTGGACACCGACAAACTGCCGGAGCTGGAAAGCAAGGCGGTGGATACGCTGCTGGGCTATCGCGTAGCGGGGATCATTCTGTCGCCGGTCTCGGACGAGCCGGAGTATCAGCCCGATTACCTGGAGCGTCTGGCCAACGGCAAGACCCCGGTGGTATTGCTGGACCGTACCATCCACGACAGCAGTTTCAGCCGCGTGGTGCTGGACAACTACCACAGTGGCTACAAGGCCGCGCAGTATCTGCTGCAGCAGAACCCGGCTATCGAACACTTGCTGGTGCTGACCGGTCCGGCCCATTCGCGAATCACCGAAGAGCGCCTCAAGGGCCTACGCGCGGTGTTCGAGGCTCATCCGAAGCTGCAGATGCACATCTACCCTGGCGACTACACCCTCGATCCGGCCTATGACGGCGCCATGGCCTATTTGCAGGATCAGCCGCCGCCGGATGCGATCATGGGTTTCAACCAGTTGATCACCATGGGCGCGCTCAAGGCCCTGCGCGCCCACGGTATACCGCACCAGGACATCGTTATCTGCGGCATCGACCGCCTGCCATTCGCCGATATTTTCGGCGTGCCCATCGCCTGCATCGCCCACGACGCCACCGAGGCCGGGCGCCGCGCGGTGCAAGTGCTGCTGGAACGCCTGCACAACCCGCTCAGGGCCATGGACAAAGTGGTGATTCCAGGCGAGCTGGAGCAGAGCAGCGGTTGACGGTAGGGCGTGGGGGCAAGATCTCATGTGGGACCGGCTTCAGCCGGGAAAGGGCCTGTACATCCAAAGTACCTTCTGACCGCCAACAATGTCTTTCCGGCTAAAGCCGGTCCCACCAACGGTCATTCCCGGCTGAGATTTTGCCCATTCAGCCCGCTACCGCTCATTCCTGCGCCGCAACGCCTCCATCGCCAGCAACAGCAGCAACGCCCCCAGTACCATCATGGTCGCGGCGGCGGCGATGGTCGGGTTGAGGTTCTCCTTGATGCCGGCAAACATCTGCATCGGCAAGGTACGTTGTGACGGGCTGGCGAGGAACAGTGTGACCACCACTTCATCGAATGAAGTGGCGAAGGCGAACAGCGCGCCGCTCAGCACCCCCGGCGCAATCAGTGGCAGAGTCACCCGGCGGAAGCCGTACCAGGGCGTGGCGCCAAGGCTGGCGGCGGCGCGGCTGAAGTTGCGGTCATAGCCTTGCAGCGTCGCATTGACGGTAATCACGACGAACGGCACGCCCAGCACGGCGTGGGCGATGACCAGTCCCAGGTAGCTGTTGAGCAGCCCCCAGCTGGCGAAGAAGAAATACAGCCCCACCGCGACTATCACCACCGGCGCCACCATGGGTGAAATCAGGATCGCCATAATCAGCGCCTTGCCGCGGAATTCACCCCGGGACAGGCCGACCGACGCCAGTGTGCCCAAAACCGTGGCCAGTACCGTCGCGGCCGGGGCGATCTTCAGGCTGTTTCCCAAGGCCTGCATCCAGTCGCCGGAATTGAAGAACTCGCGATACCAGCGCAGCGACAGGCCGCTCAACGGATAACTGAGAAACGAGCCTTCGTTGAACGATAGCGGCACGATGATCAGAATCGGGATGATCAGGAACATCAGCAGTGCCAGGCTGTAAAAGCTCAGCAGCGGGCGCAGCAGGCGAATTTCCACGGGTTCGACATGCTTCATGGCGGCTCCTCAGGCAGTCTGGTTGGCGGGGCGCGAGACCTTCGCGTAGACCCAATAGAGCAACAGCACGATGATCAACAGCTGGCTGCCCAGGGCGGTGGCCATGCCCCAGTTGATGGTGGTGTTGGTGTAGTAGGCGACGAAGTAGCTGATCATCTGGTCCCCTGGCCCGCCCAGCAGGGCCGGGGTGATGTAGTACCCGATGGCCATGATGAACACCAACAGTGCCCCTGCGGTGACCCCGGCGTAGGTCTGCGGCAGGTACACCCGGCGAAAGGCATACAGCGGATGAGCACCGAGGGAGATCGCTGCCCGTTCATAGCGCGCGTCGATGCCCTTCATCACGGCATACAGCGGCAGGATCAGGAACGGCAGGAGAATATGGGTCATGGAAATCAGCACGCCGGTGCGGTTGAACACCAGTTGCAGCGGTTTTTCCAGAAGGCCCAGGTCAATCAGGCTGTTATTGATCAGCCCGCCCGATTGCAGCAGGACGATCCAGCTGGCGGTGCGTACGATCAGCGAGGTCCAGAACGGCAGCAGCACGAAGATCAGCAGCAGGTTGGCCCGCCGTGGCGGTTGCCGGGACAGCCAATAGGCCAGCGGATAGCCGAGCACTACGCAGAGCAGGGTGACCAGCCCGGCGATCAGTAGCGAGCGCTTGAGCACATCGATATATAAGGCTTTATCCGGCTCGACGGCAGTGATCTGACCGTTGTCCAGTTTTAGGTCGAACGCCGCCAGCCAGTAGAAGCTGGTGTAGGGCTGGCCCAATTGCTTGAGGGTGGCCCAGGTCTTGATATCGGCCAGGGCCGGGACGCTTTTGCTCAGGCGTTCACGCACCGGCTCGCCGCTGGCAGGCAAACGGCTCAGCACGGCGGTAGACAGACTGCGCAGGCTGGCGGTTTCATAACCCAGGCGACGGTTGAGGGCGAACAACTGACCATTGCCACGAGCGCTGCGCAGGTCCTCACCCAGGGCATTGAATACCGACTCCCCCGGCAGCGCCTGGCCGTCCCACTGTTCCAGCAATGCCAGAGTCTTGGGCAGGGCATTGGCGACTTCCGGGTTTTCCACGCTCTTGGTCAGCAATGAGCCGATGGGCGTGAGAAAGCCAAACAGCAGCAGCGCCAGCAGCGGCAGGATCAACAACAGCGAACGGCGTTTGTAGCTGCGCTGGGTCAGCTGCAATTTCTGGCGCAGGCGTTGGGTCTGGTTGGCCGGTGTCTGCGCTTGCAGGGTCAGGGCTTCGGACATGGAATTCTCCTTATGACAACCGACCCGGACGCCAGGCGACCGGGCCGTGGACGCAGGCGCGGGCGGATCAGCGCGCTGCCCAGGCGTTGAAGCGCTGTTCAAGCTCTTCGCCATGGTCGATCCAGAAGTCGGTGTTCACCTGCAACGCGTGCTCAAGGTTGGCGGGCGCAGTCGGCAGTTGCTCACGGGTCTTGGCGTCGATCAGGGGCAGGGTGTCCTTGTTGGTCGGGCCATACGGGATATTTTCCGCGAAGACCTTCTGGTGCTGGGCCTCGTTGGCAAAGGCGATGAACTGCTCACCCAGGGCCTTGTTCGGTGAGCCCTTGACGATGGCCCAGCTGTCGATGTCATACATGCTCTCGTTCCATACCATCTTGAACGGATGGCCTTCGGCCTGGGCGGCGGATACCCGGCCGTTATAGGCCGACGTCATCACCACATCACCCGCTACCAGCCATTGCAACGGCTGGGCTCCGGCTTCCCACCACTGGATATCGCCCTTGATCTTGTCGAGTTTCTTGAAGGCCCGGTCGACCCCTTCAGGGGTGCCCAGTACCTGGTACAGATCGGCCGGTTTCACGCCGTCGGCCAGCAGGGCGATTTCCAGAGTGAACTTGGCGCTCTTGCGCAGGCCGCGTTTGCCGGGATAGGTCTTGGTGTCCCAGAACGATTCCCAGCCTTTGGGGGCGGTCTTGAGCTTGTCGCTGTTGTAGGTCAGGTTGGTCGACCAGAGGAAGATCCCCGCGCCGCACTCATTGACCGCGCCTTTGACGAACTTGTTGGCGTCGCCCAGCTTGCTCCAGTCCAGGGGTTCGAAGAGACCTTCGGCACAGCCGCGCACCAGGTCCGGGCTTTCCACCTCGACCACGTCCCAGCCCACCTGTCTGGTCTCGACCATGGCGCGGATCTTGGCCATTTCGCCGTTGTATTCCCCGGCCTGTACCGTGCCTTTGCCGGTGGCGGCGAACGGTTGATAGAACGCTTTGTCCTGGGCGTCTTTATTGAGGCCGCCGAACGACACGACGGTCAGTGATTGCGCGTTTACCTGGCCAGCAACGGCAGCCAGAACAGTCAGTGCAGCAAAACGCTTGAGCATGGCAAATATCCTGAAGTCATCAACGTTGGGAGGGAGTCGGTTCAAGCGGGCAGGGCATCCAGCGCCGAAGCGTCGGCGCTGTGCCAACAGACACGAAGGCTGTGGCCTTCGCGCCAGTCCGGTTGCATCTGGGCAATGGGCACCTTGACGTTGAAGTCGCGGTTGCCGGCGACGTCGAGGCGGATGCGCACGTGGTCGCCCAGATAGATGCATTCTTCGATACGTCCGGCCAGGCGGCTGTCGTAGCGGGCGTCGCCGTCGAGGATCACTCGCTCGGAACGGATCGACAGTGTGGTCCGGCTGCCGCTGACCAGGCCGGGTGTACTGCGGGCGAACAATTCCTCGCCCTGATCGAGGCGAACCTGGCAGCGGTCGGCGTTGAAGGTGCCCAGTACGCCCGACAGCACGTTGGTATCGCCCATGAACGTGGCAACAAAGGTATTGGCCGGTCGCTCGTACAGGGCTTGCGGGGTATCGACCTGCTGGATGACGCCGTCGTTGAAGATCGCTACGCGGTCGGACAGGGTCAGGGCTTCCGCCTGATCGTGGGTGACGAACACTACGGTCAGCCCGAGTTCGCGGTGCAGGCGACGGATTTCCAGCTGCATCTGCTCGCGCAACTGCTTGTCCAGAGCGCCGAGGGGTTCGTCCATCAGCACCAGCTTGGGCTCGAACACCAGGGCCCGGGCCAGGGCAATGCGCTGCTGCTGACCGCCGGAGAGCTGGCTTGGATAACGGTTGGCCAGGTCGCCCAGGCGCACCATGTCCAGAGCCTTGATCACCTTGTCTTCAATCTCGTGGCGCTTCAAGCCGCGAACTTGCAGGGGGAAGGCCATGTTCTCGGCCACGGTCATGTGCGGGAACAGTGCGTAGTTCTGGAACACCATGCCGATCCCGCGCTTGTGCGCCGGGACGCTTTCGATAGCTTTGCCTTCCAGGAATATCTGCCCTTCGGTGGGCGTCTCAAAGCCTGCCAGCATCATCAGGCTGGTGGTCTTGCCGGAGCCGGAAGGGCCGAGAAGGGTCAGAAATTCGCCTCGGGCCACGTCCAGGTCAAGGCGTTTGACCACTGTTTTCAGGCCGTCGTAACTTTTTTCCACGCCTTTGAAGCGCACGAAGGCGGCGGCATCGTTACTGGTCATCTCAAACCCTCCACTTGTGCAGTCTTATTTAAAATATGATGCATCATGTTTTTATTGAAGCAGATTTTGTGCCAATCACCCTGGATCACCAGGTTACGGCGGCCTCAGGCACAGGCACTGACCCTGGCGCACCAGGGCTGTGCCAAAGCGTATGAATCGAACAAGCAATGCCCCAGACGGGGGAGTTGAGGAACTGTGAAGCCTCAGCGCAGCGCGAGCAGGGTGGCGTCCAGGCGTTCCAGCAGCAGGTCGGCGTGTTCCCGGGCAAAGACCAGGGGCGGGCGGATCTTGAGGATATTGGCCCTGGGGCCGGTGGCGCTTATCAGCACCTGACGCCGACGCATGCCATTGACGACAGCGGCTGTGGCCTGTGTCGCCGGTGCCTGGGTGTGACGATCGGTAACCAGCTCGACGCCGATAAACAGCCCTTCGCCGCGGACGTTGCCGATCACCTCATGGCGTTCGGCGAGGTTGAGCAGGCCTTCGCGCAGATAAGCGCCGACGTCCCGGGCATTGCCTTGCAGGTCCTGTTCGCGCAGCACGTTAAGCACCGCCTGGGCGGCCCTGCACGACACCGGGTTGCCGCCGTAGGTATTGAAGTAGCGTTGCTGGCGGCCGAACTGATCGAACAGCGCCGAACGGCCGACTACACCTGCCACCGGATGACCGTTGCCCATCGGCTTGCCCAGGGTGACCAGGTCCGGGATCACCGCGTCGCGCTGAAATCCCCAGCGCTGTCCGCCAGTACGACCGAAACCCGGTTGCACCTCGTCGGCGATATACAGGCCACCGGCCTCGCGCACGCATTGCGCAGCGGCGGCCAGTTCGCCATTGGCCGGGCTGAACACGCCGTCACTGGAGAAAATGCTGTCTACCAGCAGCGCCGCAGGTTTGATGCCCTGGGCCTGCATATCGGCCAGGGCGGCCTTTACGCTGCCGACGAAATCATTTTCCTTGCGATAGGAGTCCGGTGCATCCACCAGCCGCACATGAGCCGCAGTCGGCAAACCGGTGGCCAGGGAGGGCGAGACTTCGGCCAAGGCACTGGTCACGCCGTGATAGGCCCAGCGGGTTACCAGGATGCCGGTGCCGCCGCTATGGCAACGGGCTATGCGCAGGGCCAGGTCATTGGCCTCGCTGCCGGTGCAGGTCATGGTCAGGTTGTTCAATTGCTCGGGGAATTCACTGAGCAGGTCTTCGGCGTAATCGACAATGGACGGGTGCAGGTAGCGGGTATGGGTATTGAGCTGAGCGCTCTGCTCGGCGATGGCCCGGACCACCGCCGGATGGCAATGGCCGATGGAGGCGACGTTGTTATAGGCATCCAGGTATGGCGTGTTGTCCTTGTCATACAGCCACACACCCTCGCCACGCACCGGCGCGAAGGGTTCTTCATAGAACAGGCGATAGCTGGCGCCCAGTGCCTGTTGGCGGCGGGCGAGCAACTGCGCGGCAATGGGCGAACTCATAAGGCCTCCGGCGTGCAGGCGTTGATCAGGCTGTCAGTGAGCATGCCGGGAGGCATGGCGGTCAGGCATTGCAGATTGCGCCAGGTGGTACTCAAATTGCGCAGCACGTAGTCGCGGTTTTCCGGGTACAGGCTGGCGCGCCACTGGGCGATGGTGATGGCCATGGCCATGCGCATGGCGATCAGGTCGCCCAGTACCGCCAATTCCTCGGTTTGCAGCGGTATGCGGGCGTTATAGGCGTCAACGAAGGCTTTGATCAGCCATAGCGGATCGTTGGCCTCGGCATCGACTTGATAGGACAGCGCCGTGCCCAGCTCATTGATCAGCGGCGCATAAAGGGCATCACCAAAATCGATGATCGCCGCGACCCGGCTGCCGGTGGCGCAATCGAGCATGACGTTGTAAGGGTTTAGATCGTTATGAATGACTTGGGCGCGCAATCTGGCCAGGCGCGGTTTCACTTGCTGTTCATGGTGATCCAGCAGGGCGGAGACCAGCGGCAATTGCTCGGCATCCAGGCAATGCAAATAGGGCCTGACCCGTTCGGCATGGCCGACATCCCACAGCAGGTCGCGCTTGGCGGCAGGGTGATGGAAGTCCTGCAGTGCCAGGTTTACTTCGGCCAGGGTGCTGCCCAGTTCGTGCATCAAGGCCAGGCTCGGTGTACCGAGATTTTGCGAAATCCCGTCCAGGTAAGTGACGGTGCGCAGAGTCAGGGTCTGGCCATGCACCACGACTTTAGGCTCAAACTCACCATCGCGCGCTGCCAGCATCCGCGGAACTGGCAGATGCGCGCCGTGACGCTCGATATGCAACAGGGCTTGGGTCTGAAAGCTGATGACGCTGGGGTCTTCGGCCGGGTTGATGAACTTCAGCACGTAGGCTTCCTGCGCAGTGCGTACCAGAAAGTTCGCGTCGCGCTCGCCATTGAGCAGTTTCAGCGTGCCTTCCAGCCCGTAGGTTTGCCGGGCGATGTCCAGCGCCTTGAGATGATCAATCTGCGGCGCCTGAGTGGTCATCAGATCGGCGCAGTTCGCAGCGGCCAATGCAGTTTCAGACATGCTGCCCACCGTTGACATGGATCTCGGCGCCATTCACGTAGGATGCACCACTGGTACACAGGAAGTAGACCAGAGAAGCCACTTCTTCGGGCTTGCCCAGGCGGTGCATGGGCACCGAGCGCTCGACGATGTCAGCGGTGCCGGGGGACAGGATCGAGGTGTCGATCTCGCCCGGGGCGATGGCATTGACCCGCACACCATGGGGGCCGAAGTCGTAGGCCATTTCCCGGGTCAAGGCGGAAAGGGCGGCCTTGGAGGTGGAATAAGCGACCCCGGCAAAGGGATGGACCTTGGAACCGGCGATGGACGTAACGTTGATGATGCTGCCCTTGGCGGCTTTCAGCTCATCGAACAGGCCCCGGGCCAATAGTGCGGTGGAAAACAGATTGACGTTGAACACCTTGATCCAGGTGGCGTAGTCGCTCTCCAGCACTCCCATGCGGCTGCCATCCGGACCTTTGGGGGAAATGCCGGCGTTATTCACCAAGGCATCAAGACGGCCACCCAGCTTGTCCTTGATCGCCGCCATACTGTCGCTGACGCTGTCGATATCTTCCAGATCCAGGTGGATGTGGTTGAGCAAACCCTCGGCCCAAGGGCATTCGGCTACCCAGTTCTGCCGCGACGCGGTAAAGACTTCCCAGCCCGCGGCGTTGAAATGTTTGACGGTTGCATGACCGATGCCCCGGCTGGCGCCGGTCAATAACAGCTTTTTCTTATCGCCCATGATCGATCTCCATTCTTTTGAAGTTTGATGCATCATGTTTTTTAGCGACAAGCCTGTCAATAGGCCAACCGCCAATCTGCTTATTCGGTGAGGGTTTCCTGGCTCACGGCAATAAACTCCAGCATTTTCTGATTGCCGTCGAGGATATCGGTCTGAATGGCGTGTTTGGCCGCTGGCGCGTCTTTGTGCCGCAGGGCATCAAGGATCTCCTGATGGTGCTCGATGGCCATAGTCAGGGAGAAATGTGCATAGGCCTGGGCGATCAACGGTCCGGCGCGCATCCACAGGCTGTCCAGGTAACCGCGCAGCAGCGGCATCCGCGCGGCTTCGGCGATGAGAAAGTGGAACTCGCTGTTCAGGCGCAGGGCCAGGGGCAGGTCATGCTTATCGATGGCCTCCAGGTTGAGCTGGATATTGGTTTCAATACGTTTGAGATCGGCGGACGTGGCGACCCGCGCTGCGGTCTCCGCGCCCAGGCCTTCCAGATTCAGGCGCAGGGTGCGGATTTCCAGATACGCGGCGCTGTCCAGCACCGGCACGCGAATGTCCTTGGGCGTCTTCAGCACCAGGGCTTTTTCCTTGGCCAGTTGCAGGATGGCATCCCGCACCGGGGTGACGCTGGTGCCCAGTTGCGCGGCCAGTTCCCGGATGCGCAGGCGGTCATCAGGCTTGAGCCCTCCGGTGATCAGCGCATTGCGCAACTGCGCGTAGACATTGCTGCCCAGGTAGGTGTGGTTAATGGCGTCGAGGGGGTAGGACATGAATCACCGAGTGCATGGAGCCGTTTTGCCGGTGACTATACAACATGATGCATTGAGTTCTTTGGCGAAAATCAGTGAAGCGTCTGGATGAGCACGGCGCACCTGTTTCTTGCGCGGCCCGAAGCGCAGGGTTGCCCGTGAATCAGGCGACGCGGTATGGCGCAAACTGCGCGTCGTCTGGTTCGCGGGCAAGCTTCGCTCCATCGGATCCGTGTTGGTGTTGCGATCAGCGCCCGGCGTGACTGTCGACGAACTTCTCGTAGTACAGATGCGCGCCGGCAATGCTCTGTTCATTGATCCAGTCCTTGATCGCTTCGACCATTGGTGGCGGACCGCAGACATAGAGATCGAACGGTCGGGCGGCCAAGGTCGAGACGTCGAAGTGTTCGGGGATCCAGCCGCGCTTGCCAGGCCATTCGGCGGAGGGGCGGCTGACGACAATGTGCAGGCTGAAATCGGCAATCTGCTGGCGATAGCGCTCCAGACGTTCGAGTTCACATAGATCGGCTTCCTGTGTTACGCCGTAATACAGGCTGATGGGCTGTCCGCAGCTGCCGCTCATTGCCATTTCATCAAGCATGCCGAGGAAGGCCGAGAGCCCGGTGCCACCTGCCACCAGCACAAGCGGTCGACTGACCTGGCGCAGGTAAAAGCTGCCCAAGGGGGCTTCAAACTGCAGTTCCTGCCCTGGGGCGCAGCGTTCGCGCATGTAGTCGCTCATCACTCCCTGCGGCAATAGCCGTACGAGAAACTGCAACTGGTTGGCCGCTGTTGGACGACTGGCAAACGAGTAGGAGCGCCACTCTTCGGTGCCGGGCACCCGCAGGCGGGCGTACTGGCCGGGCAAGTAATCCAGTTGCCGTGGGTACTGGCTGGCATCCACATGCAATATCGCCGTGGTCCCGGAGACCTGTTCCACGTGACTGATCACACCAGCGATACGTTCAGGGCCGGCGTTGTGGCACAGGCTGGAGTCGAAGTCGAAATAGAATGCCGCATCCGACTGCACCCTGGTCTGGCAGGTCAGTACTTTGCGCTGGGCCAGATCGGCGGCGGACAAGGCTTCGTCATCAACGTAGTCTTGGGTGTATTGCCCTGATTCACAGCGGCCCTGGCAGGTTGCACAGACACCTTCGCGGCAGTCCAGAGGAATCTTGATGCCCGCGCGCAGGGCGGCATCGAGAAGGATTTCATTGCCCTGCACTGGGCAAAACAGCGTCTTGCCATCGGCAAAACTGAAGCCGACCTTGTATGTCATGGTCTGTTACCCGCCAGATCAGAGGTGATAGAAATCCAGCACCGAGTTAATGGTGTCGTTGAGCAGTACCGCGTGTTTGCGGGTGATCTTCCAGCTCTCGCCGTGTGGCCTGAGGGTGTAGGTCGCGTAGCCGAAAAACTGCTCGCTGACTTGCAGACGATGGAACAGCGTGTGCCAGTTGACCCGGGCTTGCAGGTCGCCATTGACCAGCGCCTGCAAGCGCAGATTGCTGATCAGGTGGACGGTACGCGGCATCGGAATGGTCGATGCCGCCTTGCCGGTACGCAGGCGGAACACCCGATCCTCAAGGCCACCACGGTTTGAGTAGTAGATCAGCGACATACCCGTCTTGGGGTCGCTGGTGTAGACATGTTCCGAGTCCCATTGCGGCAGGTGGAATTCGCTGTCTTCGCTGAACAGGTCAAGATAGGCATCCCAATCCTGGGCATCACACAGCTCGGCCATGCGGTAGAGAAACTGTTCGATTTTATGGTGCAGTTGCGCAGTCATGATCACACCTCGTGCAGTTTCAGGGATTGTTGTTCGGCGGCCTTGCGCGCCAGCCCCTCAAGCAGGAAGCGTTGCCAGTTGCCGTGCTGGTTCACATACAGGCCTTCATGGGTGAACTCGGTACCGGTCAACACGGGTGAGATGCCGATGGCCTGGCTATTGGGCGTGGCGCCCGCGACCCATTTGTCCAGGCCACGGGAAATGTCGCTCCAGCGCTCCAGGCGGGCCTGGAAGCCGCGCTGGGCTTCACGAAATTCCACCAGATCATCGGGCGTGCCCAGGCCTGAGACGTTGAAAAAGTCCTCGAACTGGCGAATGCGGTTCTCACGGTCAGCGGCTGATTCGCCTTTGACGCCGAGGCAGAAACTGTGGATCTCGGTCTTGTTCCAGGCCACGGGGCGAATGATGCGCAGCTGCGAGCTGATCTGGTCGAGGAAGAACATGCTGGGATATATGTTCAGGTTGCGCAGGCGGTGCATCATCCATTGCGCTTTGCCCTGACCATATTCATCGACCAGGCGCGGCATGATGCTGGCGTAGCCGGGACGCACTGCGGGGTTGGGCATGTCGCTGAACAGCAGGCTGTGGCCGTTGTGGAAAGAGAACCAGCCATCGTCGGTTTCGGCATCACCGGCGCCCAGCTTGCTGTAGTCCAGGGTGTCACTAGCGGCCAGGCCTTTTTCTGCGTTGACATGCTGACGGTGCTGCACGGTCGCCACGTAGTTGTAGTGCACGGTGCTGACGTGATAACCGTCCAGACCGTTCTCGTTCTGCAGCTTCCAGTTACCTTCGTAGGTATAGGCTGACTTGCCTGGCAGTATTTCCAGCTCACCGCTTGGCGACTGCGCCACCATCATGTCGAAAAACACTGTGGCGTCGCCCAGATAGTCCTGCAGGCTGTCGTTGCCCGCGACGTCGAGGCTGATGAAGACAAAACCCTTGTAGCTGTCGATGCGGGCCTTCTTCAATCCACGGGTGGCTTTGTCGAAGCCCTCGGAATATTCCCCCGGTGCCTTGACCTTGACCAGGCGACCATCGCTTTTGTAGCACCAGGCGTGGAACGGGCAGGTGAAGGTCGACTGATTGCCCTTGCCGAGCCGGGTCAGAGTGGTGCCGCGGTGCTGGCAGGCATTGATCAGGGCATTGAGCCGGCCTTCGCCATCACGGGTGATAATCATGCGCTGGCGCCCGGCGCGCATGGTCATGAAGTCATGGTTATGGGCGATTTCGCTTTCGTGACAGGCATAGATCCAGTTCTTCTCGAAGATCAGCTCCATCTCCAGATCGAACAGATCCGGTTCGGTGAACATGTCACGGGCGATACGGTAGATGCCCTGGTCCGGGCGAAAATCCAGGCAGCCTTCGACGAAGTGCTGCCATTGGGCGATGCTTCTGTTTGTGCTCATCAGGGAGTACCTTTTTTATGAAGTGGTCGGACTCCCCTCGATTAAATCCCCCGGTGTCAGGACCATCTATCCGCTTTGCCGGGGATAAATAGCCGTTTTCCGTTTATTTGCAGAAAACGGATAGCGCCGATCTCCCTGATCGCTTTATTTTCGTTGTGTCGATGAACAGAGGACATCGCCATGACGCTTTCCCGTTGCAATAACCCGGCGCTCAAGGCTACCCACCGGGATATCGCCAGTGCACGTGCCTGGATGGCCGATATATGCGGGCCCCACAGCCTTCAGGCCAGTGCATCGCGGCAACTGCAGTTCGAGCACTCGGCCAACCGTCTGGGCTCACTGGCCACCGTGGTGGGGCGCATTCAGTACGGCACCGATGTGGTGATTGGTGTCGACGCCGGTTGCGGCCTGAAGAGCTACAGCATCAGCCTGCCCCTGGACGGTGAGCAGGAGATTCAGCACGGACGCAAGGTGGCGCGTTCCGACGCACGGGTCGGTTTGATCGTCTCGCCGTTCGAGCATCAGCAACTGAGCATTGCCGGGAATTGTCGCAAGCTGCAGGTGGTCATTACCTGTGCCTCGATGAATCAGGTGCTGGAGCAGCTGTTAGAGCATCCGGTACAGACGCCCATCGCCTTCCAGACCTGCATCGATGCGCAGCAGGGGGCGAGCGCGGGGTGGTGGCGCATGGTGCGGTATCTGGTTGACGAAATGGACCACGAGCAACCGCTCTTCGGCCAGCAGTCTGTGGCCCGGGATCTGGAACGGACCCTGATCAAGGGGCTGATCCTGTCCCAGCCCAACAACTACTCCAAGGCCCTGGCCCGGCGCAGTGAAAGCCGTTGCCCGGCCTACGTGCTCAAGGCTCGGCGTTTTATCGAGGAGCAGGCTGAAAGCGATCTCCTGTTGGCGGATATCCAGCAGGTGGCAGGGGTGTCAGCGCAGCGCTTGCATGATGGTTTCAAACAGCATTTCGGCTTGTCGCCCCTGGCTTACCTGAAGCGCTTTCGTCTGGAGGCGGTGCGTTGCAGCCTGTTGGAAGAACGTGGCAACTACAACATCGCCGCTACCGCCTCGCGTTGGGGCTTTGCCCACCTGGGCCGTTTTGCCAGTGACTATCAGCGTGCATTTGGCGAGCGTCCGTCGCAGACGCTGGCTCGGGCCCGTACGTGGAAATAGCTCCTAGCGTCTGCGCAGCTCACCGGGGCTGATCCCCAACCGCTGCTTGAAGACTGTCGCCATATGCGCCTGGCTGGCAAAGCCACAGGCCAGGGCAATATCGCTGAGGCTGCGAGCCGGTTCGCGCAGCAGGTCACGGGCGCGACCGAGGCGGCGGTCGATCAGGTAGCTGTGGGGGCTTTTACCCAGCGTTTGCTTGCAGGCCCGGGTGAAAAAGCCTTCGGACAGGGCCAGTAACTGCGCCATGTCCTGCACGCTCAAGGGCCCGCTCAGTCCGGCATCAATGAATTCATCGAGCAGGCGCAGGCGTCTGTCGGTCAGGGCGTCGGCGGATGATGCCCCGGACAACTGATCCGCGTGTACCCGGCCCGCCAGCGCCTGGGCCCAATCCTGCCAATCATCCGTTGCCGAAGGTCGTAACAGGGCTGCACGCATGCGTTGCGCCAGGGCCATGGCCTGGGGATCGACGCGGTTATTGAACGGCTGATCGCCGATCAGCACTTCGCCGTCGCTGCGTATCAAACGCAGGTACTCTCCGCCCTTGCCTGAAGCGGAAAACACGTCGCACCCCATGGGCACGAAGGCGAGGCCATTGGGCGTGGCATCGAAAGGACGAATACGGTCGCTGCCAATGGCATGCACGCCGTGCTGACTGTCGAAGGCAAAGCCGATGGCGGCCTGATTGGCGATATAGCGAGCCTCGTAGGCGGCACCGGGCAGTAATTCGATGACCCACGGCCCGGCCTCGGCGCGGCGCACCGGTTCGCAGGGGGGCTGTTGAGAGGATCGGTTTTGCGCAGTCATAAGTGCCATCTTACTCAACAGCATTCGTTGGAGCGAGGCTTGCCCGCGAATAGGCCGGTACATCCGCCGTATCTTTTCAACCCGGGAAATCCTGTTCGCGGGCAAGCCTCGTTCCCACAAACGCGTTTGGAGATCAGGTCAGTTTTTTGAAAGCCAGCACCACCGCTGCCTGCCTAGACTCGACAAAACCCCAGAGAACACTGTCATGCACGGATTGACCCGCGAAGATATCGAAGACGCTGCCCGCCAGGTTTACCAGGTGATGCCTGCCACCCCCCAATATGCCTGGCCCTTGCTGGCCCGGCGTCTGGGTTGCACGGTGTGGGTCAAGCATGAAAACCATACGCCGACCGGCGCCTTCAAGGTGCGCGGCGGCATTACCTTTCTGCACTGGCTCAAGCGTACTCAGCCGCAGATTACCGGCATCGTCAGCGCCACTCGGGGCAATCACGGCCAGAGCCTGGCGCTGGCGTCCAAGGCTCTGGGCCTGCGGGCAATGATTGTGGTGCCGCAGAACAACTCCCTGGAAAAGAACAGCGCCATGCGCGCCTTTGGTGCCGAGGTCATCGAGTATGGGCGCGACTTCGACGAAGCCCGGGAAGAGGCCGCCCGCCTGGCCGAGGCTCACTCGCTCTACCTGGTACCGCCGTATCACCGGGAACTGGTCAGGGGCGTGGCCACTTATGGGCTGGAATTGTTCACGGCGGTGCCGGACCTGGACACCGTCTATGTGCCCATCGGCTGCGGCTCGGGTATCTGTGCGGTCATTGCTGCCCGTGATGCCCTGGGCCTGACCACCCAGGTGGTGGGTGTGGTCTCTACCGAAGCCGATGCCGCCAAGCGTTCATTCGAGAGTGGCATCCTGCAGGAAACCCCATCGGCCAATACTTTTGCCGATGGCATGGCGGTACGCAAACCTGTCCCTGAAGCACTGGCAGTCTATACAGCAGGGGCGCAACGGATAGTCGCGGTCAGTGACGAACAGGTCGCCGAGGCCATGCGCGTCTACTACACCGACACTCATAACCTGGCCGAAGGCGCAGGCGCGGCGGCACTGGCAGCGTTGATGCAGGAGCGTGAGGCGATGGCGGGGAAGAAGGTCGGGGTGATTCTGTCCGGGGGCAATATCGATATGCCGGTGTATGCGCGGGTGATTGGCTAGGCACCACGATCAGCTGAATTGCAATGGGATTTTCATGTGGCTGGCTCCGACACCGCGCAAGCTGATTCATATTCAAGAATCCAGCGCATGCCGCCTGTTATGCCCGGTCAGTTCCCGCGACAGGGCGATGAAATTCTGTAAAGGTGGCAGCGGGTTGAAGCTGCGGCAAACCAGGGTAATCGGCGCATGCAGGCGCGGGCGGGCATCGCGGATCGGACAGTAGACGACACTTTGCCGGTGCACGTCGCGCATAGAGGCCGGGACGATGGAAATGCCTACGCCTGCGGCCACCAGGCTGATATTGGTCAGCATGCGCTCGACCTCGAAGGCAATCTTCGGGTTGAACCCGGCGTTCTGGCAGGCCTTGATCAGGTTGGCGTACATGCCCGGCGCGCCGGGGCGGCGGACCAGGATAAACGGCTCGTCGGCCAGCTCGCCAAGGGCAATGGCCGGTGGTTCGCCGGACATATCGTGCCCGGCCAGCACCCGATGCCCGGTGGGCAGGGTCAGCAGCATTTCTTCGTTCAACAGACGATGAAATTGCAGGCTCAGGTGATCGCCGACCGGTGCCCGAAGAATGCCCACATCGACGCGTCCCTCGATGGCATCATGGGTCAGTTGTTCCGCGCTGCCCTCCTTGAGCGATACCGCTACGGCGGGGTAGCGCTCGCGATAGGAGCGGATGATTTGCGGAATCAGCGGGTGGGTCGAGGCAGAGCTGGTAAAACCGATGCTCAACTGGCCCTCGATACCGTGGGCGGCACGGGAGGCCTTGAGCGCGCCTTCGGCGACGCGGGCGAGGACTTCCCGGGCTTCCTCAAGGAACACCAGGCCACCTGCGGTCAAGTCCACGCCCTTGGGATGACGCTTGAACAGGTCGAACCCCAGTTCCTGCTCCAACATGCGAATCTGTTGGCTGAGGGGCGGTTGCTGGATATTCAGGCGGGCGGCGGCGCGGGTGAAATGTCGTTCTTCGGCCACCATGACAAAATAGCGTAAGTGACGAAGTTCCATGGTGGTCTGTCCCGCTGTGAAGTTTTATTATTGGCGCCCGCTCAAGCCGGCTTTGACCGGCCAGCGTGCCCAATCAGGCAGTCCCTGACAAGGCGCGCCCATAACAATAAATAGATGGACTCGGAGCGTCGATGCCTCTCAGGCTTTTCAACAGCGCCACTTTGCAAATTGTCCTGGCCATCGTCTGCGGTGTCCTGCTGGGTGTGCTCGACCCCCATCTCGCCATCGATATGAAACCCCTGAGCGACGGCTTCATTCGCGTCATTGGCTGGCTTATGCCGCTGATGATGTTTTTGCTGGTGTCGTCCGGTGTAGCAGGGCTGCAAACCAGGCGCCGGGGGTTGGTGGGCAAGGTATTCGTTTACTTCCAGGCCATGGGCCTGCTGTCGTTGTGCCTGGGCTGCATAGTGACGCTGACCTTCAATCCCGGTGCCCATACGGCTTTGAACCATGGCGCTGCTGTCGCTCATTCGGAGCCCTTCAATGCCGGGTTTTCCTGGGCATCGGTAGGCGCGGTGGTGACTCACGCCTTCACCCAAAGCCTGGTCATGCAGGTGATGCTCGCCGGGTTGGTCTTCGGCGTGCTGGTAGGGCGCGCTGGCGGCACCGGGCGGGGGGATGCGCTGCGGGCATTTCTGGAGAAAGCCGTTGCCCTGTTGTTCAGGATTCTGCGGGTCATTCTGCGCTTTGCGCCGTTGGCGGCCTTTGGCGCCATGGCTTTCAGTATCGGCAGGTTCGGCCCGGCTGCGGCGCTGCCGCTGTTCAAGTTTGTTGCGGTGATGTATCTGGCCTGCGGGCTGTTCATGGTGTTGGTATTGGCAACCATTGCCAGGCTGGCCGGGGCACGGTTGTGGCGATTGGTGCTGTACATCAAGGACGAGTTGCTGCTGGTTACCTTCACCGGATCCTCGGTGGCGGCGTTGCCGGGGTTAATCGACAAGATGCAGAAGCTGGGCTGCGATCAGCAACTGGTACGGCTGATCCTGACCACGGGCTACACCTTCAATCTTAGCGGCTCGAACATTTACCTGACCACCGCCGTGCTGTTTCTGGCGCAGATGGCGGGTATCGAACTGAGTGCTGCCGAGTTGTTGACCTTGCTGCTGATTTCCCTGCTGACCTCGCTGGGCTCGACCAGCATGGCGGGCTCGGCGTTCCTGACCCTGATTGCCACGCTGAATCTGCTGCATCTGGTGCCGCTGGAGAGTGTCGGCCTGCTGCTCGGGGTCGAGCGTCTGATGAAATGCCGCTCGTTGACCAATGTGCTGGGCAATTGTGTGGCCTGCCTGGCCATTGCCCGTTGGCAGAATGCGCTGGATCGACCCGTTATGAGCAGGGCGTTGAATCCACTGGCTTGATAAGGGCGTTCGATACGAAGGTGGGGCCGGCTTTAGCCGGGAAGGCGCCTGATCTGATCATGCAACGCAACAGATACACTGGCTCTTTCCCGGCTAAAGCCGGTCCCACAGATATCATTTCACCCCGTTGCCCAGTGTTCTCAGTCGTTATCCCTTGGCAGGCGCCAGCTTGTCGAAGGCCCGATTGAGGTTGCCCTCGGCCTGATTCAGCTTGTCACGACGTTCACGCAGCCAGGTCTGGTCGGCTTCCAGGGTCTTGTGTGCCTCGGTGAGCATGCGTTGCACCTCCTGAGGTTGCGGGCCGCCGGTACCCTTGCGGGTCTTGACCATGTTTTCCGGCGACAGCGCGGCGCGGAAAGTAGCCTCGTCCAGCGGCAGGGTGTTGGGCTTCCATTCGTACTTGTCGGCGGCCTTGGTGTAGAGCTTCTGCGCGTCGGCGTAGGGGAAGGTCTTGGGCGTCATGCCTTCGCTGCGCGCCTCGGTGACAATCAGCGACGCGAAGCTGTGGCCAATGCGGAACGGCACTTTCTGCGTGCGTTCCAGGGTGTCAGCCAGCTCCATGGAGGTGGTCCATTCGTTTTCCAGCTCTTCGCGGGCGCGCTGTGGGTTGACCTGCAGGGCATCAAGCACCGCGTTCATGGCGCTGAACATCTCCTTGGTGGAGTCGAAGACGCCCAGGGAGTCGAAGGCGAATTTGTAGTCGGTCATGCCGGTGGTGACGTTATGTGCGCGCAAGGTCACGGTCTGGGCCAGGCCGACCACATCGGAAGCCGTTTCGCGAGCGCGCATCAGCAAGCCGGGATTACGCTTTTGCGGCATGGCGCTGCTGGTGTAGGTGGACTCCTCATCAAGGAGCAGCCAGGGGCGGATCTGATGATATTGCGTGTGGATATCGCCGATCAGCGCACCGATGCGAATGGCCGATGAGGCCGCCGCATTTGCCGCTTCGATGGGAATGTCATAGGTCGACACCTGGCTGGAGTCCAGGGAGTTCTCCCGAACCGAGTCGAAGCCCAGCAGCTCGGCCATGCGCTCGCGGTTCAACGGGTAGGCTGAGTTGGCCAGTACGGCGGTACCCATGGGGCTCTGGTTCAGGCGCTGATACAGCTCGCGGATACGCTGGCCGTCGCGGTCGAAGGCGGCTTCGTACGCCAGCAGATAGTGGGCGTAGGTGATCGGCATGGCCTGTACACCGTTGGTGTAAGCCGGGATCAGGGTGTCGATGTTCTTGTCGGCCAGATCCAGCAGGCGCTTGCGCGTGGCGTTCAGGGCTTCGCTGTAGGCCAGGACGTCCGAGCGCAGTTTGGCCAGGCGATAGGTGGCGAGCATGTCCTGGCGACTGCGCCCGGAGTGGATCAGCGAGGCTTCCGGGCCGATCTTGTCAGTCATGATCTGTTCGAGTTGCAGCACATCACTGGGCCGCTTGCCGTCGGGTTTGTCGCCCTGTTCGATGGCATAGCGTACGCCGCCGGCGATCTTCTGGCCCATCTCCGGCTTGACGATGCCTTCCTCGGTAAGCATGACGATGGACGCCTTGTTGATGCGATTGAGCCAGGCAAACTGGCTCTCGGCCTTGTCGTCCTTGCCCTTGGCTTTGACCACCGAGGCGCCGATCTTCGCCGCTTGGGCCGCGCACTGTTCAGTTGTGGCGCAGGGCAGGTCGGCGGTGTTGGCGGCATAGGCGCCATAGCTGGCAGTCAGGGCGAGGGCGACGGCCAGGTGAATCAGGGTCTTTGTTGTTGTGGGCATTTCAGGACTCCGGCATAGGGCATGTTTTTACAGCAGGGGCAGGGTGTAGCTGACAATGACGCGGTTCTGGTCGATGTTGTTGCCGCCATTACTGCGGTAACTGCCGTTGCGCCATTTCAGTTCGAGGTTCTTCAACGGGCCGCTCTGGAAGGCGTAGCCGATATCGGTATTGCGTTCCCACTCGGTGCCTTCCTTGTTGCCACGGGCAAAGTTGTCGCCCTTGAGGTAGCGGGTCATAAAGGTCAGGCCTGGCAGGCCGAGGGTGGCGAAGTCATAGTCGTAGCGGGCCTGCCAGGAGCGTTCTTCGGGGTTGGCGAAGTCCGGGGAAATCATCACGTAGTTGACCAGGTACGAGTCGGTACCGGCCAGGTGCGGAAAGCCGGTAGTACCGTCCATGCGCTGGTAGGCCAGGCCAAAAGCGTGGCCGCTGATGCCGTAGGTGAAGCGTGCGCCCAGCGCGGTGTTGTCGACGTTGCTGGCGCCGTCGGCCAGGGAGCGGGCGTAGCGCAGGTCACTTTTGAATGACTGCGAGGTGCCGAAGGCAAAGGTGTGGGTCAGGGTGGCGATATGTTGTTTGTAGTTGTCCTCCAGACCGCCGTAGTTATAGGAGGTGGTCAGGGTCTTGGTCCAGGCATAACTGGCGCTGGCGAAGTCGAACTTGTCACTGGGCTTGCCGCCCTTGATGCCCTTGGCTTCGGCGATGATGTCTGCGTGGCCGCTGTCATTGCGCTCGGTATTGCTGGTCAGGCGGCCGAGGTTGACGGTGAGGTTGTCGATGTCTTTGGAGGTCAACTGGCCGCCGCGAAAGGTCTGGGGCAGCAGGCGACCGTCGTTGGGCAGTACGGTGGGCAGCTTGGGCATCAGGGTGCCGATACGCAGCACGCTCTTGGCGATGCGCGCCTTGGCGGTAACGCCCGCGCGGCTGTAGTCATCGGGGGCTTTTTCGCTGCCGACCGGGAGCAGGCCGGTATTACGGCGGTCCGGGCCGGAATCCAGTTTCAGGCCGAGTAGCCCGATGGCATCAATACCGAAGCCGACGGTGCCCTCGGTAAATCCGGATTCATAGTTGAGCAGCAGACCCTGGGCCCATTCATCGCGCTTGGATTGGGCCGCGCCGTCCTGGCGGTAGTCGCTGTTGAAGTAGAAGTTGCGAAATTCCAGATCCGCCTTGCTGTCTTCGAAGAAGTCAGCTTCCGCGAAGCCTGGCATGGCGAGGCTCAGGCCGAGAGCGGCCGAGGTGAGGCCGAGAGAGACAGGGCTCTTATGCATTTTTATTCCCTTATGGCACAGCTGGTTTTTATTGGTTTTGTTTTGCCGTGAAGCGAGAAAACTGCGGTTTCCGTTCACGGCGAAAATCCTAGCGCCATAAAATGTGGATTAAAAATATATAGTTAGTGTTGATTCGATATTTTTTGTGTATGGATATGGCCGAGCCCAATCGATCAAGATCAAACAGGGAAAGGCGGGAACGAATCTGTGGGCGCGAATTCATTCGCGAAGGGGGAGTACAGACGAGGCATTTCCGCCGACCGAAATACCTCTTTCGCGAATGAGTTCAATCCCGACAAAGGTCTTTTGATTCAGTATGTTATGCGGGCTTTGAGAGGGCGGGAGTGGATCAGGGCGCCGAGCTGCGCTTGTTGCGCACCACTGTCTCGCCTTTCTCATTGCTGCTCAGGTAAACCGGCAGCACCTTGGGCAGGGTCTGTACCAGAGCGTCGATGTCATTGGTGTTGTAGATGCCGCCAATACGCAGGTTGCCTGTAGCCCTGTCGCCGAGGTGAATGGGGGCGGGGAGATAACGGTTGATCTGTGGCAGGGCATCGTCCAGCGAGAGGTCACGCAATATGAGTTTGCCGCCACGCCAGGCCAGTGCTTCTTCTGGCGATGCGGCGCGTACTTCGGGGCTGATCATCTGCGGTGTGTAGTGTGCCTGCATGCCCGGCGACAGATAGGCAAGTTGATCGGCCCTGTCCCTGTCCGCGATCACTTGTACTGAGCCTTGGGTAAGGGTGACGACCACTTCATCCTGATAAGTCCAGACATTGAATTTGGTCCCGGTTACCCGCACCTGCCCTTGACCGGCGTCGACATGAAACGGATGGCTGGCATCGTGCTTCACCTCGAAATACGCTTCGCCCTTGCTCAGGTTCACGCTGCGGCGATCCCTGAAGTTGGCGAACGACAATTTGCTGCCCAGGTTCATCTGCACGCGCGAGCCGTCGGCGAGCACTATGTCGCGAAGTGTCGAGCTGCTTTCGAAACGCTGATAGCTGTCGGGGATCACATTCAGATGCCAGCCTGCAAGCCCGGCGATGGGCAGAGCCAGCAACAGCACGGCCGCTGCCATCAATGGGCGTCGGAGGCCGCGCCGAGGCACTGTCTGCGGTTTGCCTTGAGCAACAGTGTCGACCGGAAGGGTGGCCGGGAGGAATTCGCTGACGGTCCAGATTTTCATCATGGCGTCGAATTCGCGGCGGTGCAGTGGATCGAGGTCGAGCCACTGGTTGAGCTGCTCACGTTCCTGTTCGGTGAAGTCGTCTTCATTGACGCGCATGCACCAATGCGCCGCTTCAACGCTTACCGCGTCATGGGTGGGATCTGAAGCGGGAGGGGTGGGCATGGAAAATTACCGACTGGCTGATCTGATCACGTAAAACTGCGCCATTCTCTTAAAGCGTATCCAGATAACTATACAGTTTAATAATGTTCAGGCTAACGGCATATAGCCATAGTTGCACAAGATATAACCATACGGCCAGCCCGGTCGTCGTACGGCGAGAGTACCAGGCGTGGCCGGGCAACGGGCTGTGGGTGCTTAGCCGATCTGACGGGCTTTGACGAAGCAGCGCTGCTCCGGCGTCTGCTGCGGTAGTGGTCGATGGCCAGATTGCGCATGATGCTCAAGGTATGGCTGAGCCGTGCATCGAAGGGGAAAGTGTTGCTGGCCATTGCGCATTCCCCATTGAATCACTTCAAGCCCGGGACAGAGCGGATTTGATGCACCGATCTGAACCGGAAACTGCACTTCTTGCACGCTATTGAAGCAAATTCCTTTTTGTGATGATCATTCAAGTGACTTGAATAAACGACTTCGTTCGCTGGCACGGTTCATGCTCTTGTATTTTTATTCAAGTAACTTGAATAAAAATCCTGTCCATTCAAGTGGAGCCTGCACCGATGAAACGCCACGCACTCAAAGCACTGTCCCTGTCACTGATTACCCTGCTCGCCGCGTCCATGGCCCACGCCGATGACTTGTTGCAGCGGATCAAGGACAGAAAGGAAATCGTCGTCGCCACCGAAGCGCGCTTTGCACCTTTCGAGTCGGTGGAGAATGGCAAGATCGTCGGATACGGCGCCGACCTCATGCACTACGTGCTCGATGCCGATTTGCCCGGAGTCAAGGTGCGTCAGCTGGACCTGCCGTTTCAGGGCATTCTGCCGGGCCTGGACAGCGCCAAGTTCGACTTTGTGGTGACTTCTGTTACGGTGAACAAGGCTCGCTTCGAGCAGTTCGCCTTTACCTTGCCGATTGCCGAATCCACCGTAGCCCTGCTCAAGCGCGGTGATGACAACACCCTCAAATCGGTAAGCGACCTCAACGGCAAAATCATCGGCTCCCAGGCCGGTTCCGGTCAGTTGGCTGTGTTGCAGGCCTTTGATGCCAAGCTCAAGGCCGCAGGCCAACCTGGCCTGGCACGGATCAAGGAATATGTCAGCTTCGATGAAGCCTATGCCGATCTGGCCAACGGCCGTCTCGATGGCGTGGCGCAGTCGCTGTCCAACCTCGGTCCGCTGATGAAGGCGCGTCCCGGCGTATTCAGCACGTTGCCGGAAATGGTCGGGCCGACCACTTACTTTGGCTGGGTAGGGCGCAAGGGTGCGGACAGCGCGACCCTGGTCAAACTGTTCAGTGATGGTATCGCTCGCGCCAGCGCCGATGGCACCCTGAAGAAGCTCCAGGACAAATGGTTCGGCTTCGGCATGACGTTACCGACCGACGCCATGCCGGTTCCGAGCATCTGAGTGGCGTGGGCATGAACGATTTCACCACACGCCTGGCGCTGTACTGGCCCGCCTTGCTCGACGGGGCATTGACCACCCTGTGGTTGTGCGCCGCGAGCATGGTCCTGGGGTTTGTCATTGGCGTGCTGATCCATCTGATTGGCACCGGTCGCAGCCGCAGTGGGGCGGTATTCGCCAGGGTGTACGTGAGCTTCTTTCGCGGCACGCCGATGCTGGCGCAGCTGTTATTGCTGTTCTACCTGCCGTCGGCGCTGAACATCGATGTGCCGCCGCTGATGGCTGCCGGTCTGGCCTTGGCGCTGAACACGGCGGCCTACCAGTCGCAGATTCTGCGCAGCGGTTTTGCCGCGATCCCCAAAGGACAACTGGAAGCGGCGAGGGTGTTCTCCATCGGTAAATGGCAGGCCCTGACCCGCATCCAGCTGCCCCAGGTGCTGCGTCTGACCTCACCAGCGTTGATCAGTGAGCTGATCGATGTGATCAAGGTTTCGGCGGTGGTCTCGGTGATTTCCATTACCGACCTGATGCGGGTCAGCCAACAACTGGTATCGCAGACCTATCGCCCGCTGGAGGTCTATCTGGTGGCAGCGGTGTTTTATCTGGCCCTGACCAGCCTGCTGAGTGTGCTTGGCCGGTTGCTTGAACGCCGTTGGCAGGAGCGCGCCTGATGCATGAGTTATTGAGTTATCTGCCCGACTTCGGCGAAGCCCTGCTGGTGACCCTGGGCATCAGCCTGGCGGCCGCTGCGGCGGGGCTGGTGCTGGGCTTCGGCCTCAACGCTCTGCGTCTGGCGGTACCGATGCTGGCCGGTATTTATGGACTGTATGTGTGGCTGATCCGCGGCACGCCGTTTCTCGCACAGCTGACGGTGATCTATTTCGGTCTGCCGGTGCTGGGCCTGCGTCTGGAAGCGATCGAGGCCAGTATCTTCGCCCTGGCGCTGTACAGCGCCGCTTATTTCGCCGAGCTGTTTCGTTCGGCCTGGGCCAGCGTACCTGGCGGCCAGGTCGAAGCGGCGCGGGTCCACGGTTTGTCCCGGCGCCAGGCCTTCTGGCATATCCAGGCGCCCCAGGCTCTGGGCTTCGCCCTGCCGTTGCTGGGCAATCAGGTGATTCTGACCATCAAGGAAAGTGCCGTGACCTCGATCATCACCGTGCCCGAACTGACCCTGACCGCCGGGCGCATCGTTTCCACCACTTTTTCCTACGTCGTTCCTTACGCCTTGTTGGTGCTGAGCTACTGGCTGTTGACCACGTCGGTCGCGGCCCTGGCTGAGTACCTGGGGCGGCGGGCGACGCGTCATCTGCGAGGTTGATGCGATGAGCAATTTACCCCTTCTGCAATTACGCGGTGTCGGCAAGTCCTACGGCGACAACCGGGTGCTCCAGGGCTTTGAGCTGTCGGTCCAGGCGGGCGAGATCGTTTCGTTGATCGGCCCGTCCGGCTCGGGCAAGACCACCGCCTTGCGTTGCATGAACTTCCTTGAAACCTATGACGAAGGCGAAATCTGGATCGATGGCCAGTTGCTCGGCTACAGCGGCCCGGGCCGCGCCGCCAGGGACCGTGACAGTGACCGCCAGATCGACGAGGTGCGCAAACCGCTGTCCATGGTCTTTCAGCAGTTCAACCTGTGGCCGCACATGAGCGTGCGGGAAAACGTCATGGCGCCATTGGTATTGGGCAAGCGCATGAGCAAGTCCGAGGCCCGCACCCTTGCCGATGCCGCCTTGCAACGGGTCGGCCTGGCGCCCAAGGCTGATGCCTATCCGGCGCGGCTGTCCGGTGGTCAGCAACAGCGGGTCGGCATCGCCCGCGCCCTGGCGGTCAAGCCGCGCCTGATGCTGCTCGACGAGCCGACCTCGGCCCTTGATCCGGAGCTGGTCGAGGAGGTCCTGCAAGTGATCCGCAGCCTGGCCGACGATGGCATGACCATGGTCATGGTCACCCACGAAATGAGTTTCGCTGCGCAGATTTCCAGTCAGGTGGTGTTCATGGAAGCCGGGCAGATCGTCGAGACCGGCGAGCCTGGGGCGATGTTCCAGTCGCCCGAGACCGAGCGTCTGCAACGCTTTCTCAAACCCTGGTTCAACCGCAGCCTGACGCCGCGAGTGGAGGTGTTGTCATGAGTGCGCAACAGGTACTGGACGCTGTTTCGGGAGAGCATCTGCAAGGTCTGCTCGATACCCTGGCCACTTTCGGGCCGGGACAGCAGGGCGGCATGAATCGCCAGGCCCTTTCCGAGGAAGATTTTCAGGCCCGGGCCTGGTTGATCGAGCAGGCGCGCCAGCTCGGCTGCCGGATCTGGACTGACGGCTGCGCCAACCTGTTTATCCGCCGTGAGGGCAGGGAGTATCTGCCACCGGTGATGACCGGCAGCCATATCGACACCCAGCCCACCGGTGGCACCCTCGACGGTTGCTACGGCGTAATGGCTGGACTGGAATGCCTGTATGCGCTGGAGGCTACCGGGGTTCGCACGCGCAGGCCGATTGAAGTGGTGGTCTGGACCAACGAAGAAGGCAGCCGTTTCAGCCCCGGGGCCATGGGCTCCAGTGCTTGGGGCGAACCCGAGCGCCTGGCGCTGTACCGCAGTAATCGTGATGCCTCAGGGATCTCGGTAGGCGAGGCGCTGGATGCCCATGCCGCACGTTTCGCTGATCTGCCATTGCGGGACAGGATCGACGCCCATGCCTTTGTCGAGCTGCATATCGAACAGGGGCCGGTCCTGGAGCAGGCCGATATCCCCTTGGGCGTGGTGACCGGCATTCAAGGTGTGCACTGGTATCAGGTGCGCTGCAAGGGCGCTTCGGCCCATGCCGGAACTACGCCCATGCATATGCGCCGCGACGCCATGCTACTGGCGATGGACGCCGCACGGGGCATCGATGCCTTGGCCGACCAATTGGCCACCGAGGACAAGCGCCTGACCTTCGGCCGTTGGAACGTCCTGCCCAACGCGATCAATACCATCGCCAATGAAGTCACCTTCAGCATTGATTTTCGCCATGCCGACCCGGCCGTGCTGGCGGACTTCGATGCGCAACTGCCGGGCTGCCTGCCCGGTGATACCGAACTGAGCAGCCTGTTCAACCATGCACCCACAGCCTTCGATCCGGCCGTGGTCGGGGTGCTGGAGCAGGCCTGTACAGCCACCGGGCTGGCCCATCAGGCCATTCGCTCCGGCGCCTTTCATGACGCCATGTACCTGGCCGGGCACTGTCCGACCGGCATGCTGTTTGTCCCCAGCCGCGCGGGCATCAGCCACAACCCGCTGGAATTCACTGAACCTGCGCAATTGCTTGCCGGCACCCGGGCGCTCGCCTGGGGCCTGGTGACACTTGCCGAACAACCGTAAACCAAGGAGTCCTCCAATGACCAGCATCACTCACGCTCATGACTACCCGGCCTGCTGCCATAGCGACAACGGCAGTTCCCTGGGCATCAACGCCACCCTCAGCGAGCCGATTTCCCTCGACGGCACCCCGGTGCTCGGCGAGCTTTACACCGTCCCGGCGCGCTGCGGCCGCGCGGTGCTGCTCAAGGCCGGCCAGGTGATCAAGATCGTCAACACCCACGGCACCCAGGTCTGCGACACCTGGTTGTTCAACCTCGAAGACATGAGCGAATTCCTCTCCATGGAACACGCCCGTGCGCACTGCAACAGCATCATCCCCAAGCCCGGCGATGCCCTGTTCAGCAACCGCCGCCGTGCCATCGGCACCTTGCTCAGCGATACCTCGCCGGGCATCCATGACACCCTGATGGCCGCCTGCGACCTGCATCGCTACACCAACCTGGGCGTGGTCGGTTATCACGACAGTTGTGCCGACAATATGCGCCTGGCCCTGCAAGCCATCGGCCTGCGCGCCCGTGAAGTGCCGCAGCCTTTCAACCTGTGGATGAACATTCCGGTCAAGCCGGACCACAGCGTCGAGTGGCTGCCGCCGGTGTCCAAGGCTGGCGATTCTGTCGAGATCCGTGCCGAGATGGACGTAGTGGTGGTAATGTCCGCCTGCCCGCAGGATATCGTGCCGATCAATGACCTGAATCCGCTGGAAGTGCACTTCTCGGTGCAGGCTTGAGCAACGGGCAAGGCCACCGGGAACCGTAGCAGCCGGCTTGCTGGCGATAGTGCAATAACGGGCAATATATTCATCGACTGATACAGTGCCATCGCCAGCAAGCCGTCTCCTGCAAGGGTAAGGTTTGCCGGGCGATCGCGCCGTTTCAGGGATATCGTTTTTACATGAGGAATGCATGACCAAACCCAGCAAGACACCCGCCAAGGCCCTGCACACCGATGGCTTGCCCAGCCTGGGAGTGCGCCTGCGCCATGCACGCAAGGTGGCGGGCCTGACCCTCAAACAGGTGGCCGAAGTCGCCAACTGCTCGGAAAGCCTGATCTCCAAACTGGAAAACGATGCTGCCTCGCCGTCCCTGGCCATGCTGCACCGTCTGGCCCAGGCCCTGGGCAGCAACGTGTCCGAACTGACTTCCGAAGACTGGGTCTCTGACGAACCGGTGCTGCGCGCCGGGGCGCGTCAGGTCAGTCGCTTCGCCAAGGGCGGCAAGTCCGGCTATATCGATCTGGAGCGGGTGACCCATCCGCAAAAGGGCGGCCTGCTGCAAGGCGATATCCATATCATCGCTCCAGGCATGGTCAGCGAAATGATCGAGCATGCCGGTGAGGAAATGGGCTACGTCATCGAAGGCACTCTTGAACTGACGTTGGGCGAAACCACTTACACCCTCAATCCCGGTGACTCGTTTCACTTTCCCAGCAACGTCGCCCACGGCTATCGCAATGTGAGCCGCGAGATTGTGCGGATTCTCTGGGTGAATACCCCGGCCACGTTTTGAAGAACCGAGCCTTTTGGTTCGCGGGCAAGGCGGAACATCGTCCGCTGCGATCAAACAACGCAACATCCATGGAATTACCGAAACTCTGTGGGAGATTCTATGTTTGCTGTAAAGCTCCGACTATATGCACGCGCTACTGTGGGAGCGAATTCATTCGCGAAGGCGGTATTTCAGGCGATAAAAATGTGTCTGATGTACTGGCCCATTCGCGAATGAATTCGCTCCCACAGGATTTTCGCCCTGAGTCAGGCAAGCGTTTGTAGAGCGATAGCGTGGGGTCAGGCTGTTTGCGGCTTGACTGCCAGTCTCGCCAGCAACGCTTCAATCACCGCCCGCCCAAGATTGAGCTGCTGCAACCCCGAGCGGGCCAGTGGACGGTATTCGGGGGTGCTGTTATCGGCGGTTTCATAGACGATGGCGGCGGCGCCATCGAGGTATTCTGCGGCGAAGAGCAGGGCGTCTTCGGTTGTTGTATCAGGGGCGAGGATAAACGGGTGGGCACTCGTTTGATTCATTAGGTTTTCTCGATGAAGTGGATCATCACCCTTTGCGACTAAACGAAGGGTGGCGGCTGTGCACGGGTTAGTCGACCGTCATCAAGAACCGGCGCACCCGAAGGTGCCCCATACACAGCCGCCATAAACATCTCGCCTGTGCGAACACAGGCGAGAGCCATGACGAGCTTCGATCAAGATGTCTGGGCGACTAAACCCTGCCGTTGGTTTCAACGACAGGCAGCAAATTAGTCACCTGTTCAGGCATCTACAAGCGGTCCGAGAGCATATCGGTAAACTTCAGAAGCGTCCTACATTAGCGGCGCTTTAAGGCCTACGTGTGTTGCCATTTGTTTACTTGCCCTTATGCAAATAGGGCGTCTTCTCCAGTTCCCACTCCACTTCCCAGTCCTCAAGATATTGTCGGTGAGTATCGAACGACTCGATAAACAGTTGCGACACGATTTTCCCGGCCAGGCGCTCTGCGGCGGCAGAAATGGCTGGAATATCCGAGGCGATTGAGCCAAAGCTGAGGCTGGCGGCGTGGTTGAGCAGGTGGACGCGGTTAAGTTCGGAATCACCATCGTCCCTGCTGCGCTCCTGCAACTCGAAACCGCTGCCAAGCCACGGGAACAGGCCCAGATGGCGCCGGGTCTGCCGAGCCGGTTCGAAGCGATCCCGCCACAGCGCCACACGTTCGGCCACTTGGGCGAATAACGGGTCACGAGACAGGTCGACTTGGAAACCGGTGCCGACGATCAGGAAATCCGCCTGATCGATGCGATCGGCGAGCTGCACCTGCACGCGGCCGTTGGACTCGCCAATCGCCTCGATCCGCGAGTTGAAATGCAGCTGGAAACGTTCGCCACCTGCTGCCAGGGTGCGCAGTACGGTCTCGTGGGGCGGCGGTGGCGGGGTGTCGTCCAGATACGAGGCTACGGCCCATTTCTGCTGCGTCGGCAGGTCGTGCCAGCCAGCGATAAAACCGGGGTAGACATAGCCCCTGGCCTTGTTGATCTGCGGCAGATGGCTGCGCCGGGCATACAGGGTGACCTGAGCCGCGCCCTGTTCCAGCGCGGTGGCGGCGTTGTCCCAGGCCGAAGAACCGGCACCCAGGACTGCGACATGGCGACCGGCCAGGGCATCGAAGTCGATGGCATCGCAGGTATGGGCGGCGAGCCGAGGGAACAGCCCCGGCTCGATGAAGGAGGGGATGCTCACACCGCCCGCACCGGCCCGACCGCTGGCAATCACCAGGCGCCGGGCAATCACGCGGCTGCCATCGTCCCGTTCCAGGGTGACGCTGTGCGGTCCCGGCGTGAATGAGCGAATGGCCGTGTTGTACTCAATGGGCAGTTCGAAGGCCGTTGCTATCCAGTCAACATATTGCTGCCAGACCGCATTGGGGATCTTGTACAACGAATCCCAAGCCTCGACGCTGTAGGTCGCTTCATACCACGCGCGGAAAGTCAGGGCGCGAATACCCAGTGACAACCCCGGCAAATCCTTGGGCGAGCGCAGGGTGGGCATCCTGGCATAGGTGGTCCAGGGGCCGCTGCGGCCTTTTTCGCTGCTATCGAACAGGCGGATATTGCTGACGCCTTTGAGCAACAGAGCCACGGCGGCGGCGATACCGAACATGCCTGCGCCGATAATGGCGACATCAAGGCCGGTGTTCGGTGCAGGCCAGCTCGCGGCGGGCAATTTCAGGTAGTCCAGTTCCTCGCGCAGGCGCTCGGTAGCCAGGGCGGTGGATGGGGTGTAAGTGGTCAATGGGTGTGCCCTCCAAGATAAGCTTCGACAATGCGCGGGTCGGCGGCGATTTCTGCGGCCGGCCCTTCAAGGGTGATATGCCCGCCATCGATCACGGCGGCATAGTCGGCAATGCGCAAGGCTGCCCGGGCATTTTGTTCGACCAGAAGTACGGTCAGGCCCTGGGCGCGGATGGTTTCGATAAGGCGGAAAATCTCGGCGACGACCTTGGGTGCAAGCCCCAGGGAAGGCTCGTCCATCAGCAGAATACGTGGCTTGCGCATCAGGGCGCGGCCGATGCAGAGCATCTGTTGCTCGCCCCCGGACAACGAGCCTGCCAACTGGTGGTAGCGCTGGCCCATGACCGGGAACAGGTCCAGTACCTGGTCGACGTCGGCCAGCCCGTAGGGGCCTGCGCCGACCAGCAGGTTCTCGCGCACGGTCATGTTGGAAAAAATCTGTCGTCCTTCCGGCGTTTGCAGGATGCCGTGCTCGACCACTTGATGGCTGGGCAGGCCGCCGATGTTTTGGCCGGCGAAGATAATGCGGCCGCCGCTGGGTTTGTAGATGCCGGAAATGGCCCGCATCAGGGTGGTTTTGCCCGCCCCGTTGGCGCCCAACACGGCGATGATGCTGCGCTCGGGCACGGCCAGGCTGATGCCATGGAGGATATCGTGGGTGCCGAGATTGATCTTCAGATCCTGTACTTCGAGGATATTCATGGCTCGTCGGTCCCCAGATAGGATTCCAGCACGGCGGCATTGCCGCGTACTTCCAGCGGCGAGGCGTCGGCGATCTTCTTGCCTGAGGCCAGCACGATGATGCGTTCACAGATCGACATGACCAGGTTCATGTCGTGCTCCACCAGCATGATGCTCAACCCGTCGCCATGCAGGCGGCGTATGCACGCGGCCAGTTCGGCGGTTTCCGTGTCGTTGAGCCCGGCGGCCGGTTCATCGAGGATCAGCAGCTCGGGCGCCATGGCCAGGGCGCGGGCGATCTCCAGGTATTTGCGCTGGCCGTAGGACAGATTGGCCGCCAGGTCGTCGGCCAGGTGTTGCAGACCTACCTGTTCCAGGGCCTGCCAGGTGCGTTCGGATATCTGCCTGGCCCGGTTGCGCCTGCCCAGGAGGGTATCGAACAGGCCCTGACCGATCACTCCGGTGGCGGCGACCGAGGTGTTGTCGAACACGGTCATGTTGGGAAAGATGCGCAGGTTCTGAAAAGTGCGCGACAGCCCCTGGCGGGCGATCACGTGGGGTGCGCGCCCGGTGATGTCCCTCCCGTTCAGATGTACGCTGCCGGAGCTGACCGGGACGAAGCCGGTAATCAGGTTGAACAGGGTGGTCTTGCCCGCGCCGTTGGGGCCGATCAGACCGACCAGTTCGCCTTTGGCCACATGGCCGGAAACATTATCGATGGCGCTGAGCCCGCCAAAGCGGCGGATCAGGTTGTTGAATTCGAGCAGCATCATTTCCAGCCCACCTTTTTCCCGCCGTCCTTTTTCCATGCCGCGCCCAATACGCCCCGTGCCAGGGAAATGGCCGGAACTTCGCCGAACAGGCCTTTGGGCAGGAACAGGATGGAGAGGAACATGACGATCCCGACGATGATATTGCGCACATCGCCGAAGCCCCGCAGTGCTTCTGGCAACAGAATCAGCAGCACGGCGCCGATGATTGCGCCCGGCAGGCTGCCGAGGCCGCCGACCACCACCATGGCCAGGATCAGGATGGTTTCCGGAAACCTGAAGTCATTGGGCGAGACATAGCCCGTGGTGTAGGCCCAGAGCGCCCCGGCAATACCGGCAAAGAACGCCGCCACGGTGAACACTTCGACCTTGAGGCGCACCGTATCGATGGCCATGGCTGCGGCGCATTGATCGTCCTCGCGCAGGGCGCGCAGGGCGTTGCCGTAATAGGAGTAACTGAGCCGGTAGATAGCCCAGATCGACAGGCTTACCGTCACCGCGACCGTGTAGTAGATGCCGGTGTTGCTGGTGATCTCGACGCCGAACAGGTTTATCGGCGAGAACAGGGTGATGCCGTTGGGGCCGCCGGTGAGGTCGACCCAGTTCAGCGTCAGCAGGTAAATCAGCTGACCGATGGCCAGGGTCGCTACGGCGAAGTAAATACTGACCAGGCGCATGGTGGGCAGGGCGACGATAAAAGCGATCAGCGCCGAACCCAATCCTGCCAGGGGCAGGGCCAGCCAGAACGGCACCTGCAAGGCATTGCCGGCCAGCGCGGCGATATAGGCGCCGAGGCCGTAGAAGGCGGCCTGCCCCAGATGCAGCAGGCCGGCGACACCGGACACCAGGTGCAGTGATGAGGCGAGCAGGGCGAAGATCAATACCAGGCAGGCCAGTTGATAGGCGTAGCCGCCACTCTGGAGGTGCAGCGCCAGGGGGATCGCCAGAAAAATCAGCGCCAGGGTGGCGATGACAGCGGGAGAAAAACGACGATCAGACACGTTCGCGCCCTCCACCAAACAGTCCGCGAGGGAAGAAAATCAGGGTCAGGATCAAAAACAGATACGGCACCATGTCGGCCCACACCGAGGGCATGAAGGTGGTTGCCATGCTTTCCGATACACCCAGGATCAAGGCGCAGATCACTGCGCCCGGTATCGACACCAGGCCGCCCATGACCATGGCGACAAAAGCCTTGATGCCGGGGGCAAAGCCCATGGCCGGGAATACCGAACCGTAGTAGAGACTGACCAGCAGCCCGGCGACGGCACCGAGAATCGAACCCAGGACAAAGGTCGAGATAATCGTGCGGTCGACGTTGATCCCGCTGTACTTGGCGCCCAGTGGGTTATTCGACACGGCGCGGATGGCCAGGCCGATACGGGTTTTCTTCAGCAGCAATTGCAGGCCTATCAGCAGGCTGGCCGACACCGCGAAGATGACGATATCGCCGCTGACAATGGTGACTCCACCTACGGCAATGGGGGTGTTGAGCATGTAGCTCACGGGCACCGGCTGCATCTGCGAGCCCATGCCCAGTTCCAGGCCTTCGCGAACGATGATCGACACGGCCAGCGACGACATCAGGGTCGACTCGCGCATGGCCCGGGACTTCAACGATGCTTCATCGGAAAAGCGCCGAAACGGCTTGAAGGCGAGCCGTTCCAGGCCCAGCCCGGCCAGGGCACCGACCACCACGACAAACAGAATGATTACCGCCAGGGGCGCTGCGCTGGCGCCGATCAGAAACAGCCCGGCCACTGCGCCGAGGGTATAGACCTCGGAGTGGGCGAAGTTGACGGCGTTGAGCACCCCGAAAATCAGGGTGAAGCCTATCGCCACCAGCGCATAGGTCATGCCTTGGGACAGGCCGATGACCAATTGCTGAACGTAATATAAATCCATCGGCGCAAGAGCCTTAAACAGAGTGATGGGTAGGGCGGGTGAGAGCCGCTGTGGGAGCGAATTCGCTCCCACATACAGTTTTTATTTCAAGTGCTCAGGTGACTGCTGCGCGGATCAGTTGGCCTGGGCCTTGAACTGACCATCGACGATTTCAACCTTGACCAGCGTTTTCTGTGGCTCGCGGTTGGCGTCGAAGGTGGTGATACCGGTCACGCCGGGGAAATCCTTGGTGCTGGCCAGTGCTTCACGCACCTTTTCCCGGGTCGGAGCCGGATATGCGCGAGCCACGGCATCGAGCATGATCAGGGTGGCGTCATAGGCCTGGGCGGGGAACTGGCCGGGCACTTCACCATTGCGCACCTGTTTCCAGGCCTCGACGAAGTGATGCACCACCGGCGTGTCGAAGGTCGGGACAAAGGTCGAGCTGACGTGGAAGCCCTCGGCATCCTTGTCGGCCAGCTTGATCAGTTGCTCGTTATACGCTGCGGAGCTTGAGTACACCGGGATCTTGACCCCCAGTTGATGGAGTTGCTTGAGGAACTGGGCGGCGTCCTCATAGAACACGGCGCCGTAGATGACATCCGGATGGGCCCGTTCAATCTTGGTGATCAGGGAGCGAAAGTCCGGCGTGCCGCGATTGAAGTACTCGGAAAAGATCACCTGGGTGCCGTTTTCCTTGGCTTTTTTCTCGAATGCCTGGACCGCAGACTGGCCCCAGTCGGTTTGCTCACCAATCACCGCGACCGTTTTAAATCCTTTGGAGGCAATCCAGTCGGCGTTGAATGGGCCTTCCTGATCCTGGGTGGTGATATTGCGGAATTGCCATTGGGAAATCTTGGTGTAATCGGGGTGTGAAGCAGTCTGGGAAAGTTGCGACAATCCGGCGCGTTTATATACTTGCGCCGACGCCATGGATACCGTCGAAGTAAAGTCGCCCAATACACCGAGAATGGCCGGATCATCGGCAAACTTGCGGGCAATGGATACCGCTTCCTTGGCGTCAGAACGGGAATCTTCGAATTCAATCTCTACCGGAACCGGAAGTTTTCCGGAGGCGTTGAATTCTTTAAGGGCTATTTGTGCCGCCGCCTTGAAGTCCTGGCCATATTGCGCGGTATTGCCGGTCAGCGGCAGCTGATAGCCGATCTTGAGCGGTTGCTCGGCGGCCACGGTCGAGCCAACATTGGCCAGCGTCAATACCAGACCGGCCACGCCCCATACTGCCTTTTTATTGATCACTTTAAGATCCTTGAATACGTGGGTAACGAATAACGAATGAATGAAAATTTATTTGAATAAGGACGACCAAACACGTTGATCCACTTCCAAGGGCGTACGACTAAAGTACTGGTTTTGGAAAAATGACCAGATAAGTTCGTCCTGAAGTAGCAGGCGCTTATAAGGTCATTCGCAGTTTCAACAACGAAGTTCAGCGGATCGAAGAGTACGCATTCTATTTATGCTGTCCAAATATCGTTTTATTGCTTTATATTCCTTTTCGCTATAAAAAACGCTTCTCGTGCTGGGGGATGGCTGCTCGTAGGGCTGTGCAATGTCGGAAACGCCAAACGCGCTGTCGCCAATCGATGGGCGTGCCGTACCGCGCTCAGGCATCATGCCCTCACGGGGCACAACCCTGACCATTTGGATAAGGAAAACCAGCCATGACCTCGATCTGGCGCACCAGCGGTTGGGTGCTTGTCGGCAGCGCATTGATTCTTGCGCTGTCATTGGGGATACGCCACGGCTTCGGCCTGTTCCTGTCGCCCATGAGCGCCCAGTTCGGCTGGGGGCGGGAGGTGTTTGCCTTCGCCATCGCCTTGCAGAACCTGCTGTGGGGCCTGGCCCAGCCGTTTGCCGGTGGCCTGGCCGATCGCTATGGCGCGGGCAGGGTGGTGCTGGTCGGCGGCGCACTGTATGCGGCCGGGCTTATCTGCATGAGCATGGCCGACTCACCGTCGACCCTGCTCATGAGTGCGGGCGTGCTGATCGGTATCGGCCTGTCCGGGACTACCTTCTCGATCATCCTCGGCGTGGTCGGCCGGGCCTTGCCTGCCGAGAAGCGCAGCATGGGCATGGGCCTGGCCAGTGCTGCGGGCTCCTTCGGCCAGTTCATCATGTTGCCCGGCTCACTGGGCCTGATCGATGGGCTGGGCTGGTCCAAGGCGTTATTCGTACTGGGTATCCTGGTGGCGCTGATCCTGCCCCTGGTGCCGATGCTCAAGGACAAACCCTTGGCCAGCAGTGGCCCGCAGCAGACCCTGGGCGAAGCCTTGCATGAGGCCTGCACCCATTCGGGCTTCTGGCTGTTGGCCTTCGGTTTCTTTGTCTGCGGTTTTCAGGTGGTATTTATCGGCGTGCACCTGCCGGCCTATCTGCTCGACCAGCATCTGGCGGCGACCACCGGCACCACGGTGCTGGCGCTGATCGGCCTGTTCAATATCTTTGGCACCTACACCGCCGGCTGGCTGGGCGGACGCATGTCCAAGCCGCGTCTGCTGACGGCGCTGTATCTGTTGCGGGCGGTAGTGATCGCGCTGTTTCTGTGGTGGCCGGTCAGCACTACCAGCGCCTACCTGTTCGGTATCGCCATGGGCCTGCTCTGGCTGTCCACCGTACCCTTGACCAATGGCACCGTCGCCACGCTGTTCGGCGTGCGCAACCTGTCGATGCTCGGCGGCATCGTCTTCCTGTTCCATCAATTGGGGGCGTTTCTCGGCGGCTGGCTGGGCGGGGTGGTGTATGACCGCATGGGCAGCTACGACCTGATCTGGCAAGTCTCCATCGGCCTCAGCCTGCTGGCCGCGGCCCTCAACTGGCCGGTACGTGAACGGCCGGTGGCACGGTTGCAGGCCCAGGGTGTCGCGCTGTGAACCGGTTGCTGCCGCGAATCCTGCTGTCGGCATTGTTGCTGGCGGTGTTGCTGCTGGGCTGGTGGGGCTGGCAGCATGTCGGGTTGCGGGCTTTGCAGTTGGGGTCGAGCGTTTGTTGAAAGGTTCTGCCTCGTCCCCCCGGTAGGAGCGAACCTGTTCGCGAGACGGCATTACCGACCCTGAAGATACGCCGAGTGTACGGGCCGCTCGCGAACAAGTTCGCTCCTACCCCGGCTGTTGCCGCGTTGCAGCCCAACAGATCAACGACCCCGCGGTAACCAGCAATGCGCCTTGCCAGAATTGGGCGGTCAATGCTGCACCCAGCCATAGTGCGGCAAAGGCCGAGGCCACAGGCGGTTGCCCGGCCTTGACTGATATTCGGCTCACAGCTCCATGAGCATTTCGTGCCAGGCCATACCGCCGTGGTCCGACTCCGACGGCTTGATATAGCGATAGCCCATGCGTCGGTACAGCTCGACGTGGCGTTCCTTGCACATCAGGTGAATGGTCAGCTTGTGCATCTGCCGCTGTTGCGCGACGAAGGCCTGCATCAGGTGTGTCGCATAGCCCTTGCCTTGTTCCGCCGGGTCGATCACCACCGACATGATCACCACATTGGGCGCGGCGGGGTCATGGCCGATCAGTTCCTTGAACGGCTCGTCCGACATCTCCACGACATGGGCGCAGCCGCTGTTGATAAAGCCGATGATCCGGCCTTCCTGCTCCAGGATCAGAAAACCTTCGGGGTACTGGGCAATACGTGTGGCGATCTTTGCCTCGGTGGCGGCTTCATCGCCTTCGTAGGCGGTTATTTCGATCTGATAGCAACGGGCAACGTCCGCCGGGGCGGCGTTGCGCAAGGTGAGGGTGGTCATGACGATGAGTTCTGTTCCTGACGTCGACGGATGCCGATGAATGTCGGGGCAGGATACTGGCTCATCTGGCCAAAGCAAGGCCGAGATGTTGCGTTCGATCGTGAACTTGTGAGAGCCAGCAGGCGGCTCCCACTCCCGGCAGGAAGTCGCTCAGACGTTAAGCGTCTGGTAATCGATATAGCCCTTGCGATCACCACCAAAGAACGTCGCAGGGTCCGCCGGGCTCATCGGCGCGCCGGTCTTCAAGCGCTCAACGAAGTCCGGGTTGGCCAGGACCATCTGGCCATAGGCTTCAAGGTCAGCAAGCCCCGAGGCCAGGTCGCTGCCGATCTGATCACGGGCACGGCCGGGACGGTTGAGGATCAGCGTACTGTTCCACAGGGCGCGGATATCGCCCAGCAACGATTCGCTGCCCTGATGCATTAGGTGCAGGTAAGCCAGGCCCAGTTTGTCCAGTTCCGCCACCAGATAGCGATACAGCGCCGGACCTTGCTCGCCCTCATCGATGCCCCACAGGGTAATGCCGGGCGACAGGCGGATGGCGGTGCGGTCGGCGCCGATTTCGTCGGCGATGGCAGTGGCGACTTCGATGGCGAAACGCGCGCGGTTCTCGATGGAACCGCCGTACTCGTCCGTGCGGGTATTGGCGCTGGGGGCGATGAACTGTTGGACCAGATAGGCATTGGCACCGTGGATTTCCACACCGTCGGCTCCGGCTTCGATGGCGCGGCGCGCGGCATGGCGAAAGTCCGCTACGGTCTGGCGGATTTCGGCGCTGCTCAGGGCGCGCGGTACGGGAATATCCTGCATGCCGGTGGCAGTGAACATCGGTGTGTTCGGTGCGATGGCCGAAGGCGCAACGCCCTGGCGATGGTGAGGCGTGTTGTCGGGATGGGACATGCGCCCGGCATGCATCAACTGGATGAACAACCGACCGCCCTTGGCGTGTACGGCATCGGTAATGGTTTTCCAGCCGGCGACATGGGCGTCGCTGTAGATCCCTGGCGTCGTGAGATAGCCCTGGCCGTCGTCGGACGGCTGGGTGCCTTCGGAAACGATCAAGCCGACGCTGGCGCGCTGGGCATAGTATTCGGCGGCCAGTTCGCCCGGCGTGCCGTCGAACTGCGCACGGCTGCGGGTCATGGGGGCCATGACCAGGCGGTTGGACAGCTGAATGTGGCCAAGGGTGAGGGGGGTGAAAGTCTGATTCATGATGATTGCCCAGAGTGAATAGCGAGGGGTTCATCATCCCCACTATTGTTTTTGGGATAAATATGGCTTTATGGATATGACTGATCCATTTATGGAGCAATAAGGTGGAACTGCTGAACGATATGGCGCTATTCGTCGAGGTCGCCAAGGCCAAGGGGTTTCGTGGGGCGGCTGAAATACTGGGCATGCCCAACTCCACCTTGTCCCGGCGCATCAGCGCGCTGGAAAAAGCCATCGGTTTGCGCCTGTTGCACCGCACCACGCGCAAGGTCGAGTTGACGGAAGCCGGGCAGATCTACTTCGAACGCTGCAAGCGAATCGTCGATGAAGCCCGGTTGGCCCATGAGCAATTGGGCGAGATGCTGGCGCAACCCAGCGGCGTGCTGCGGGTTTCGCTGCCGGTGGACTTCGCCATTACTTATCTGGCGCCATTGATAGCCGAGTTTGCCGACCTGTATCCGGGCATTACCTTCGATCTAGACCTGACTTCCCGGCGCGTCGATCTGGTTAGCGAACCCTTCGATGTGGCCATTCGCATGGGCGAGTCCGAAGACTCACAACTGATTGCCCGGCCATTGGCTGCGCTGACCTCCCATTTATATGCCTCGCCGCGTTATCTAAAGGCTTCAGGGATGCCGCTGGCTCCCGGCGATCTTGAACGACACCAGTGTCTTGGCATCCTGAAACCCGGCGCGTGGACCCTCAATGACGGTACGCAGACCCTTTCGGTCAAGGTCGGAGGGCGCTTTATCGCCAATAACGTCGGTCTGCTCCGACGCCTGGCGGCCTGTGATCAGGGCATCGTGCTGTTGCCTGAGGAAATCGTCGCCGATGAGGTGGCGGCGCAGCAGCTTTGTCGGGTCCTGCCGCAGTGGAACGGCACGCCAATGACCATCTATGCCATTACCGAAACCCGGTTGCTGCCGGCCAAGACGCAGCGTTTTATCGAGTTTTTGCGCAAGCGGTTGGCGTGAGGCTGATTGGCTGCCTGTGGGACCTGCTTTAGTCGGCAAAGCGCCTTCCCGGCTGAAGCCGGTCCCACAGGTCATTTATTCCAATCCGTGCCTTTGCGGAAAAAGAACTTGGTTTCCCGGCACAACACTAATTAGAATCAGTCTCATTTGCGACAGCCTTCGCCACGGGGACTCTATATATGACTGACGCCGTAATGCCGACGGAGGCGACCGTGCATGCCTTGTATCGCGACCACCACGGCTGGCTGGAAAGCTGGCTGCGGCGGCGGATGGGCAATGCCTGGGATGCGGCGGATTTGAGTCATGACACCTTTGTGCGAGTGCTTTCCAGTTCCCGGCAGATCGCCGATATGCACGAACCCCGGGCGTATCTGCTGACCGTGGGCAAGCGCCTGTTGAGCAATTTCTACAACCGCCGCAGTCTGGAAACCGCCTATCTTGAAGCTCTGGCGCAGCTGCCCGAAGAGTGTGTGCCGTCCCCCGAGCAGCGCTGGCTGTTGCTGGAAACCCTGCAAGCCCTGGACGAACTGCTCGACGGTCTGCAGCCTCTGGTGCGCAGGGCGTTTCTGTTGAGTCAACTCGAAGGCCTGGGTTATCGCGAGATTGCCGAGCGCCTGGACGTCTCTGAGCGCACTATCAAGCGCTATATGGCCCAGGCCTATGAACACTGCCTGTTGGTGGACTGGTGATTCGTCAGGTCTCCAGCGCCGATCGCGAGGTGGCGCGACGGGCAGCGCAATGGCTGGCGCTGCTGGAATCCGGCGACGCCAGCGCTGACGATCAGCGCAGGTTGCAGCACTGGCGCGACAGCTGTAGCAGCCACGAGCACGCCTGGCAAAAGGTTCAGCAGCTGCGCCAACGCTTCAGCGGCCTGCCGACCCACCTGGCCCTGGCCACCCTGGATCGACCGGATCAGGACCGCCGGGCCGTGCTCAAGCGGGCATTGGGCCTGGCGGCGCTTGTTCCGGCGGCCTGGCTGATCAGCCGACAGTTGCCTGTGGATGTCTGGCGCGCCGACCTGCATACCGCCACCGGCGAACAACGACGTCTGACCCTGGCCGACGGCAGTACCTTGCAGCTCGATACCGACAGTGCTGTCAATGTCGACCTGGGCAAGCGCCGTCTGACCCTGTTGCGCGGCGAGATTTCTCTCAAGGTGCCCGGCAGCGCCGCCCTGACCATCGATGGGCCGTACGGGCGTATCGTGGTCAGCCAGAGCGAAGTCTGTGTGCGCCTGAATGCCGATGATTGTCGGGTTTCGGTGGTCAGCGGCACGGTGCAATTGCTGCCATTGCACGGGCCGAGCCTGGGTCTGCGGGCCGGGCAACAGGTCAGTCTGCTGCGCAGCGGAGCCGGGCCGGTCAGCAGCTTCGATACGTTGCTGCCCGGCTGGCGCGACGGCGTGCTGATGGCGCAGAACCAGGCATTGGGCGACTTCCTGCGCGAGCTTGGCCGCTACCGTACCGGTTTGTTGCGCTGGGAACCGGAGCTGGAAACCTTGCGGGTCACCGGCAGTTTCCGCCTGGACAATACTGACCGGGTGCTCTCGCTGCTGGCGGCCAGTCTGCCCCTGGACGTGCAGATGCGCACCCGCTTTTGGGTCACCCTGGTGCCGAAAAAAAACAACGTACAAAAAAATACTGCATGAAGCCTGTCCCTTTTTTTCGCCTCACCGGTCATTTCAGGTAAGTGAACAAAATACGAGAGCTTCCCTCCATGTCCGCAGTATCGTCCTACCGTTTGCGTCCGTTGTTGAATTTCAGTTTGTTGCTGACCCTCAGTTCCAGTCCGTTGTTCGTCCCGCTCAGTTGGGCCGAGACCGCAGGGCGTCGCACCTACGAGGTGCCAGCCGGTAGCCTCGGTGCCGCGCTGACCCGCTTTGCCGGGCTGGCCGGGGTGAATCTGTCGGTGGACCCGGCGTTGGTGAGCGGGCGCAACAGTGCCGGGCTGTCGGGCAACTATGCCGTGGAAGAGGGTTTCGCCCGTCTGCTGCAGGGCTCCGGCCTGCAACTGCTGTCGGTGGGCGAACAGGCCTACACCCTGACTCCGGCGCCGGAAGGCGGCAGCCTGCAACTGGCGCCGACTTCGATCATCGGTGCCAATGACAGCACTGACGGCCAGGCCTATGCGGGTGGTCAAGTGGCGCGCAAGGGTTCCCAGGGCCTGCTCGGCGCCAAAGACTTCATGGAAACGCCGTTCAGCCAGACCACCTACACCAGCGAGGCCGTGAAGAACCTGCAGGCGCGGACCCTGGGCGACCTGATCAACAGCGATCCGTCAGTGCGCGCGACCAACCCGGCGGGAGGGCGCTACGAGCAGTTCACCATTCGCGGTTTCAGCCTGTTCAATAGCGACGTTGCCTACAACGGCCTGTACGGTGTGCTGCCGACCTACACCATCGACATGGAAATGGCCGAGCGGGTGGACATTCTCAAAGGCCCGAGCCAGTTGATCAACGGCATCTCGCCGCGGGGCAGCGTCGGCGGCGGCATCAACGTGGTGCCCAAGCGCGCCACCGACAAGCCCATCACCGAGTTCACCGGCAGCTACGCCTCCAATAATCAGGTCGGCGGGGCCGTGGATGTGGGGCGGCGTTTCGGGGACGAAAACCAGTTCGGCCTGCGCTTCAACGGCGTCAAGCAGTCCGGTGACACCGAGTGGGATCACCAGAGCGTCGACCGCGAGATGGCCGTGCTGGGCCTGGATTTTCGCGGCGACCGCCTGCGTCTTTCCACCGATATCGGGCATACCGAGCGCAATACCGATGCACCCCAGGAGCGCGTGCAGATCGGCGCCAACGCCAAGGTGCCCAACCCCAACGATGTGCGTGACAACTACGCCGAGGGTTGGAGCAAGGCCCGTACCAATGACACCTTTGGCACGGTCAATGCCGAATACGACGTCAGTGATTCGGTGATGGTCTACGGCGGTGTCGGTGCGCGTAAAAGCAACCATGACTTCCTCCGCCATGCCGTGGCGATCACCAATTCGGCGGGGGACTTCAGCGTACAGCCACGGGACTTCACCCGTGACGAAAACGTGCGCACCGGCACGGCGGGCGTGCGCAACTGGTTCCATACCGGCCCGGTGAGCCACGAGGTCAATCTGGCGGCCAGCTACTTCTACATGGACTTCGAAAACGGCGGCGCGCGTTATGCCGCAGCGCCCAGCAATCTGTTCAATCCGGTGCAGACGCCGACACCGAGCACACCGACGCGCTACGACCCCAAGGTCTACACCGAGAACCGCTTCAGCGGCGTGGCGTTGTCCGACACCCTGGGCTTTTTCGATGACCGCCTGTTGCTGACCCTGGGCGGCCGCTGGCAGCGGGTGAAGGTCGACGACTGGAGCGACGGCGTCAAAGGCGACACGGCCTATGACGAAGAAAAGGTTTCGCCTTCCGGTGGCGTGCTGTTCAAGGCCACCGAGCGCTTGTCGCTGTACGCCAACTACATGGAAGGCCTGAGCCAGGGCAAGATCGCGCCGTCGACCTCGATCAACGAGGACGAGATATTCCCGCCGTTCATCAGTCGTCAGGTCGAGGTCGGCGCCAAATATGACTTCGGCCCTGTTGCAGTCACTGCCAGCGTGTTTCGCATCAAGCAGCCGGCCTACGAGACCAACGCCACCACGCGAACCTTCGGGCCCAACGGCAAGCGTGAAAACAGCGGGGCGGAGCTGAGCGTGTTTGGCGAACCGCTCAAGGGTTTCCGTGTGCTGGGCGGGGTCATGTATATCGACAGCAAGCTCAAAGGCACCACCAACGGCACCTTCGACGGTAACCGAGCGCCAGCTACGCCTGAATACAACGTCAATCTTGGCGCCGAATGGGATGTGCCGGGCCTGCAGGGCGTGACCCTGACCGGGCGCAGCATTTACTCCAGCTCGCAATATCTGGATCAAGCCAACAGCAAGGAAATCGACGCCTGGGAGCGCTTCGACGTGGGTATGCGCTACGCCTTCAAGGTCGACGACAAGGCCGTCACCCTGCGCGCCAATATCGAGAACGTGGCGGACAAACGCTACTGGAGCTCGGCCGGTGCCTCGGATGACAGCGAGCCTGGCCTGACCCTGGCGACGCCCCGGACCTATCTGTTCTCGGCGACGGTCGGGTTTTGAGGGGAGGGTGTGCTGCTGCCCGGTGAGCGCGGACTTGTGGGATCGGCTTTAGCCGGGAAGGCATTATTCCAGATGAAGGAAATGTCGTGGATGTCCCGGCCTCTTCCCGGCTGAAGCCGGTCCCACCATTAGCATTCCAGGGCAGATGTTGTGATATGAGCGCCTACTGCCTGAAGGTGCGCCCCAACGCATCCAGCCGCACGGCAATCGGCGGCAGGCGCTGACTGCTCAGAGCCAGGGTCTCGACGTCGTCGGCGGTGCTGCGGGCAATGGACTGCACCGACGCCAGTTGCGCAATTTCATTATGTGCACGATTCACGCAGTCCTGACCGCAGGTGATCTGCGCGCTGGCCTGATCAGCATGCTCGGCGATGATAACGCCTGGATAAATGTGTCGTGCCAGAACGCCAGACCCACCGAGAAGAAGAACATCAGCCAGACCACGCCCAGCATGATGCGGTCGGCCTTGCGGTAGTGCTCAAGAAAGCGAGTGGGTAAGGGCATGCACGCGGACTCCATGTTATTGCGCAAAAAAACATGATGGGACTAGGGGAAATCTGATGCAGAAGTACAGGTACCAACTGTCGTTCACGCTAGCAATGAAGGTGCCATGAGTGGGTCGGCGTCAGGCCCGCTAACCAATGGCCTTGCTCATGAATACCCGGCGCAGGCCTTTCTCTTCAGCCCGGTGGCTTTCCACATACCCAAGGCGCTGATAGATAGCCAGGTTCTCGACCATGGCTTCATTGGTGTAAAGCCTGATCGAGGTGTAACCCTTCTGCAGCGCGGTCTGCTCGGCAATCGCCAACAGCTTGCGGCCCAGGCCCAAACCCTGCGCACTGGGTGAGACCGCCACATTGTCCAGCAGCAGGGCATCCTCCTCGGGGATCAATACCAGCAGGCCATCGATAGCACCATCGCGTTCCAGCACCTGGACCTGCTGTGCCTGAATCAGCGCGACATAGTCGTCAGTCATCGGCCCGGGTTCACGGCCGATACGCGGGATGTAGGGCGAATAGGCGTCCCGGACGATGCGCAGGATGGCCGGGATATCGAGAGGAGTTGCCAGGCGCAGGTTGGGTGAGGTCATGGGGTGTCCGGATGGAAGAGTCTGGTTCTGGGAATGCGCTTCTGTGGGACCGGCTTCAGCCGGGAAAACCCGATGACTGACGATACAAATGTATCGGTCATGCGTATGTCTTCCCGGCTAAAGCCGGTCCCGCATGAGGCCAGTGTTGGCTGCACAATAGTGTGGTGCAGCCGCCCTCCGGGCAAACTAGTGGAATCTGCCATCCTTGAAAAGCATTTGTAATACAATATGATTTTGCCCGGCCGATCCACAGCGTCGGCTATGGTTTGATTCACGCACCGCCATCGAGCAGTGCGGCAATGAATGACAGGGTCTCAGGGATTACCACATGAAAGTACAGCGTCAGGCCTCGTCCTTGCGGCATCAGGTGCAGGATGCACTACGCAATGAAATCATCTCCGGTCGTTTCAAACCCGGTGATCGGTTGGTCGAGCAGCAGCTCTATACCGCGATGGATGTCAGTCGCACGTCGTTGCGTGAAGCGCTGCGGCAGTTGGAGGCCGAAGGCCTGGTGGAGCAGGTTCCCCATCGCGGCGCCTACGTGGCCTCCGTGGACGCCAAGGATGCCATTCAGATCTACGACGTGCGTGGTGCCCTGGAAGTGCTGGCCGTGCGTAACTTTGTGCGTTACGCCACTGATGAGGACATCACGGAGCTGGCCGAGGTATTCGATGAGTTCGTCGCGCAATCTCATACCGCGTCCCTGGACGGCGCGGCACTGCTGGATATCAAGCGCCGTTTCTACCATGTGCTGCTGGATATCGAGCAGAGCAACGTGGTCGGCGGCATGCTGGAGCAATTGAATAATCGCGTCAGCCTGCTGCGGGCCTTGTCCCTCGGTCGTGAGGGGCGAATGGTGCATACCCTGGCTGAGCTTAAAGAGATCGTGCGCATGATCCAGCTGCGCGACGAAGCCGGAGCCTGTGCGGCGGCCTTGCTGCACGTGGAGAATGCGTCGAAGAACGTGCTGGAACTGCTGGTGCAGAATGACGTTCACGCGATTAAGTAACGTGGGACCGGCTTTAGCCGGGAAAGCAATATGACCGGCGATAGAGAAATGTCGATCATGCCTTCCCGGCTGAAGCCGGTCCCACAGGTGTTATGTGTTGCCGCACGACCGGGCGGTCAGGCCCTCAGCGCAACGCTGAATAAGCCGTCGGCGTCAGGAACTGGTTCTCGATCCGCTGCACGATAATCGCTTGCGCCTCGGTTTCCGCGCGCTTGGCCTGCCATTGCGGATCAGCCTGGAAGGCGTTCCACTTGGTTTCGCGGTCCGCCAGGCTGTCCCATTTCAGCAGATAAGTCAGGGTCTGGTTGCTGTCACCGGTCAGGGACGTCCAGAAACCGATCTGCTCGATTCCGAACTTTTCAAAAAAACCCAAGGTGATCTTGCTGAAGCGCTCGTGCAGGGCTGGCAAGCGGCCGGGTGCGCAGTGGTAGATGCGTAATTCAACAATCATTTCCAGCTCCTCAAGTAAGTACCGGTCAAGAAATAGGCAAAGTAGCCTATTGACCGATTGTATGACAGTCATATAGTTTTGTCGCAACTGTTGACGTGCAGCGGGCAAACAATATCCTGCTGCCGCCGCGAATCCCTCTACAAAAACAATAGGGCGCAAGCAATGAATCAACCGCAACGGATTGGCTTCATCGGCCTCGGCATGATGGGCCTGCCGATGACTTCCTGCCTCAGCAAAGCCGGTTTTCAGCTGTTTCTCGCCGACGCCGATGCCGGGCGCCTGCAAGAAGTGCAGACCGCCCTCGGCGCCAGTGCGCTGAACGCCGACAATGCCGGATCCCTCGATGCCCTGATCACTATGCTGCCCAACTCGAGCATTGTCGAAAACGTGCTCTTGGGCGCGGATGGCAAATCGGGCTGGGCCGCTTCACTGGCTGCCGGTACGGTGGTGATCGACATGAGTTCTTCGGAACCTGCGCGCTCCCGTGAACTGGGGCAAAAACTCGCAGCGCTCGGTCTGAATTATCTGGATGCGCCGGTCTCCGGCGGAGTCAAGCGTGCGGTGGACGGCAGCCTGGCGATACTTGTCGGTGGCGACGTACAAGTGATGCAGCACTGCCAGCCGCTGCTTGATGCCATGGGCAAAAACATCCTGCATATCGGTGAAGCGGGCGCGGGCCATGCGGCCAAGGCGCTGAACAATTTCGTCTCGGCGTCCGGTCTGCTGGCGACGGTCGAGGCCCTGCATGTGGCCAAGCGTTTCGGTATTGACCCAGGTGTGATGGTTGATGTGCTCAACGCCTCCAGCGGCGGCAGCAATACCTCTCTGAACAAAGCCAGGCAGTTCATGCTCAGTGGCAGCTTCGGTTCCGGCTTCTCGATGCAGCTGATGAACAAGGACCTGAAGATCGCCAAGGGCCTGTCTGATGCCCTGGATTACCCGCTGACGTTCGGGCAGCGCACGGTCAAGGTCTGGGACGAAGTGACGCAGGACTCGACGCCCGCCACCGACCACACCGAGATGTACCGGATGCTGGCCAAAGAAGGCCAGTGATCGCCCGCACCTTTGCAGGCTCAGCAACGGAGCACATCGAATGTCTCGTGCCGCCAGTTTTTACATCGATGGACAGTGGGTCGAGCCAGATGCGCCGACCTGGTTCGACGTCATCGACCCTGCCACTGAGCAGGTTATCGAACGCCTGGCCCTGGGTAATGCCAAGGATGTCGAGCATGCCGTGGCCGCTGCGCGCAGGGCCTTGCCGGGTTATTCGCAAACCAGCGTCGGCGAACGCGTCGAGCTGCTCAAGCGCATCGTCGCGATCTACGAGCGCCGTCAGGAGGAGTTCGCCCAGGCCATGCGCGTGGAAATGGGCTCGCCTATCAGCGCCTCACGCAATGCCCAGGTGCCCCGTGGCTGGCTGCATCTGAACCAGTTGATCGAAGTGCTCAAAGGCTTCGAGTTCGAGCAGCGTCAGGGCAACACGGTGCTGCGTTACGAACCTGTAGGCGTCTGCGGGCTGATCACGCCGTGGAACTGGCCGATCAACCAGATCGTGGTCAAGGTCGGCCCGGCCCTGGCTGCCGGCTGCACCATGGTGCTCAAACCCAGCGAGTATTCGCCCCTGAGCAGCTTGCTGTTTGCCGAAGTGCTGGACGAAGCGGGCGTGCCTGCGGGGGTGTTCAACCTGGTCAATGGCGACGGGCCCGGTGTCGGCGCGGCGCTGTCTGCTCATCCGGATATCGACATGCTGTCCTTCACCGGTTCGACCCGGGCCGGGGTGCAGGTGGCAAAGTCCGCCGCCGATACGGTCAAGCGGGTGGCCCAGGAACTGGGCGGCAAGTCGGCCAACATCCTCCTCGATGACGTCGATCTGCAACACGCCGTCACCCGTGGCGTCGCCGCCTGCTTTACCAATAGCGGCCAGTCCTGCTCGATTCCGACGCGGATGCTCGTTCCCCGGACGCTGATGGACGACGCCATACAGATCGCCCGGCAGGCCGCCGAAGCGTTCAAGGTCGGGCCGACGGGCGATGAAGCGACCCAGCTCGGGCCGCTGGTCAACCGCGCGCAATGGCAACGTGTACAGGCATTGGTCCAGGCTGGTATCGACGAAGGTGCACACCTGGTGACCGGCGGCGTGGGCAAGCCTGAGGGGCTCGAAATCGGCTATTTCGTCAAGCCTACAGTGTTCGCCAATGTCACTGCGCAGATGAGCATTGCTCAGGAAGAAATCTTCGGGCCGGTGCTGTCGATGATTGCCTACGACAGCGAAGCCGAAGCCATTCAGATCGCCAACGGTACGCCTTATGGTCTGGCGGCTTATGTGCAGTCCGCCGATCAGCAGCGCGCCCGGCAAGTTGCCCGGGCCCTGCAGGCGGGCAGCGTGCACCTGAACTACCCGCCTGCGGATTTCGCCGCGCCCTTTGGCGGCTACAAGCGTTCCGGCAATGGCCGCGAGTGGGGCGAGTTCGGCTTGCGCGAATACCTGGAAGTGAAAGCCATGGTGGGTTACGGCGACTGAGAGTCGCCGGGCCGTGCGCAAAAAAATTTGCCTTTTATAACTGTATGACAATCGGTCGATAGTACGGAAAACGGGAGATCAGCATGAGTGATAACGAACGCTTCAATCAGGGTTTCAACAATCGCAAGGAAGTGCTGGGCGACCAGCATGTGGAGAAATCCTGGGCTGCGGCAGATGACTTCAATCGGCCAATGCAAAAGCTGGTGACCGAAGTCTGCTGGGGCGAGGTCTGGGGCGATGAAACCTTGCCCTTCAAGACCCGCAGCATCGTCAATCTGGCCATGCTCACTGCCATGAGCCAGCACCACGAACTGGGCGTGCATGTACGCGGCGCCCTGCGTAACGGCGTGACCAAGGATGAGATCCGCGCAGTGCTGATGCAGGCGGCCATCTACTGCGGCGTGCCCCTGGGTTTGGCTGCGTTCCGCGTTGCCTCCGAGGCGATCAAGGCCTACGAGGCCGAAACCAAAGGCGCCTGAATCGCGGCCGCGCACACACGCTTGTCGTTCAACAATAATTATAAGGAAACGTCATGAGTATCTCCGCCCCGGTCCCAGCCCCGGCCAAAGCGCTGGCCGAAACCGATCAATCGATCGAGAAGAAAAGAAGGAACGCGATCAAAGGCGCATTCTTCTCCGAATACATCGACATGTTCGACATCTACCTGCCGGTGGTCGTGCTGTCCCCGGTGTTGTTCTTCTTTCAGCCGGCCCAGCTGTCGCCGGGCATGGCGGCGATTCTGGCCTCCCTGGTATTTATCACCACGCTGCTGGGACGGCCCATCGGTGCGCTGTTGTTCGGCATGATCGCCGACAAGACCGGGCGCCGCATGGCCTCGATCTATTCGGTATCCGGTTTTGGTGTGGTGACACTATTGATCGCTTTGCTGCCCGGTTACGAGACCATCGGCATCGCCTCCTATTGGGCCTTGGTGCTGCTGCGTTTCGTTGACGGCATCTTCCTCGGCGGCGGCTACACCGGGGCCATGCCACTGGCCATCGAGTATTCGAAAAAGCATCAACGCGGCTTTGTTGGCGGGTTGATCATCGCCGGCTTCCCTCTGGCCTACGTCAGCATCAACCTGGTGGCGATGCTGATGTTCATGCTGTATCCACTGGACGGCCCCGGTTCGCCCTACGTGCAATGGGGCTGGCGTATTCCGTTTGTAATCGGTGCCGTATTGGCCGGGGTGCTGGCGCTGTACTACATCTACGCGGTGTCGGAGTCGGAAATCTGGGAAGAAGATGCCGGGAAGAAACCCCGGGAAAAACTCCCCCTGACCGACCTGCTCAAGGGCAAGAGTGGCCGCAATCTGCTGCAAGTGCTGCTGATGATGACCGGCTTCTGGCTGACGCAGAACATTATCACCATCTTCCTGCCAACCGGGCTGTTGGTGAACACCCTGCACCTGTCCGGCATGCAGGTGACCGGCACGCTCTTGATCGCTTACTCGGTACTGTTCTTCAGCTATATCGCCTCGGGGATGATCGGCCAGAAGATCGGTCGGCGGCGTTTCTTTCTCATCCTGGGCCCGATCATCGCCACGGCCGGTGCCGGGATCATGTATGTGCTGGCCAATGTGCCGGGGCTGTCGCTGCCGGTAATCATGACCCTGGTGTGCCTGCTGTCGGTACTGGTGACCGCGCCCTGGGGCGTGATCGTGACCTATATCAACGAGCGCTTTGTCACCGACGTGCGGGCCACCGGTTTCGGCGTCGGCTTCAGTCTGTCGGTGATCATCCCGTCGTTCTACGCCTTCTATATGGCCTGGCTGGGCCAGATCATGCCTTTCACCCTGACACCGTCAGTATTGCTCTGCGTGGGCGGCGTGATTGCCACCATCGGCGCGTACATGGGCCCGGAAACCAAGGACGTCGATTTCTGACGCCCGGCTGAACAGGAGAGTACTCGTGAACAACACAACCATAGGCTTTATCGGCCTGGGCAACATGGGCGGGCGCATGACTCGCTGCCTGGTCGATGCAGGCCTCACTGTCTTGGGCTATGACACTGATACCCAGCGAGTGAAGGCCGCAGGCGCCCAAGTGGCAGATTCCATTGCCAGTGTCGCGGCAGAGGCAGGGGTGGTGCTGTTGTCTCTGCCCGACAGCAAGGTGGTCGAGGCCGTCGTCGAAGGCGCTGACGGCCTGCTGCACCACTGTCGTGAAGGGCAGATCGTCGTTGACCTGAGCACTGCTGCCGCCAGTTCCACCGTGCGTTTGCACGGTCTGTTTGCCACCCGTGGTGTGCAGTACATCGACGCCGGAATCTCCGGCGGTGCGGCGGCGGCAGAGAAGGGCGCACTGACGCTGATGGTCGGTGGCGATGCCGCCAGTGTCGCGGCACTGGACTGGGTCTTTGCGCCCATCGCCAGCAAGGTCTTTCGCATGGGCGAGAGCGGCGCCGGGCATACCACCAAGCTGCTCAATAACTTTCTCAATGCGGTGAGCCTGGCCGCCACCGCCGAGGTGATGGTGGCGGGCAAGAAGGCCGGCCTGGACCTGCACCAGTTGTTGGATGTGCTCAACAGCAGCAGCGGAGTCAATTTCGCCACTCAGAAGCGCTTCCCCTACATCGTCGACGGCAACTACCTGGAAGGCGGCCTGACCGGCAAGTTGATGAGCAAGGACGTGGTCCTCTACATCGACCGCATCCGTGAGCTGGGCGTCGCTTCGCTCAATGCCTCTGGGCCGTTGGCGAGTTTTGGCTTGCAGGTGGCGCTGGGCTACGGCGATCAGATCAGTAACAGGGTCGTGGACGCCATCGGCGATATGTCCGGTGGTGTGCGGCTTCATCAAACCTGGAAAGAGGACAAGGCATGAAGGTTATTCACGGCAGCGTAGAAGGTGCCATTTCCGAACAGCGTGGTGCGACCTTTACCGGTGTGGTCTGGGCCGACCCGGTGATGCCGACCACGGACGGCGTGACCATCAATAACGTGTCGTTCAACCCCGGCGCCCGGACTTTCTGGCACTTCCATGAGCTCGGCCAGGTGCTCTACGTCACTGCGGGCAGTGGCTGGATCTGTCTGGAGGGCGAGAATCCGCAGGTGATTCGCCAGGGCGACACCGTATGGATCGGCCCCGGCGAACGGCACTGGCACGGCGCCAATACCGAGAACTTCATGGTCCATACCGCTACCTCCATCGGCAAGACCGTGTGGCAGGAAGCGGTAAGCGACCCTGATTACCTGCGCTCGGCGCGCTGAGACCCATGAAACACATGACATATGTGGGACCGGCTTTAGCCGGAAATGTGTCTTCCCGGCTAAAGCCGGTCCCACAGAAAGAACGCAACTTTTCAGTGATGGAGGAGGCCGTGATATGGCACTGACAGAACCACAGAAGAAAGCCAAGGCCGCCTTCGAAAACGGTGCAGGAAGCTGGAGCCCGGCGTGGGACAGCCTCCTGCGCCTGGACCCCGGCTTTGTCGAAGCCTACGCCGGTTTCGCCGCCGTGCCGTGGCAGAAGAATCATCTGGAAAACAAGGTCAAGGCTTTCATTGGCATCGCCGCCAGCGCTGCTGCGACCCATCTCTATCGCCCCGGCATTCATGAGCACCTGCGGGTGGCCCTGGCTCATGGTGCAACTCGCGAAGAGCTGACGGAAGTATTGGAGTTGATCAGCACCGTCGGCATCCATGCTTCCAATGTCGGCGTGCCGGTGCTGCTGCAAGTGCTGGAAGAGGAGGGCCTGCGCAACGGCCCTGAGCCACTGGATGCCCGGCGCGAGGCACTGAAGAGCCGCTTTGTCGAGAACCGTGGCTATTGGCATCCGTCGTGGGAAGGGTTGCTGGAGCTGGACCCCGAACTGTTCGAGGCCTACGTCGAGTTCTCGTCGGTGCCGTGGCGCACCGGGGTGCTGTCGCCGCTGGTCAAGGAACTGATGTATTGCGCCTTCGATGCTGCCGCCACTCACCTCTATGTGCCGGGGCTCAAGCTGCATATGCGCAACGCCCTGCGCTACGGCGCGAGCAAGGAACAGCTCATGGAAATGCTCGAGATCGTCAGCGTTATCGGCATTCACGGTGCCCTCGAAGCTGCGCCGATGCTGGAGCATGCGCTGGGTGAGTCCCGGCAAGCCTGATAGCCCGAACCGTCTTTTAGCCCGAACCCGGAGTCGATATGAACAACAATAATCCGACGAATTGGAACAACCCCGAAGTGATCGTGGTGCGCTACGGCACCCGGCAGACCACCAAGAGTGAGTGCTATTACAACTTCCGCGCTTACCGTGAGCCGGATGCGGAAATCACCATGGATTACTTCTTCTGGATCTTCCGCAACGACGAACAGACGATCGTCATCGACACCGGTTTCAGTCCGGAAGCGGCCCTGGCCCGCAAGCGCCAGCCCCTGGTCAGTCCGGCCGATGCCCTGGCGCGCCTGGGGATCGATCCGGCCGAAGTGAAGCTGCTGGTACTGACCCACGCCCACTACGACCACGCCGGCAACCTTGGCCTGTATCCCAACGCGAAGATCGTCATGTCCCGGCGTGAATTCGAGTTCTGGGGCACCGACATGGGCCAGCGCCCGCAATATCACCACCATATTGACTCGCTGGATATCGAGCGTCTGCAGGCACTGGAGCAGGCCGGGCGCATTACCCTGCTGGATGAGCCGCGCAATACCCTGATTCCAGGTATCGAGCTGCACGAACTGGGCGGGCATACGCCGGGGCAACTGGCGGTGGTCATCGAAATGCCGGAAGGGCCGGTGATTTTGGCTTCCGATGCCATCCATTATTACGAGGAGCTGGACGCAGACCGGCCGTTCGCCGTGCTCGACAGCCTGGCCGACATGTACCAGGGCTATGCACAGATCCGTGAATGGCTGCTGCGCCCCGGGGCGGTGGTGATTCCCGGGCATGATCCGGATGTAATGAACCGCTTTGCTCCGGTAGACCCGGCCACGCCGTCGTTTGCCGTACGCATCGGAGCCAGTGCATGAAGGGCAAGCGAGCCTTGATTACCGGCTCGTCCAACGGTCTCGGCCTGGCCATGGCGACGGGGTTGGCGGTGGCGGGTTTCGATGTGGTGTTGCACGGGCTTGAGCCCGAGGCCGAGATGCGCGCCACCTGTGATGAATTGGCTCGGCAGCACGACGTTGCAGTCAGTTATGTGCAGGTCGATCTGTCCAGCGCTGCGGGTGTCGAGGCGATGATGGCGGCAGCAGGGGCGGTGGATGTGCTGGTCAATAATGCTGTGGTGCGGCATTTTTCGCCCCTCGAAGATTTTCCCGTCGAGCGTTGGCAGCAGGCCCTGGCGGTGAACCTGACTGCGGCCTTTCGCGCCGTGCAGCTGAGCCTGCCGGGCATGCGTGCGAGGGGCTGGGGGAGGATCTTCAACATGTCCTCGGCCTACGGCTCCCGGGCGATTGCCAATCGTATTGATTACGTCACCACCAAGACTGCGCTGCTGGGCTTTACCCGTGCCGTGGCCGTGGAAACCCTGGGTCAGGGCATTACCTGCAATGCGGTGTGTCCTGGGTCAGTGCTGACGCCGAATATCGAAGGGCGGCTGACCGATCTGATGGCCGACAAACAGCTTGATCGTGAGCTCGCAACCCGGGAGTTCCTGCGCGGCAAGCAAGGCACCGGACGGTTTGTCGACGCGGCCCATGTGGCGGATCTGATCGTGTTCCTGTGCAGTGAAAGCGGCGCATCGATCACCGGCGCGACCTTGCCGGTGGATGATGGGTGGTTGGCGGGGTGAGGCCGTACCATGTCTACGACAGCCGCGTTGTCACGCAGCAAACACCAACCGGGGCAGGGGGCAAATCTTGTGGGAGCGAATTCATTCGCGAAGAGGCCGGTACATTCGACGCATTTTCGTCGCCTGGAACACTGCTTTCGCGAATGAATTCGCTCCCACAGATTCGTACCCACTCCCGGCCAATGTTTGTTGCGCTGCCCCTGCGAGGGGGCGACCTCCAAAAGGTCTCGCGTTTACCGGATATCTACCAAACCAACGGAGGCACCATGCAGGTTCCTGCTGTCACGCGGCTGCTCAGCGAATTTGTCACCCGCACCACCTGGGCCGATATACCGCCTCTGGTGCGCCATGAGGCCAAGCGCGCCCTGATCAATTACTTTGCGGTGGCGCTAGCCGGTTGCAACGATCCGGATATTGTCACGGCGGTCAGACTGTTTGGCGGCTTTAGCGCAGGCGAGCAGGCCGGGATCATTGGTCGCAGCGAGTCCATGGATATCCTCAACGCCGCCTCGCTCAACGCCATGAGCGCCAATGTCTTCGACTTCGACGACACCCATATCCCGACCATCATCCACCCGACGGCCCCGGTCGCCGCAGCATTGTTTGCCCTGGCGCAGCGCCAGGTGTTCAGCGGTGAACAACTGCTGTTGGCCTTCGTCCTTGGGGTGGAGGTGGAGTGCCGTCTGGGTATGGCGATCTCTCCCGAACACTATCGCCGCGGCTGGCATATCACATCGACCTGCGGCGTATTCGGCGCGGCCATGGCGGTGGGCAAACTGCTCGGCCTGGATGCCCGGCAACAGGCCTGGGCGGTGGGCTCGGCCAGCGCCCAATCCGGCGGGCTGGTGGAGACTCTGGGCAGTGCGGCAAAAAGCATAGGCGTCGGCAACGCAGCGCGTAATGGCCTGTTATCGGCGTTGCTGGCCGGGCAAGGTTTCAACGGTCCCGAGTTTCCCCTTGAGGGCGAGCGCGGTTTTCTCCGGGTGATGGGTGAGAACCCGGACTACGGGCAGATTACCCAGGGTCTCGGCGAGCGTTGGGCCTTGAATGCCAACACCTACAAGCCTTACCCCTGCGGCGTGGTATTGAACCCGGTGATCGAAGCCTGTCTGGAGTTGTCGCGCAATCCTCAATGTGTGCTGGCGGACCTGACGTGTATCGAGCTGACCGGTCACCCGCTGCTGCGCCAGCGCACCGATCGTCCGGCCGTCCGCAGCGGTCGTGAGTCCCAGGTCAGCGCCCAGCATGCCTGCGCCGTTGCTCTGTGCACGGGGCGCGCCGGGTTGGCTGAATTCAGCGATGCGGCGGTCGCCGACCCTGGCCTGCGCGCCCTATATCCGCTGCTGCACTTTATCGACGACGCAGGCTATGCGGTGGAAGCCGCGCGGGTGCGGCTGTTGTTTGGCTCCGGCGCCAGCCTGAGCTGCGCCATCGAGGTGGCTCGAGGCAGTCTCGGCGCGCCCCTGAGCGATCAGGCCCTGGCGGACAAACTGTGTGAACTGGCCGCCTATGGCGGTTCGACCTGTACGCCACAGCCTCTGATCGAGCGGCTGTGGTCATTGGAGCAGGCCAACGATGCTGGCGCTGTAATGCGCCTGGCGCGGGGCTGATCGTCTTTGCATCAGGAGTGGTTATGACTGACAAACAACTGGGTTTCATTGGCGTGGGCGTGATGGGGCGGCCCATGGCCCGACGCCTGCTGGAACAGGGCCATGCCCTGGTGATCTTCGACAAGGATCAGGCCGCCCTGGCCGAACTTGGCGGCTTGGGCGCGCGGGTTGCCGACAGCGTGCGGGAAGTGGCCGACAGCGCCGAAATCATCTTCACCAGCCTGCCCAGCCCGGCGATTTTCAAGGCTGTGGCACTGGGGCAGGATGGCATCGTCGAAGGTAAGGCGGTGCGGATTCTCGTCGACCTGTCCACGGTGGGCTCAAGGGCCGAGCAGGAAGTTGCGGCAGGGTTGCTCAAGGCCGGCATCGAAACCGTCGACGCGCCAGTCAGTGGCGGGGCGGCGGGTGCCGCTCGGGGAGCGCTGGCAATCATGGTCGCGGGCAATCCTCAAGCCGTGGCCCGGGTCAGAGCGCTGTTCGATGTGTTCGGCAAGGTCTTTATCGTCGGCGAACAGGCCGGCCAGGGCCAGTTGCTCAAGCTGCTGAACAACATGCTTTCGACCACGGCCTTCGCCATCACGTCGGAAGCCTACGCCGCTGGCATCAAGGGCGGTCTCGACCCGCAGGTGATGATGGATGTGATCAATGCGGGCAGCGGCAAGAACGGGGCAACGTTGGACAAGTTTCCCAAACATGTCCTGCCGGGCACATTCGATTTCGGCTTTCCCGTATCCAGCGTCTGCAAGGATATCGGTCTGGCGGTCGAGGAGTGCCAGGCCCTGGGCGTGCCGATGTGGCTGGGCAATGCTGCGCGCCAGTTGTGGAACGTTGCGGCGCAGCAGGACGGCGGCGGGCGTGATCTGACCGAGCTGGTGCGGACCATCGAAGGTTGGTCGAACCGGTAAAAGGACTGCTCGTCACGCGCGCACGGCGGTATATAGCGCCTTGATCAGATCCGACTGGGTGACGATGCCGACCAGACGCCGATCGGCATCGATGATCGGAATATGCCGGTGGCCGTTCTCGGAGAACACCGGCACCAGGTCAATCAACAGGCGATCGGCACTGGCGACTCGCACGGTGCGGCTCATGATCTGGCCGACGATAGTCACGGGGCGAACTTTGTGCTTTTGCCGCAGCAGAGCACGCAGGTGCCAGCCGACGCCTTCATGGGCGTCGAGATCCAGCTGTTTCATGAAGTCGGCAACGGTGACGATACCGAGCAGATGACTTTGCCGGTCGACGACCGGGAGGGCCTTGATCTTGTGCTTGCGCATCAGTGCCCAGGCATCTTTTAGGGGCATTTCCTGACGGGTGACGATCAGTTCCCTGCTCATGATATCGGCACACTGGATTTCGCCCATCTTGCGCTGATAGGCCGCGGCTTCTGCTTGCTCAAGCAGGTTTTGCAGGTCATCGCGGCTAACGTCCAGCACCTGGTTGTAATGCGCCAGCGCCGCGTCCAGGTCTGCGCTGCTGAAACGGCTATGGGTCGATGGTGGTTTTGCAGGGGCTACGTGGGGCCACGGGCGTCGGGTCAGGTTGTTGTAGATCAGCCCGGCGGCGACCAGCAGCAGTGAGTCGGTGAGGACCGGGCTCAAGGCATAGGCAAATCGATCACATCCCACCAGCACCATCAACAGCGCCGATGCGCCGCCGGGTGGATGCAGGCTGCGGGTGGCGATCATCACGGCAATGGCCAGGCTGACGGCGAGTGCTGCAGCGATTGAGGCGTCGGGAATCCATTTGGCGCAGGCGATACCGACCAATGCCGACAGGGTGTTGCCGCCCACCACCGACCAGGGTTGCGCCAGGGGGCTCGAGGGTACGGCAAACACCAGCACAGCGCTGGCACCGATCGGCGCGACGAGGGCCAGAGCAAGCATGCCGTGATCGGTGGCCATCGTCCCTCGCAGCCAGAGCATGCCCGCAGCCGCGACGAGCAGGATGCCCAGGGCGGCGCCACAGCTGGCACGCAGTTTTTCCCGGGTGTTGATGGTCTGGGGAGCTGGCCACAGGGATTTGAGCCAGTTCAGCAGTGGCGGCGCGGCTTTTTCGGCTTCAGGAACGGGGTCGGGCAGGACTGGCATGGTTACTTCGGCAATGGGCAGGTCGAGTAGTGGGCGGATTGTAGCGCCCGCCGGATGCCCGGCACAGCCCGATCGGTTGGCGGGCTATCTCGTAGGAGCGAGGCTTGCCCGAGTCGTCTGATTCGCGGGCAAGCCTGGCTCCAACGAGGTTGGCAGTTGACTTTTTCGCGGTTCAGCTGTGCCAGCGCCAGCAACGCATCCATCGTTCGTTGATACGGCCCCAGCGCGGCGCCAAGTGATGCAGCCGCCGATCACAGGTCGGCCGCCTCCATCACTTCCACCCGGCCGCGTTGCTGCTTGGCGCGGTACAGGGCCTTGTCCACACCTCGCAACAGGCCTTCGAAGTCATGGCGCTTGCCGACGCTTTCCAGATCGGCCAGGCCAGCGCTGAAGCTGACTTTGAACGGCAGCTCCGGCTCTGGCTGCTGCGTATGCAGGGCCTCGCGCAGACAGCGCATGAAGGCCTGGGCCTGTTCCAGGTCGGTGCGCGGGAGCACCAGCAGAAACTCCTCGCCGCCCCAGCGCACGAACACGTCGGACTGGCGCTTGAGCTTCTCGACCGTTGTGGCAAAGGCTTGCAGCGCTGAATCACCCAGGGCATGGCCGAACTGGTCGTTGATGGACTTGAAGTGGTCGAGGTCGATCATCGCCACCGCCATCGGGTAACGCTCGCTGGTGGCCCGTGCCCATTCGCGCAACAGGATCGGCGCTGCGCCGCGACGGTTGAGGGCGCCGGTCAGGGTGTCGGTGATGCTCAGCTGGGTAATCTGCTGGCGCAGTTGCTCCTGCAGGCACAGGGCGAAGCTCAGGGTAAACAGGAACGACACCAGGAAGTCGATGCACAGGGCTGGCAGCGAGAACATATCCGGTTCATCGAACGCCAACGGCGGGATCGGGTTCAGGCTCAGGCTGCTTGCGTTCCAGCCATGGAACAGCACAATCACCGCCTGCCCGAAGATCAGCCCCCAGGCGCCGCGAAAACGGGTGCGCAGCGGCCAGGTAAATTGCAACTGGCGGGCCACGCTCAATGCCAGCATCAGGAAGAACCACGGCAGCAACCAGCTGCTGTGCAGTAACAACAGGCAACCGACGGTTTGCAGCACCGGCATGCCAAGCAGCTCGCGCAGTGGCTGATAACGCCCGATCGGCGCCTGCCACAGCGAAGCCAGGGCGCGGGTGTGGGCGGTGATCGCCAGTTGCAGCAACAGGCCATTGAGCAGGAATGTCAGGGTAGGGGACAGCAGCCACAGCGCGGAAAAACGCTCATCCAGTACCCCTGTCTGCAACAGCGGCACGGCGCGATACGCCGCCAGAAACAGATCCCCCGCGACCCACCAGTGCAGCGGCGCGTTGCTTTTGCTGATCCCGGCATAGGACAGGCACAGCATGACCAGAGTCATCAGGCCGAAGGGAATCAGCACCAGCAGCAGGGTGACCGGGTCGTTCAGCAACATCAGCAGGCTACCGGGGGCGAAAGTAAAAGCATGGTGTGAGTTGGGGACGTGGTCTTAAAAGTGGCCTCATTATGGCAGAGCTTCGCCCTCCCGGCAGTTACGGGTCGGTTGCCGGGTTGTATATATGCTTTACTGGATATATGGAATTTCGTATATTTGTTTTTTTCGTCTGCTTTGCTACCGATCGCAGAGGCTGCCGTGACCTTACTCCTGACACCCACTGACGTCTTCAAATGCCTGGCGGATGAAACGCGCGCGCGAATCACCTTGCTGATCGTTGGCGAAGGCGAGCTCTGCGTCTGCGAGCTGACCAGCGCGCTCGAGCAAAGCCAGCCCAAGATATCCCGACACCTGGCGCTCCTGCGCGCGACCGGCTTGCTCATGGATCGGCGCAAAGGCCAATGGGTTTATTACCGCCTGCATCCCGAACTGCCGGCGTGGGTCACTGATTTGCTGCGCACTGTCGCCGCTGCCAATCAAGACTGGCTGGACATTGACGCCCGCAGGCTCTGTGCGATGAATATCCCTTCGCTCGACCGGGGGCTTTGCGACTGATCAAGCCTTGCGACCTTCCTGAACTATTCATTTGCGAGCCCTCCATGAAAGTCCTGTTCATGTGCACCCATAACAGTTGCCGCAGCATCTTGTCCGAAGCGCTGTTCAATCACCTGGCATCCGCAGGATTCGAGGCAGTGAGCTGCGGCAGTTTTCCCAGCGGCCGGGTCAATCCGCGAGCCTTGCAAACCCTGGAAGCTGCAGGCATCGCCACGGACGGACTGAGCAGCAAGGCCTCTGATGCCTTTGCACACTCTGCCCCCGACATTGTGATCACTGTCTGTGACCGGGCTGCGGGCGAGGCTTGCCCGATCTTCTTCGGCCCCTCTATGAAGACGCACTGGGGGCTGGCCGATCCGTCCGAAGTCTCTGGCAGCGAAGCGCAGATCACTGCTGCCTTCCAGATGACGCTGGGCAAGATCCAGGAGCGAGCCAACGCTTTCTTTGCATTGCCGTTCGCCAGCTTGAGTCGTGAACAATTGCAATCCGAATTGGCCCGTATTGGCAGCTTGTAAGACGAAACCAGGACCTCTCATGAACGAAACATTGCCTAACGTAGCCGCCGAACTCATCAGTCTCCCGACATTGGAAGCGTTGGAGCCACGGGAACCCGCTGAGCATAAGCCGCGCATTCTGCTGCTGTACGGTTCGACCCGTGAGCGTTCGTTCAGCCGCCTGGTGACCGAAGAGGCCGCACGCCTGCTCGAGCAGTTCGGCGCTGAAACGCGCATCTTCAATCCTTCAGGCTTGCCGCTTCCCGACGACGCTCCCGATACCCATCCCAAGGTCATTGAGCTGCGCCAGTTGATGCAATGGTCCGAGGGGCAGGTCTGGTGCTCGCCGGAACGCCACGGTGCGATGAGCGCGGTGTTCAAGGCGCAGATCGACTGGGTCCCCCTGGCCATGGGAGCGGTACGCCCGACGCAAGGTAAAACCCTGGCGGTGATGCAGGTCTGTGGTGGCTCGCAATCTTTTAATGTGGTTAACCAATTGCGGGTACTGGGTCGCTGGATGCGGATGTTCACCATCCCCAATCAATCTTCGGTAGCCAAGGCTTTCACCGAGTTCGATGACGCAGGGCGGATGAAACCATCCTCCTACTATGATCGCCTGGTCGATGTCATGGAGGAGTTGATGAAGTTCACCTTGCTACTGCGCGACCGCAAGGACCATCTGGTCGATCGCTATTCCGAGCGCAAGGAGTCCGCCGAAGAGCTTTCGAAACGGGTCAATCAGCGTTCGATCTGACTATTCGGGTGGCGACAGCGAACGCGTTCGCGAGACGTCACGCCTGATGCCCCGACAACCGATGTAATGCCCGGCGAAAACCGCATCGAGCGCTTACAATTGTGCCTTTTTACTTAAAAGCACACAGGCTGTTGAAGATATGGCGCTCGACCCTCCCACGATGTTGACCCTTTCCATCGCTCTTGCGGCGGCTGCCGCACTGTATCTGGCGGTGGAATGGCGCAGCATTAATGAACCTTCGCTGCTGTTCTGGAGCGCTGGCTTTGCAACCATCACCGTGGGTTCGACCCTGGCCTTGCTGCGCAGCAGCGGAATTCTGCTGATCGGTATCTGGTTTGCCAACGGGCTGTTGGTGACCGCCCACTGGCTGTTCCTGTTGGGGGTTGCGCGCTTTACTCAGGTACGCCTGTCCCGGGTCTGGAACCTGATCTTCGTCGTCTGGCTGGCGCTTTTGTTACTGCCCGGTGAGCAGCCCTGGTCCAAGGTCATGCTGCTGGTCAACTCGGTGCTGGTCGCCTTGTTGATGCTGCGGGCCAGCTTCCTGCTGCGCCCCCACGGCCGGTCGCTCGGCGTAGGGGCGGTGCAGCTGCGTTATGTCCTGCTGGTTCATGGGCTGTTCTATGGCGCCAAGGCGGTAACAGCATTGATCCCGGGGACCTTGATCGACCTTGCTGCTTTTCGCGGCGAGATCATTCAGGTTTCCCTCGTCGAAGGCGCAATGGCGATCATGCTGATTGCGCTGTCCATGACCGGCACCGAGCGTTATCGGCGAGAGAAGCGCATCACGCACCTCGCCGAACGTGATCCACTGACCGCCCTGTACAACCGCCGCGCCTTGGAAATCCGGGCGCCGAGGCTGTTGGCAGAGGTTTCCAATACCCGACCGGGCGCCTTGCTGCTGATCGATATCGACCACTTCAAGCAGGTCAATGACCTGTATGGCCATGGCGCGGGCGATCGCCTGCTTGTCACCCTGAGCGAAATCGTTCGCGGGCTGCTGCCACAGGGTTCGCTGGCGGGGCGGTTGGGCGGCGATGAGTTCGTTATCCTGATCAATGATGCTTCGAACGATATCGTCACGCATCTGGGTAATGCACTGCGCGAGCAATTCAACCAGGCTGCCGTCCAGGCATTTACCACGCCCCAGGCGGTGACCCTGAGTATCGGCGCCGACCTGTTCAACCAGCCCCCGATCAGCTTGGCAGCGTTGATTGAACGGGGCGATGCCACGCTGTATCAGTCCAAGCGTGATGGACGCGATGTTATTCGGGTGGAAGATCGGACTCAGACATGCTGATCAATTGAATTGTGGAGCTTTTGCGTGGGACCGGCGTTAGCCCGGAGGGCATCGGTACGAGTGATACATCTCTATCGTCTGCCGTATCGTCTTCCCGGCTAAAGCCGGTCCCACAGTCACCTTTCACTGTTAGCGAGCCCTCCGCCAGGCGTAAGGTGACCGTCGATTGTCCACTCAAGGAAACCGGGTCATGAAAAGCTTTGATGCAAAGGTTGTGCTGGTTACTGGCGGTTCCAAAGGCATTGGCCTGGCCTGTGCCCGGCAATTTGCCGCAGAAGGTGCGCGCGTGGTGATCAGTTCGCGCTCCCAGGCCAATATCGATGAAGCGCTGACACAGTTGCCCGGCGCGCTCGGCTTTGCCGCTGACCTTTGTGACGAGGCTTCGGCTGCGGCCCTGGTGCAGCGCGTCGAGCAGGAAGTCGGTCCGATCGAGGTGTTGGTCAACTCGGCGGGCGCGGCCAAGCGCTCGGCGCCGGAAGACCTTACCCCGGCGTTCTGGCGTGCAGCCATGGATGCCAAGTTCTTTTCCACCATCAACGTCGCCGACCCGGTAGTCAAGCTGATGGCCGGGCGCGGGCGGGGGGTGATCGTCAATATCATCGGTGCCGGGGGCAAGGTGGCCAAACCTATTCATCTGGCGGGCGGTGCGGCCAATGCGGCGCTGATGCTGGCTACGGCCGGGTTGGGCAATGCTTATGCCGCCTCCGGGGTGCGGGTGGTGGGGATCAATCCGGGCCTGACTGAAACCGGTCGGGTTGCCGAAGGCATGGCGGCCGAAGCGCGACATGCCGGTGGCACTGTGGAAGAAGCGATCCAGCGCAGCGTGCAAAAGATCCCCATGGGTCGCATGGCCAAGCCTGAGGAAATTGCCGATGTCGTGCTGTTTCTGGCGTCGGCCAAGGCCAGCTATATCACCGGTACCGTCATCACGATGGATGGGGCGGAGCATCCGATGGTGTAACTGTACGCAGCTTACTGTTCGGTCGGTCATGCGGCCATCAACGTGTTGGCAGTCCTGCCCGTCCTTGACCGGGCAGGTCTGCTTCAATACATTCAACCCTTTTGGGGGATACGACCGTGGCCACTGGCGACACAAAGCAGGCTGTGATGATGGCAGCTCGTTCGATGGTGCAGGCGCGGGGCTATAACTCCCTGAGCTTTCGCGACCTGGCTACGGCGGTCGGGGTAAAAAGTTCGAGCATCCATTACCACTTTCCCACAAAAGGTGATCTGGGCGCCGCCCTGGCCCATCAATACACTGACGAATTCCTCGAATACCTGAACCAGGTCTTCGATACCTCCAAAGACCGCAGAACCTGCATCAAGAGCTATGTAGACGTTTTTCGCGCCACCCTGGTCCGGGAAAACCGCATGTGCCTGGGCGGCATCATGGCCGCCGAATACACCGACCTCGCCGCACAGGTGCAAGTACAGGTCCACCGCTTTACCAACCTGCTGACCGACTGGTTGGTGCGGGTCCTCGACCTGGAACCCCATGACCGCGACCCGGCAGAGCTACGCAAGTGGGCAATGGCGATTTTCGCCGCAGTCGAGGGCGCGCAACTGGTGGCGCGAGGCTGCGATGATGTGCAGGTCTATGACCATATTCTTGAAGCTTACTGGGTGGCCGGGCCTTTTCCTGCGGTGTGATTCAATGTGCGGCTATAAAACACGACGCAGCGATTTGAATTGGAATGAGATCCCGTAGGAGCCGGCTTGCTGGCGACGACGTCACGTCAGTCACTGACGCCGTGACAGCTCCCACGGAGCTACGGTAATTCGGTAGCGTTTGTACCGATTGAAAAGACCCGGCTCCTACTGTCACTCGCGCGGCACAAACTTCAACACCCCAATCACCCCATCCCCCTTGCGCTCAGGATGGTCAGAAGGATGCACTGTCCCGTCATTCACCGGTACTTCGGCAAAATCAAATGGGCTGACGCCTTCCAGGCAAGCTGCATTGATCCCGTATAGCAGTGGATCAGAGCGACGTTGATGGTGGGTGTAGATCCCGCATCTTGAGCAGAAGTAGTGTTTGGCCGTGCGGGTATGGAATTCATACAGGGTCAGCAGCTCGGCCCCTGCGGTGATCTGAAAGTCTTCGAGTCGCGCACTCACCACGACCGCTCCGCGCATGCGACAGTAGGAGCAGTCGCAACGGCGCGCGCTGTGCAGACCGTTGGCAAGGCGCACGTGAAAGCGTACGCCACCGCAGTGGCAACTGCCGTCGATTTCGTTGATGTCTTTGTTCATTTCTGGCCTCTTGATCGGTTCAGTCCCAATGCTTTTATGAACAGCCTTTCCGTTCGGCGTTCCGCGCTTGGGCCGGATGGGCGGTGTGTTAATCTGCCATTGCTAGCCTGTTGCCAGCGGGTCGGCGCTTTTATTCAAGCAATTCGTCAGTAGAATGGAGTGTTCAACCGATGGCGGCTTCGACGTATTTCGATCAGGTCCAGCAACTCTATATTGCTTATTTCGGTCGTCCGGCCGACCCGGTGGGCCTGGCATATTGGGCGGCGAATATCGACGCCTCCGGCGGCAGCGTGGCCGGGATCGTTGCCGGGTTTTCCGCGTCTACCGAATCTCAGGTGCTGTTTGCCGGTACCACCACGGCGCAGAAAGTGTCGTCGATTTATCTGTCACTGTTCAACCGCAACCCGGAGTCCGCCGGGTTGGCGTACTGGGTGGCGCAAATTGATGCTGGCGCGGTGACCCAGGCTCAGGCGGCTTATCAGATCCAGAGTTCGGCCGGTGCTGGCGATGCCACGGCAGTGGCCAACAAGCTGGCAGCGGCCAAGGCTTTTACGGCACAACTGGATACCAGCGCCGAGATCGCCGGTTACTCCGGCGCGACAGCGGCGGCTGCCGCGCGCACTTTCCTCAGTAGCGTGGATGCCACCGCTACGTCCCTGGCCACTGCTACCGCGACGGCGGCCCTGGCCAATACCGTCGCTGCAGTCACCCATACCACTACTGCACCTGGCCAGACCTTCGTCCTGACGGACGCTATCCTCGACGCTGGCAGCACTTTTACCGCCGTTGACGATTCGGCAGTGCAAGTGGTGGGGACGCAGGATCTGTCGACGGCCACAGCGACGAATGGCGGCTTGATTTTGTAAGCGACTGATCCCGCGAAGTCTGTGGGAGAGGAATGTGGGCGGCTTTAGCCGGGAAGAGGCCGGTACATCCGACGCCTACCATTACCCGCAATATTGGCTTCGCGGCTGAAGCCGGTCCGCGAGGGGGAGAGCATGTGTTCACCATTGCCATGCTGCCCCTTAAACCACATTAATTCAGTAAGTTATCACCTCAGGTTGTCCACGAAATACGTGGACATGTCTGTGGATAACTTTATGCAAAGCACAGTGGGCATGGTCTGGGCGGGGGTGATTGTTTTCTGATCACCCCGGCGCTCAATTGACTACGTAGTATTTGCGCACGTAGACCTTGCTGGTCCAGGCGCAGGGCGTGCCCTGGGGTACGAACACCGTATCGCCGGGCTTGACCAGCAGGCTCGGGCCGTTATCCAGGCTCAATTCAACTTCCCCTTCGAGCAGGTGCATCAATTCGTGGACCTTGTGCGCCCGGGCGTAGCGAGCATAGGGGGTAGAGTCCCAGACGCCGATGCGCAGCGGGCTGGCGGTGTCTTCGAAAATATTATTGGCACGGCACTGTGGCGTCGGGCCGATCAGGATCGCGGCTTCCGGTGCGGCCGAGGGCGCCAGCACGGCACGATGATCGATCAGGGCGACCGCAGACTTGTCGGGACCGGTGGCCTGTGTTGCGGCGCAGAACGCCCACAGGCTGTCGTGCCGGGCGTTCAATTGCACGGCGGTACCACGGCCGATCACCGCGCTCTGGCCGGGTTCGAGACTGATAGTGCGCTCGGCGGTGGTCAGGGTGACCAGACCCCGATGCACCACCAGCATCTCGGTGTAGGGGTAATCCTTCAGGGTCAATGTGCCGCTGGCATGGACGATCCCGGCAGCGATGCCCTGATCGTCGATAAAGGCGGTTTGACGCTGTGCGGCAAACGGATCACTGACGCTCAGGCGACCCTGGCTGAACGAGGTATCTACGGCCAGGTTATCGGCACGGGCCAACAGCAGGACGGTGGGTTGGGACATGGGGAACTCTCCAAAAAAAGATCAGCCGATGGCCTGGGTGACCAGGGCAAACTGCTGCATGCCATCTTTGGCCGTGGGCACTTTGCCAAGGCTCATCGGGGTGACACTGTCGACGCGCTTGAGGCCGATTTCTTCCAGCCAGTGCGCCAGCCCGCAGTCAGCGGGAATATCGATACGGACAAAGGCATAAGGCACCTTGCTCAGCAGTTCTTCGATCATGTGTCGGGCCTGATCGGCGTTTTCGGCCAGCAGCGGGCCGATGCACAGGCCGCGACCGAACGGACGCAGCAGGGCGAAGGCGCGTAGCAGGCCATCGCGCTCGATGCCGATGCCGCGTTCGATGTCTGGCAACAGGTCGGCGAGAACGTCGCTGCGGTCGAGGCCGCTGCCGGCATTGGCCAGTTCGATGAGGCGGGTGGTGTCGGCATCGGTCAGATTGCGACAATGGTTGCCTGCCTTCAGTGGCGTGGGCAGCAGAGAAGGGGCCTGGCCCTGGTGCTGCTGAATCTCACCGAAGGCCTTGAAGCCCATCTTCTCGTAGAGTGGTGCTCCGGCCTGGGTGGCGTTGAGGATGGCGGTGCGCGGCGCAACGGTAGCCAGGGCCAGCTCCATCAACCGCCGGCCGATACCCTTGCCCTGGTACTCATCGCTGACGATCACCAGGCCGATGGTGGAAAAGTCGCCTTGATGACACGCAAAAGAGCTGCCGATCAGCCTGCCGTTGTCTTCAGCGATGAAACCCTGGGCGACCCGTTGCAACATGGCCCAGTCTTCCAGGCGATGCGGCCATTTCAGGGCGACCGAGAGCGCGTGAGCGTTGCCGACGTCATCAGCGGTCATCGGGCGATAGACATAAGCGGGAGGTTGCGAAACCGACATGGCGGGTCTCCATTCAAAGGCATGCACAGGCATTAAGGTTCTTGCACTGGAGTGCTGTATCCCACCTGGTGAAAAGGCTGGCAAGGGGGCGGCAGCGATTCGGTAGATTCGCCAATTCACCGCTGCCGCGACCACAGTAACTGCTTAATTGCCCGGCAAGGTCGGCAGCAAATGCTTGGGAATTTTTTCTAGCATGGAGACCTCGCTTTTCACTGGCTGGAGTCCTTCATGGATAGCTTTGATCCTCGTCTTGTCGCGGTGCGCGGCGCTCATTTCATTGCCGGACAATATCGCGATGCCCAGGCTGGCATGGAGGTTTCGCGACCTTCCGATGGTCAGGTCTATGCCGGGTTGCCGATCGCCGATGCGGATCTGGTGGACGAGGCCGTGAGCAACGCCTGGCAGGCTTTCAAGACCAGCGACTGGGCCAGTCGACCGCCCCGGGAGCGCGCTCGGGTGATGCGCCGCTGGGCAGATCTTATCGAAGCTGACGGCCAGGTCCTGGCGCCGCTGGAAGCCGTGGGCTCGACCCGACCGCACAAGGATGTGCTGGCCTGGGACATTCCTTATGTCGCCGAAGGCATTCGCTTTTTCGCCGAGCTGGCGGACAAGCATGGCGGTGAAGTGGCCGCGACCCAGAGCGACCGCCTGGGCATGCAGATAGCCGAACCCTATGGTGTTATCGCCGCCATCGCTCCGTGGAATTTCCCTCTGAGCATGGCCTCGTGGAAAGTCGCCCCGGCCCTGGCGGCCGGCAATGCGGTGGTGCTCAAGCCTTCCGAGCTGACGCCATTTTCCAGCCTGCGCTTTGCCGAACTGGCGTTGCAGGCGGGCATCCCTGCGGGGATTTTCAATGTGGTGCAGGGCGATGGCCGGGTTACTGGCGATGCCCTGTGCCGCCATCCCCGCGTGGCGAAAGTGACCTTTACCGGCTCCACTGCTACCGGCTCGAGCATCATGTCCACTTGTGCCCTCATCGGACCCAAGCCGGTGACTCTGGAGTTGGGCGGCAAGAGTCCGCAACTGGTGTTCGCCGACGTCCCGGACCTGGCCAAGACCGCCCGCACGGTGGCCCTGGCCATTACCGGCAATGCCGGGCAGGTCTGCGTATCGGGATCGCGGCTGATTATCCAGCGCTCGATCATGGCGCCGTTCATCGAGCATTTGCAGGGCTTCTTCAATGCCCTCAGGCCCGGTCCGACCTGGGCGCCGGACAGCACCCTGGCGCCAATCATTTCCCGGCTGCAGGCCAGTCGTATCGACGGCATTGTTCAGCGCTCACGCCAGGCCGGTGCCGAAGTGCTGGCCGGTGGCGGGCTGTTTGAGGGCCTGGGAGGCGCTTATTACCAACCGACCCTGTTGACGCGCGTGGACAGTCAGAACCCGGCAGTACGGGAGGAAATCTTCGGTCCGGTGCTGACCATCCAGGCCTTCGATGACGAAGAGCAAGCCCTGGATCTGGCCGGACACGACACCTATGGCCTGGCCGCCGGTGTGCATACTGCCGACCTTAACCGCGCCCTGCGCCTGATCCGCCGGCTGGAAGCGGGCACAGTGTGGGTCAACCGCTATGGCCGCAGCAACGACTACATTCTGCCCACCGGTGGTTACAAGCGCTCGGGCATCGGTAAGGATCTGGGCCGTGAAGCGTTCGAAGCCAATCTGCGCTTCAAGAGTGTGCTGATCGATATCGGTGCCTGACAGCAGCGTATTTGTGGGAGCGAGGCTTGCTCGCGTAAGGGCAGGTACTGGCGGTATGTTTTCAGACGCTTGGACTATGGCTTTCGCGGGCAAGCCTCGCTCCAGCGGCAGTCTTTTGAATATAACGGGCGCCTTCTCGGGAAGGCGCCCGTTTTTCATGGAGCGCCGGAGCAGGTTCTGCGGCGAAAACCCCGTCCTTGAGCGTGAAGCCGGCAAAAGGATCCATAAAAGCGCATGAATATGGGCTTTGCCCAAGGCTGGAGCGCCCCGCAAAGTCTGCTGAGGGCGGGCCGCAAAACGGCTGTTTCTACCAACCAGCCCGCACTTTTAACGCCATCTGCTGATTTCACGGTGTTGTAATGAAGGTGTGTTGCAGCGTTGCAATCACGGCTCTGGCGACCCGCTGGACCATGACCCAAACATACTTTCAGGACCGCACAAAATGAGCTTTCTTCGACCTAAATTCATTACGTTCGACTGCTACGGTACGCTGACTAATTTCCATATGGGTACCATGACCCGCGAACTGTTCGCCGACCGCGTGCCTGCCGAACAGATGGACCAGTTCGTCAAGGATTTCTCGGCGTATCGTCTGGATCAGGTCATGGGTGACTGGATGCCTTATGACGAGATCCTCAAGACAGCCCTGGCCCGCACCTGCAAGCGCTGGGGCGTCGAGTACCGCGAAGAAGGCCAGCTCTACTATGACGCCGTGCCGACCTGGGGGCCCCATGCCGACGTACCGGCAGGCCTGTCGAAAATCGCTGACAAGATTCCCCTGGTGATTTTCTCCAACGCCAGTGACAGCCAGATCATGTCTAACGTCGACAAGCTCGGCGCGCCCTTCCACAAGGTCTTCACCGCCGAACAGGCGCAGGCCTACAAGCCACGCCTGGCGGCATTTGAGTTCATGCTCGACAACCTTGGCTGCGGTCCGGAAGACATCCTGCATGTCTCGTCGAGCTTCCGCTACGACCTGTTCCCGGCCCATGACATGAAGATCAAGAACAAGGCCTTCGTCGCCCGTGGTCATGAAGTGCCGGCCAACGAGTTCTACGGCTACCGGCAGATCCCGGACATCGGCGGCCTGGCGGCTCTGGTCGGCCTGTAAGCAACCCACCCGGCATTTTTCCAGCCTGCACAACTGAGCAACGAAGGGGAACGAGATGCGCAATGAATCCTACTGGCTCGATACCGCACCGGTATTTACCGGCGCCCGGATGGGCGCGGTAGCCGGGCAGGTGGACGTCGTGATCGTCGGTGGTGGCTTTACCGGGCTCGCGGCGGCGCGGGCGTTGGTCCTCAAGGGTGCCAGTGTGGCGGTGCTGGAAGCCGGGCGGGTAATAGGTGAAGCCTCCGGACGCAATGGCGGCCAGTGCAACACCGGGGTCGCCCAGGATTATTCGGCACTCAGTGCCAGCCTGGGGCCGGACAAGGCCCGGGCATTTTATCGGGCCTATGAAAGTGCGGTGCAGAGTGTGGTCAGCCTGGTGGAGGAAGAAGGCATTGCCTGCGACCTCAAGCGTAACGGCAAGCTCAAGCTGGCGGCCAAGCCCATGCATTACGAGGGCATGGCCCGAACTTGTGAGTTGATTCGCCGGGAAGTGGATGCCGACGTCGAGTTGCTGACGGCGGCCCAGGCCCGTGCAGAAGTCGATTCCAGTGAATTTCATGGCGGCCTGCTGCAACGCAACGGGGTACAGATCCATGTCGGTCGCTTCGGCGTCGGCCTGGCTGAAGCCGCTGTACGGCACGGCGCGGTGATCTATGAGAACGCGGCGGTAAAAGACTGGAAAGCCAACAGCGGTGGTTATCAGGTCAACACCGCCAGGGGCTCGATCCAGGCGAAGCAGATTCTGCTGGCCACCGGTGCCTGCCAGCACGGCGGGCCCGGCTGGTATCGCCGTCGCATCGTGCCGGTGGGCAGTTTCGTGGTGGCCACCGAGGTATTGCCCCAGGCACTGACCGAGCAGTTGTTCACACAGCAACGCTCCTATGTCACCAGTCGCCTGATCGGCAACTACTTCCGCCTGACCCCGGACAATCGTCTGCTGTTCGGCGGCCGGGCACGTTTCGCCATGTCTGGTGGCAGCTCCGATGCCAAGAGTGGCGCGGTGTTGCAGGCGGCCATGAGTCAGATGTTTCCGCAACTGAGCAATACCCGTATCGATTACTGCTGGGGCGGCCTGGTGGATATGACCTCCGATCGCCTGCCGCGCGCCGGTGAGCACGACGGGGTTTTCTATTCGATGGGCTACAGCGGCCATGGTGTGCAGATGTCGGTACACATGGGCAAGGTCATGGCCGATGTCATGGACGGCAACACCAGCGCCAATCCCTGGCGCGAGCTGGACTGGCCTGCGGTCCCTGGTCATTTTGGCACGCCGTGGTTCTTGCCTCTGGTCGGGGCCTACTATCGCTATCAGGACAGCCGTTACTGATTTTTTGCTTCACCGTTGTCGTTTGCGCTTCAAGGACACTCCGGTCAACCGGGCATCTCCATTTTCGACAGGTAGAACTGATATGGCTGACAAGAAAGTCGAACCCCAACTGATTTCAGGCGAAGAAAGCCTGCGCGTTTTTGAAGGACTCAATCGTGGCCTGTCACGCCGCGATGCGTTGCGTATGTTGGGGGTGGCCGGGGTCGCCGCGGCGGGCGCGGGCAGTCTGTTCGGGGCGGCCGGCAAAGTCTTTGCCGATGACGCGGCCACACCTCTCAAGGGCAAGCCGGGCGGACGTATCCGGGTAGCGGGCATGTCCAGCTCCACCGCCGACACCCTGGACCCGGCCAAGGGCGCGTTGTCCACCGACTACGTGCGTCACTTCATGTTTTATAACGGCCTGACCCGCTTCGACAGCCACCTGGTACCGCAGCTGGAGCTGGCCGAGCGCATCGACAACGACAAGGCCACGGTCTGGACGATCACCCTGCGCAAGGACATCACTTTCCACAACGGCAAAGGTCTCAGTGCTGCCGACGTGGTGTTCTCCCTCAACCGCCACAAAGACCCGGCCACCGGCTCGAAAGTCATGCCGCTGATGGCCCAGTTCGCTGAAGTCAAGGCCACCGGTCCGCTGGAAGTGCAGATCACCCTGACTGCGCCTAACGCCGAGCTGCCTTCGATCCTCGCCGTATCGCACCTGTTGATCGTTCCTGAAGGCACCACTGACTTCAACCTGGGTGTGGGCACCGGGCCGTTCAAGGTCAAGGAGTTCAAGCCGGGCGTGCGCTCGGTCAGCGTGCGCAACCCAGGCTACTGGAAGCCGGGTCTGCCATATCTGGACGAGATCGAATTCATCGCCATCGGGGACGAGCCGTCCCGGGTCAACGCCTTGCTGTCCGGCGACGTACACATGATCAACGAGGTCAATCCGCGTTCGACCCAGCGCATTTCCGCCAGTGCCGGGCACCGGGTCGTGGATGCACCGTCGGGCAACTACACTGACCTGATCATCCGCCAGGACCAGATGCCGGGTCAGAACGCTGACTTCACCCAGGCCATGAAGTACCTGCTGGACCGGGAACAGGTCAAGTCAGCGGTGTTTCGTGGCTACGCGGTGGTCGGTAACGATCATCCGATCGCCCCGGGCTCGCGCTATCACAACGCCGACCTGCCACAACGTGCCTACGACCCGGAAAAAGCCAAATTCCTGCTCAAGAAAGCGGGCATGGAAAAGATCAGCATGCCAGTGGTCTGTTCGCCGGCCGCCACCGGTTCGGTGGATATCGCCGTGCTGTTGCAGCAATCGGCCAAGTCTGTGGGCCTGAACCTCAATGTCAATCGCGTGCCCAGCGACGGCTACTGGTCCAACCACTGGATGAAGCACCCGCTGAGCTTCGGCAACATCAATCCGCGCCCCAATGCTGATGTGATCTTCTCGCAGTTCTTCCAGTCCACCGCACCGTGGAACGAGTCGGGCTGGAAGAACGAGCAGTTCGACCAGTTGCTGATGTTGGCCCGTGGCGAAACCGACGACGCCAAGCGCGCAAAGATGTACGCCGACATGCAGACCCTGGTCAGCGACAACTGTGGCATCGGCATCCCGGTCTTTATCAGCAACATCGACGGTGTAGACCAGCGTATCAAGGGCTACAGCAGCAACCCCCTGGGCGGTTTCATGGGTTACATGTTCAGCGAGCAGGTCTGGCTGGACGCGTGATTGCGGTACGAACCGATTGATGCGGAGCAGGATTATGAATAGCAACACGCTGTGGCTGATCGGCAGGCGCTCCGGCGCTGCGATCTTGACGTTGTTGATCGTGTCGATGGTGGTCTTCGCCATCACTGCCGTGCTCCCCGGAGACGCGGCACAGCAGGCCCTCGGACAGTTCTCGACCCCTGAACAGGTCGCGGCGCTGCGCGTGAAAATGGGTCTGGATCAGCCGGGCGTGGTGCGTTACCTGCATTGGTTGCTGGGGCTGCTCAGCGGCGATCTGGGCACTTCGGTGTCCAGTGATATGCCGGTCAGCGAGCTGATGGCAGGCCGCGTCCCCAACACCATGATGCTGGCTGCGGTCACCGCGCTGGTCTCGGTGCCGGTGGCCCTGACCGTGGGTATAGGTTCGGCCATGGGCCGGGGCGGGCGCATCGACAGTATCCTGAGCTTCATCACCCTGGCTCTGGTAGCGGTTCCGGAATTTTTGGTAGCGACCCTGGCGGTGCTGGTGTTCGCCGTCAATCTGGGCTGGTTGTCAGCCTTATCCTACGCCGCCGACATTCATTCGCCGTGGCAATTCCTGCGCACCTACGCATTGCCGGTGATGACCCTATGTTTCGTCATCGTCGCGCAGATGGCGCGCATGACCCGCGCCGCAGTGATCGACCAACTGGACAGCCCGTACGTGGAAATGGCCCGGCTCAAGGGTGTCAGCCCCGTGCGGATTGTCCTGCGCCACGCCTTGCCCAATGCTATCGGGCCGATTGCCAACGCCGTGGCGTTGAGCCTGTCGTACCTGCTGGGCGGGGTGGTGATCGTCGAAACCATCTTCAACTATCCCGGCATCGCCAGCCTGATGGTCGATGCCGTGACCAACCGCGACATCGCTCTGGTCCAGGCCTGCACCATGCTGTTTTGCACGGCCTACCTGGGGCTGGTGCTGCTGGCCGACCTGTGCGCCATTCTTTCCAATCCGAGGCTGCGAACCCAATGAACAAACTCATTGTGACATCGACGCCAGCGACCCCCGACCTGGCCCTTGGCAAGATCTCCCACGGCTCTTCATGGCTCGGCCTGCTGGGTGCCGTGATGTGCTTCTTCTGGCTTCTGGTGGCGTTGTTCGGCCCGTCCCTGGCCCCTCATCCGGTGGGCGAAGTGGTGTCGGACAACGTCTTCGACGTGCTCAGCCTGGCCCATCCATTCGGCACCGATTACCTGGGCCGCGACATGCTCAGCCGGGTGCTGGTCGGCGCCCGATTCACTGTTGGCCTGGCGCTGATTTCCGCCGTCCTGGCCAGCGGCCTGGGCACCACCTGCGCACTGCTGTCGGTAATGGCGCCGAAATGGCTGGATGAAATCATCAGCCGTTTCATGGATGCCTTTATCTCCATTCCGAGCAAGATGCTCGCATTGATCATGGTCTCGGCCTTCGGCTCCTCTGTGCTCCTGTTGATCTGTACGGCGGTGCTGAGTTTCATGCCCGGCGCGTTCCGTATTGCCCGCAGCCTGGCGGTCAATATCGAGGCCCTGGAGTACGTGCAGGTCGCCCGTACCCGTGGCGAGCGGCGCCTGTATATCGCCTGCGTGGAGATCCTGCCGAACATGATCAACCCGGTACTGACCGACCTGGGCCTGCGTTTCGGTTTCATTGTTCTGCTGCTCAGCGGCATGAGTTTCCTCGGCCTGGGCGTCCAGCCACCGGATGCCGACCTCGGTTCGCTGGTGCGGGAAAATATCGGCGGTCTCAATCAGGGCGCTCCAGCCCTGGTGATCCCGGCCCTGGCCATCGGCACCCTGACCATTGGCGTGAACCTGTTTATCGACCGGATTTCCTCACGTCGCAGCCGCCGTTCGGGAGGGCATTGAGATGACGCAGTTGATTCGGGTCCAAGACCTGCGCGTAGTTGCCTCGGGCGAGCGTGGCGAGACCGAAATCGTCAAAGGCGTGAGCTTTTCCCTGGAAAAAGGTGAAGTGCTGGCGTTGATCGGCGAGTCCGGGTCCGGCAAGACCACCATTGCCCTGGCGCTGCTGGGCTACGCCCGGCGTGGCTGCCGTCTGGCCAGCGGCGTGGTGCAGGTCGGCGAGCATAATATGCTTGGCCTGGATGAAGGCCAGCTACAGCGTTTGCGTGGCAATCGTGTGTCCTATATTGCCCAGAGCGCCGCAGCGGCGTTCAACCCGGCGAAGAAGCTGATCGACCAGGTGATCGAAGGCGCTCTGATCCACGGTCTTGGCACCCGCAGCGCCCTGACCGCCAAGGCCATCGGCCTGTTCCGTGACCTGTCCCTGCCAGACCCGGACAGGATCGGCGAGCGCTATCCTCATCAGGTTTCCGGCGGCCAGTTGCAGCGTGTCATGGCAGCCATGGCCCTGATCAGCGATCCCCTGCTGGTAGTGCTGGACGAACCGACCACGGCCCTGGACGTCACCACTCAGATCGATGTGCTGCGTGCCTTCAAGCGCGTGGTGCAGGATCGCGGCGCCACGGCGGTGTATGTTTCCCACGATCTGGCGGTGGTGGCGCAGATGGCCGACCAGATCGTCGTACTCAATGGCGGCCAGGTCATCGAGCAGAGTGGTACCGCTGCCTTGTTGCGTGGCCCGGCCGAGGAGTACACCCGCAGCCTGCTGGCTGCGGCTCGCCCTGACGCCAAACTGTCCCCGGCCAGTGAAGTGGCTCAGGACGTGACGCTGCTGACCATCAAGGGCATGACCGCTGGCTACGGCAAGAAGAACCTGCAGGGCATGCCGATGATTCGTGTGCTCGAAGACATCGACCTGACCGTGCGCCGGGGTCAGGCCATCGGCGTGATCGGTGAGTCAGGCTCGGGCAAGTCGACCCTGGCCCGGGTGGTTGCTGGTCTGCTTGATCCCGCCAAGGGCGAGCTGCTATTCGATGGCAAGCCGCTGTCCGGCACTCTTTCCGGGCGCACTGCGGATCAGTTCCGCCGTATCCAGATGGTCTTTCAGAACGCCGACACCGCGCTGAACCCGATGCACAGCGTCAGCACTATTCTGTCGCGGCCATTGAAAATGTACTTCGGCCTCAAGGGCGCGGCCCTGCGCCAGCGCATCGACGAGTTGATGGACCTGGTGCGCCTGCCGCGCAACCTGGCCGAACGTCGGCCCAACGAACTGTCCGGCGGTCAGAAGCAACGGATCAACCTGGCCCGGGCCCTGGCGGCCAAGCCCGACCTGATCCTCTGCGATGAGGTGACGTCTGCCCTGGACACCGTGGTTGGCGCGGCGATTCTCGAACTGTTACGCGACCTGCGTCGAGAACTGGGCGTGTCCTACCTGTTTATCAGCCACGACATTTCCACGGTGCGCGCCCTGTGCGACGACATCGTCGTCATGTACAGCGGTCACAAGGTCGAGGAGGGCACCCGGGAAGCTTTCAGCCGTGCACCATTCCATCCTTACACCGACCTGCTGGTCAACTCGGTGCCGGAGCTGCGCCAGGGCTGGCTGGAAAGCTGCGGCAGTACCAGCGGCAAGCTGCCGCCGATCAGTTCACTGACCAACACCGGGGAACTGTGCACCTTCCTCAATCGCTGCCCGGTGCGGGTCGACGGTCTATGCAACAAGACCGCGCCGGGACGCCGGGTCATCAGCGGTAACAGTGAAGTCCTCTGCCACCTGGACAGCTCCGAACTTGAGGGCAGCCAGATCAATTCGAACAACATGATTGTGGGGGCCTACGCATGAAAGGGCGTTTCGTAAGACTGGGCGAGCGCGAGCGGCCGACGGTCAGCCTGTTGGTTGACGGCGCACCGATCAGCGCCTTGCAGGGCGACACCCTGATGGTTGCGCTGCTGACCCATGGCGCCGCGCTGCGTCAGTCGGAGTTCGATTCCGGGCGCCGGGCCGGCTTCTGCCTGATGGGGGCATGCCAGGACTGCTGGGTCTGGACTCGCAGTGGTGAACGCCTGCGTGCCTGCTCCAATGAAGTCCGTGAGGGGCTGGACATAGTCACTACACAACCGGAGGCAAAATGGCCACTCCACGGGTAGTCATAGTCGGTGCCGGGCCTGCGGGCACACGCTGCGCCGAAACCCTGCTTGCTGCGGGTATCAAGCCGATCCTGATCGACGAAAACCGTCGCGATGGCGGGCAGATCTACCGCCGCCAGCCGGAAGGCTTCACGCGCGATTACGCCACGCTGTACGGCACCGAGGCGGACAAGGCCAAGGCTTTGCACCAAACCTTTGACCGCCTGCGCAGTCAGCTCGATTACCGCCCTGACACTCTGGTGTGGAATATCGCCGAGGGCCAGTTGTTCTGTGTCAGCCAGGGCCGACACTCGACCATTGATTACGACGCGCTGATCCTTTGCACCGGCGCCACCGACCGGCTCATGCCACTCAAGGGCTGGCAACTGGCGGGGACCTACAGCCTCGGCGGCTCGCAGATTGCTCTCAAGGCGCAGTCGGTGTCCATCGGCCACAGCGTGGTGTTCATGGGCAGCGGGCCGCTGCTGTATCTGGTCGCCAGCCAATATGTGAAGGCCGGGGCCAGGGTGGCTGCCGTCCTCGACACCTCGCCGCTGCGCAAACGCATTGCCGCACTGCCCAAGTTGCTGGCACGCCCGGCGTTGCTGTGGACCGGCATGAAGCTGCTGGCGCGGTTGTACCTGGCCGGGGTCAAGGTGCATCTCGGGGTGCAGCCGCTACAGGTGTTGGGCGATGAATATAACGGCGTCAGCGGCGTGAGCTTCAAGACCGGCAGCGGCAGTGTGATGCAGATCGAGGCCGATGCCGTGGCCCTGGGATATCACCTGCGCCCGGAGACCCAACTGGCCGATCTGGCAGGTTGCCAGTTGCAGTTCGACGATGTGTCCGGACAGTGGTTGCTGGCCGTTGACGATGAAGGCCGCACCTCGATACGCGGCGTTTATGCGGCAGGGGACGGCGCTCGAATTCGTGGCGCCGATGCTGCTGAGCAGGCCGGGCGCCTGGCTGCCATGGCGCTGTTGGCTGATCAGCAGTTGCCCGTGGATGCCGCTGTCCGCCAGCAACATAAAGAATCCCTGGCGGTGATGGAGCGCTTTCGTGTCGGCCTGTCCGAAGCCTTTCCGTGGCCTGCGGCGCAGGCCAGGGCATTGCCCGATGAAGCGATCGTCTGTCGTTGCGAAATGATCACGGCCGGTGAACTGCGTGGTGCAGTTCGGCAAAAGGGCGCCTGCGAGGTCAACCGCGCCAAGGCCTTCAGCCGGGTAGGCATGGGCCGTTGCCAGGGACGATATTGTGCTCAGGGCGGTGCCGAGGTGATTGCTGCCGAAGTCGGTATACCGGTGATGGAAGTCGGCCGCCAGCGCGGCCAGGCGCCGGTCAAACCGCTGTCGATGCAGATGGAAGAGGTGATTTCATGACCGTGCAAAAAAGCGATGTGCTGATTGTCGGTGGCGGCTTCATGGGCACCGCTTCGGCATTTTTCCTGCGTCAGCGCGGCCACTCGGTGACTTTGCTGGAGCGCGACCAGGTCGGCCAGTACGCCAGTGGCGTGAACTTCGGCAATGTCCGCCGCCAGGGCCGCCATCTCGCCCAGCTGGACCTGGCCAACCGCTCCTGGGCCTTGTGGAAACGCCTGCCGCAGTTGATTGGCGAGGACCTGGAGTTCCTCCCCAGCGGGCATATGCGGGTGTGCTACGACGAAGCCCATATCGATGAGCTGCGTGCTTATGCCGCCGCCCCCGAGGCCCGTGAGCTGGATCTGGAAGTAATCGCGGGCAAGGCGTTGCACGAACGGTTTCCTTTCCTCGGGCCTGAGGTCAAGGGTGGTTCCTATGCCCCCCACGACGGTCACGCCAACCCGCGTCTGGCCGCGCCGGCCTTTGCCCGTGCGGCGACTCGCGCCGGGGCCAGGGTCGAGGAGGGAGTTGAGGTATTGGATGTGCAGAAGGTCGGTGACGAGTTCCAGGTCACTACGGCCGATGGCCGACTGTTCGCCGCTGCCAAGCTGTTGATTACCGCCGGCGCCTGGGGCTCGAAACTGTCCGAGCAGTTCGGCGAGCCGGTGCCTCTGGAAACCCATGGCCCGCAGATGGCTGTCACCGAACCGGTGCCGTATTCCCTGCCGACGGTAATCGGCGTCTACACCAGAATCCCGGAAGAAGTGATCTATTTCCGTCAGATCGAGCGCGGCAACATCGTCATTGGCGGTGGTTACCGCAGCCGTCCGGACATGCTCAATCGCCGCGCTCACGTCGAACCGCGCAGCACCCTCAATCAGATCCAGCAGATGCGCCGTCTGCTGCCGGCTGCGGTCAACCTGAACATCATCCGGGTCTGGAGTGGCATCGAAAGCTATACCCCTGACTCCCTGCCAGTGATCGGCGCCAGCGGCAAGGTCGACGGTTTGTTCTATGCCTTCGGCTTCTGCGGTCATGGCTTTCAGCTCGGCCCCGGGGTAGGCGACGTGATGGCGCAATTGATCAGCACCGGCCAGACCAACACCCATATCGAACCCTTTGATATCCGCCGCTTCAGCCCGGCGCCGACCCTGTCATCGGCTGAATCGCCGAGCCTTCAACTGACGAGCAAAGTCTTATGAAACCCCGTGTACTGGACATCCTCAAGCGCCTGATCGGCTTCGACACGGTGTCATCGGAATCGAACCTGGCGTTGATTGAATACGTGCGTGAACTGCTGGCGGGCAAGGGCATCGAGTCGCTGATCGTCAAGGACGAGACCGGACATAAGGCCAACCTGTTCGCCAGCACCGGGCCAAAGGAACAGCAGGGCATCCTGCTCTCCGGCCACACCGACGTCGTGCCGGTGGCGGGGCAGGCCTGGACCGTACCGCCGTTCGAAGCCACGGTGAAGAATGGTCGGGTCTATGGCCGTGGCACCTGCGACATGAAGGGTTTTATCGCCCTGGCCATCGACGCCATGCTTGATGCCGCCGAGCTGAATTTGACCCGTCCGCTGCAACTGGCGCTGTCCTATGACGAAGAAATCGGTTGCGTCGGCGTACGACGCCTGATCGACGTGCTGGACATGGCCACCCTGCGGCCGTTTCTGTGCGTGATAGGTGAGCCGACCCAGATGCAGTTCGCCGTCGGCCACAAAGGCAAGAGTTCCTACCGCACCTATTGCCGTGGCCAGGAAGCGCATTCGTCCCTGGCGCCACGGGCGATCAACGCGGTCCATCTGGCCAGCGATTTCATCTCGGTACTGCGTGACAGCCAGAAGCGCGTAGAACAACAGGGCCAGCGTGACGAGGGTTACGACATTCCCTACAGCACCGTGCATATCGGCAGAATCGACGGCGGCAAGGCGCTGAATATCGTGCCCAACCTCTGCACCCTGGAATTCGAATTCCGCAACTTGCCCCAGGACGATCCGGATCTGCTTTTGAACGAACTGCGCGAGCGTGCCGAAGCCCTGGTGCGCGAGGCACGTCAGGTGTCAGGCGTGGCTGATATCGAGATCGAAGTGATGAACGAATACCCGGCGCTGGATACTCACCCCAGCGTCCAAGCCGTGCGTCTGCTGCACAACTTTGCCGCCGCCGGTACGGAACATATCAAGGTGTCCTTCGGTACCGAAGGCGGGTTGTTTGCCAACCGCCTGAATGTGCCGGTGGTGGTCTGCGGGCCCGGCTCCATCGAGCAGGCGCACAAGCCCGACGAGTTTATCGATGACAGCCAGATGCTCGCTGGCGAGCGTTTCCTGCACAGCCTGCTTGGTTCGCTGAAGCAGTAGAGCCTGCCGTAGGACCGGGAAATTCAGCAGTCGACGCTGCTGCTGCGGCGCTTTCAGCATCCTGCTCCGGGACGCCTGCTTAGACTGGCGACTGACACACATCCCGGATCAGGACTCGACCATGCTCAAGCATCATTTGCAGGACCCCAGCCTTTTAGTCGAACTCGCTTATATCGATGGCCAGTGGCTGGCTGCCGACGACGGCGCCACCCTCGATGTGACCAACCCGGCGACGGGTGAGATTCTGGCCCGGGTTCCAGCCCTGCAAGGCGGGGAAACCCGTCGGGCCATCGAGGCAGCCGAGCGGGCCTGGCCGGCCTGGCGAGCGCGCCCGGCGGCTGAACGCGCGGCACTGTTGGAGCGCTGGTATCAGGCCATGCTCGATAACCTCGACGACCTCGGCCTGATCATGACCCTGGAGCAGGGCAAACCGCTCAACGAAGCCAAGGGCGAGATTCGCTATGGCGCCAGCTTCGTCAAATGGTTTGCCGAAGAAGCGCGCCGCTCTTACGGTGAGACGATCCCGGCACCCAGCGCTGACCGCCGGCTGATGACCCTCAAGCAGCCGGTGGGTGTGTGTGCGGCTATCACCCCGTGGAATTTCCCCAATGCAATGATCACTCGCAAATGTGCGCCGGCCCTGGCGGCGGGTTGCCCGATCATCGTCAAGCCTTCGGACCTGACCCCGCTGTCGGCCCTGGCCCTGGCCGTGCTGGCTGAGCGCGTCGGTATTCCGGCCGGGGTCTTCAACGTCGTGACCGGCATGCCCGTAGGCATCGGTGAGGAGCTGACCGGCAACCCGGCGGTACGCAAGATCTCCTTTACCGGTTCCACCGCCGTGGGCCGTCTGCTGATGCGCCAGAGCGCCGAGCACATCAAGCGCCTGAGCCTGGAACTGGGCGGCAATGCACCGTTTATTGTCTTCGATGATGCCGACCTGGAGCAGGCCATCGCCGGCATTATGCTGAGCAAGTTCCGCAATGCCGGGCAGACCTGCGTCTGCGCCAACCGCATCCTGGTGCAGGACGGCATCTATGAACGCTTCGCCCAACGCCTGGTGGAGGAGGTAGGCAAGCTCAAGGTTGGCGATGGTATGGACGAAGGTGTGACCATCGGCCCGCTGATCAACCCGGCGGCAGTGAGCAAGGTCGCACGACATATCGACGATGCCCTGAGCCAGGGCGCTACGCTGCTGTGCGGCGGCATCCCGGACGGAGATAGCCAGTTCGTCCAGCCCACGGTACTGGGCGATACCCACGCCGGCATGTTACTGGCCAACGAAGAGACCTTCGGCCCCGTTGCCCCGCTGATGCGCTTTACTGATGAAGCCCAGGCGCTGGCGCTGGCCAATGCCACACCCTATGGCCTGGGCGCTTACTACTTCACCCAGGACCTGCGTCGCTCATGGCGTTTCGGCGAAGCACTGGAGTTCGGCATGGTCGGCCTCAATACCGGGATCATTTCCATGGAAGTGGCACCGTTCGGTGGCGTCAAACAGTCGGGCCTGGGCCGCGAAGGCTCCAGCTACGGTCTGGATGAATACCTGGAAGTGAAGGCATTTCATGTCGGCGGCCTTTAATCATCGATTGCACAGCCGGTGACGGCATCGGTCAGGAAATCATGCCTGAGGGCCTGCGCGCACTGGAAAAGGTCGCGCAGAAATGGCAGCTCGAACTTGAGGTGAAAGTCTTCGGGTGGGCGGCCAACTGCGACTATTACCTGGAGCGCGGCAAGATGGAGGGTGAACGACTGTAGTAGTGAACTGTGGGAGCGAACTCATTCGCGAAGACGGTATTACAGACAATACAAATACGTCGGATGTACTGGCCTCTTCGCGAATGAATTCGCTCCCACATCATTCGCTCCCGCCGTTGGCCCTAAAGCGTAAGGTTCAGTAACCCTGCCCGCGATCTACCTGCCCGAGCATCTTTTCCCCACGCTCAAAGCGGCGAATATTCTCCAGCAACCCGGCAAAGGCACTTTCCGGTTGGGTCATGGCGGCGATATGAGGGGTCAGCATGATCTGCGGATGCTTCCAGAATGGATGATCCGGTGCTGCCGGTTCCTGTTGCAGCACATCCAGAATTGCCGCGCTCAATTGGCCGCTGTCCAGCGCTTCGAGCAAGTCGTTTTCACGCAGATGCCCGCCACGACCCATATTGATCAGCGCTGCGCCTTTGGGCAGTTGCGCGAACAGCGCTTTGTCGAGGATACCCTCGGTCTGTTCGGTCAGGGGTAACACGCACAGGAGAATGTCGCACCGGGACAGAAAGGCCGGCAGTTGCTCCGCTCCGGCATGACACTCGACGCCGTCAATCTCATGCTGGCTGCGAGCCCAGCCGGACAGGGCAAAACCGAACGGTTTCAGGCTTGCCAGAATATGCTGCGCCTGCAGGCCCAACCCCATGACACCCACCCGGCGCCTGCTCGCGGGCACCAACCGATGAGCCTGCCATTGTCCGGCCACCTGTTGTTGGCGATAGCACAGCATGTCGCGATGCAGGCTGAGCACGGCCCAGTTGGCGTACTCGCACATGCCGCGACTGATGCCCGGATCGAGCAAGCGAACCACTGGCAGGCTCGGCGGTATGCGGCTCAGATCCAGTTGATCGACCCCCGCCGACAAGGCGAACAATACTTTGAGATTGGGCAGCACGGTTGCCAGGTCGTCCGGCGCCTGCCAGGCGGCCAGATATTCGACTTCTGCACCGTCGCCGATGTCCGGCCAGGCGCGCCATTGGATATCCGGGGCGTGTTCGGCAAACAACGCCTGCCACTGTTCGCCGCGCGCAGGGTCAGCTTTGTAGAGCAGCGCCATGGGCATTTCCTGGTTAAAGAAGAGGGGCGTCCATGATGCCGCAACGGCGGAGCATGATCTGTTGAAAGTACAGGGCAAAACAGTGGATCCGGGTTTCTGAGCGGGCAAGTTCGGCGTAGATCATTTCGCCGAACGATTAACCTGAACAGCATCGCAGCCACTTGCCGGTTGCCGGGCTCACTACGCGGCTCACTACCTACAGGAACAATCATGAACAGCAAAGTCGACGAAGCACACCATTTACTGCGCCAGCGTGAACAGTTTGTACCGCGCGGAATTGTCAATGCGCACCCACTGGTCATCGACCGCGCCCAGGGCTCGGAGCTGTGGGATGTGGATGGCAAGCGCTATCTGGATTTCGTTGGCGGCATCGGCGTGCTCAACATCGGTCATAACCACCCCAATGTGGTCAAGGCGGTGCAGGGCCAGTTGAGCAAGATTACCCATGCCTGTTTCCAGGTCGCGGCTTATCAGCCTTATATCGAACTGGCCAAGCGCCTGTCACAAATGGTCGGCGGAGAAGTGGCACACAAAGCCGTGCTCTTCACCTCGGGCGCCGAGGCGGTGGAAAACGCCATCAAGATTGCTCGCGCCCATACCAATCGTTCTGCAGTCATTGCCTTCCGCGGCGGCTTCCACGGCCGTACCTTGCTGGGCACTACCTTGACCGGCATGAGCCAGCCCTACAAACAGAATTTCGGTCCGTTTGCCCCGGAGATCTTCCATACCCCGTACCCGAACGAGTACCGCGGTTTCAGCAGCGACATGGCTCTGGCTGCGCTGAATGAACTGCTGGCGACTCAGGTCGCGGCGGATCGCGTCGCCGCCATTATTATTGAGCCGGTACAGGGCGACGGTGGTTTCCTCGCCGCGCCAGTGGAGTTCCTCAAGGCACTGCGCAAGCTCACCGAGCAACACGGCATTGTACTGATCCTTGATGAGATCCAGACCGGCTTCGGTCGTACCGGCAAGATGTTCGGCTTTCAGCACGCTGGCATTCAGCCGGACCTGGTCACGGTGGCCAAGAGCCTGGCCGGCGGTTTCCCGCTGTCGGGCGTGGTCGGTCGTGCCGAGATCATGGACGCACCCTTGCCCGGCGGCCTTGGCGGCACCTACGGCGGTAATGCCCTGGCCTGTGCTGCAGCGCTGGCGGTGATCGACACCTACGCCGAGGAGAAACTGGTGGAACGCGGCCAGGTGCTGGGTGATCGTCTGCGCGATGGCCTGCTCGCGTTGCAAGCGCGCTACCCGCGTATCGGCGACGTACGCGCTACCGGTTTCATGGTAGCCATCGAGCTGATCAAGGGCGATGCAGAGCGCAGCCCGGATGCCGACCTGACTCAGCAACTGATTGATCAGGCTCGGGTCGGCGGTCTGTTGGTCATCAAGTGCGGGGTGTATCGCAACGTCATGCGTTTCCTCGCGCCGCTGGTGACCACCGAAGCGCAGATCGACGAAGCCCTGGGCATTCTCGACGGTGCTCTGGCACGTATCTTGATCGCCTGACCACTGGCATCGCGGGTCGGTTCGACAAGGATCGGCCAGCGGGCATACCGGGATGAACTGGAGGTTGTACCTGCCATGGGGCTGACTGAATACCGCGCATTGCTGATCGACTGCGACGAAGTACTGGTGGATCGGGATTCGGGCGTCTGGGCGGCCTTGCAGCCGCTGCTGGAAAACCGCCTTGAGGCGCCGGACAAGGGGCAGATTCTGGCCGAATACAAGGACGTGATTCGCTCGCTGTATCCGCGCTACGCGGAACTTGGCTTCAGCGGCATGCTGTGCTTTGCCCATCGGCAGATGGCCGAGCGCCTGGCGATCAAGTCCAGCTGGGAAGAGGGCATGAGCTTCGCCCGCTCGGTACCGGGCTGGACCTTGTTCGAGGATGTACCGGGTGCGATGCTGTACTTGCGCAAGTTTTATCACCTGCGGGTATACGCCGACCGTGATGTGGAGGATCGTGGTGTCTTGTGCGAGCGCCTGGGCCTTTTGCCTGAGCATCTGCTGTCTTTGGCCGACAATCCGCTGGACGGCAGCGACTGGCTGGGGGAACTGGACATTGACCCTGCGGACACGCTGTTGCTGTCGCGGCCACCGGCCCAGGCGCTGGGAGACGGTGGCCTGTGCCTGATCCGCCGTGGTGCCGCCGAACATCGTAAAGCTTGCCCGGCAGACTTCTGTATCAGCAGCATGGCCGACCTCGTGCGACAGCATCAGTTGTCTTTAAGGTGCTGATTTTGTTAGAAGGTAGGCCTGTATCGAATAGTTACCAAGCAAGAGGCGTGTGATGGAAGGGTTGGTCAAACTGGACCGGATCGATATCAATATCCTGGTCGAACTGCAAAAAGACGGCCGCATGACCAACGTCAGCCTGGCGGATGCTGTAGGTCTGTCGGCAAGCCCTTGTCTGCAACGTGTCAAGCGCCTGGAGTCAGCGGGCTACATTTCCAGCTACAAGGCCCATCTCAACCTGGCGAAGATTACCGATTCGGTAACGGTCTTCACCGAGGTCTCTCTGAGCGATCACAAGCGCGAAGACTTCGCCAAGTTCGAGGCCAATATCCGTCTGGTTGACGAAGTGCTCGAGTGCCACCTGATCAGCGGTGGCTACGACTACCTGGTGCGCTTCATGACCCGCAGCATCCAGCACTATCAGGAGGTGGTAGAGGAGCTGCTGGACAAGAATATCGGTATCTCCAAGTACTTCAGCTACATCGTCATCAAGTCGCCGGTGATGAAGGATGGCGTGCCGTTGCGCAAGTTGTTGCGGCATTGACAGCTGACGGGACAGCCCGGTTTTGTCACCTTGTTGGAGCGAGGCTTGCCCGCGAAGGGGCCAGCGCTTCCCATACGGTTTCTGAGTCTGGAGTATCGATTTCGCGGGTAAGCCTCGCTCCAACGGGCTTGTGCTGGCGTGCACAATAGGGTCTGATGCTGCCCCAAAAACACCGGGGTCATCCATGCAGTCGCTGTTGAACGAAATCCTCGACGAAGTACGTCCTCTGATCGGCCAGGGCAAGGTCGCCAACTACATTCCGGCCCTGGGTGGCGTCAATCCGAATCAACTGGGTATTGCCGTGTACAGCAACGATGGTGAGCTGTATCACGCTGGCGATGCCGGCACGCTGTTCTCGATCCAGAGTATTTCCAAGGTGTTCAGCCTGGTCCAGGCCATTGGTCACACCGGGGAGGACATCTGGCAGCGACTGGGCCATGAGCCTTCCGGGCAGCCGTTCAACTCTCTGGTGCAGCTGGAATTCGAGCGCGGGCGGCCACGCAATCCGTTCATCAACGCCGGGGCTTTGGTGATCTGCGACATCAACCAGTCACGCTTTGCCGCGCCGTCGCTGTCGATGCGCGATTTCGTCCGGCGCCTGTGCAGTAATCCGAAGATCGTCTCCGATGCCGTGGTGGCCGAGTCGGAGTATCAGCACCGCTCGCGCAACGCGGCGGCGGCCTATCTGATGAAGTCCTTTGATAACTTCCACGGCGATGTCGAGGCGGTACTGCGCAGCTATTTCCATCACTGTGCCCTGAGCATGAGTTGTATCGACCTGGCCAAGGCCTTCAGTTTCCTGGCCCATGAAGGCTTTTGTGTCCATAGCGGCGAGCAGATTCTCACGCCGCGCCAGACCACCCAGCTCAACTCCATCATGGCCACCAGCGGGCTGTACGACGAGGCCGGCAACTTCGCTTATCGCGTCGGCCTGCCGGGCAAGAGCGGGGTGGGCGGCGGGATCGTTGCGGTAGTGCCGGGGCAGTTCTCGGTATGCGTCTGGTCGCCGGAGCTGAACGCGGCAGGCAACTCCCTGGTGGGTATGGCCGCCCTGGAAAAACTCAGTGCCCGGATCAACTGGTCGGTGTTCTGATTCGCTCAGTCATGGCAGAATCATATCTTTGGATGGCTTAGCCATTTCCAGGGGTTATCAATCATGGCGCTGGATATCGATGCGGTGCAGGCCTTTGTACTGGTGGCCGATCTCAAGAGTTTTACCCGGGCGGCGGAGATCATCGACACCACGCAGTCGGCGGTCAGCCTGAAAATCAAGCGTCTTGAAGACACCCTCGGCCGTCGCCTGCTGGAGCGCACACCGCGCAAGGTCAGGCTGTCCGCCGAGGGCAGCACCTTCCTCGCCGCTGCCCGTAACCTGCTGGTAGCCCATCAGGGCGCCATCGGTTCCTTCGAGCAACCGCAGCAACGACTGGTAGTGGGCATCAGCCATCACATCATCGGCGCGGAACTGCCATTGCTGCTCAAGCACCTCAAGGCCGTGCAGCCCAATCTGCAGATCGAACTGCATATCGGTACTTCCCGGGATATCCGCGATGCCTTCGACCGTGGCCTGCTTGGCGGTGCCCTGGTGCTGGGCTATGACAACCGGCGCCGGGATGGCGAAGTGGTGTTCAAGGAGCAGTTTGCCTGGATGGCCGCCGAGGACTTCGAACATCGTCCCGGCGAGCCTCTGCGCCTGGCCACCCAGCCGGCGCCCTGCAGCATGCGCGCGATGGCGACGTCGCTGCTGGACGAGGCGGGGGTTGCCTGGACCGAGGTGTTTGTCGGTGGCGGCATGAGCACCATCGGTGCGGCGGTCAGCGCCGGGCTGGCTGTGGCGGCACTGGCCCGGCGTGTGGCCCCTGCCGGACTGGTGGATGTCGGTGCGAAACTGGGCCTGCCGATACTGCCGAGCCGCGAAGTGATCCTTTATTCCAGCGCCTCGACACCTCAGGTGCGCGGTGTCCTGCAGACTCTGGCGTCGGCGGTTCGCTCGACGGCTAATGCCTGATCAGCAACACGATCAGCAGGGTCAGGCCGATGATCAGCGCCGCACCCGCCAGCAAGCCCCATAGATGAGCACGCAACTCTGCGTTCATCTCAGTTGTTCCAGCTCGGGCCGGGCGAGATAGAGCACTTCATAGACGCTCTGGCCTTCAACCGTTTGCGCCGATGCCGCAGACAACCGGAAACGCAGCAGTTGCCAGGCATCGGCATCCAGTGCGGTCCAGGCGACCAGGGTATCGCTGCTGTCGGCCAACAGTTGGTTGCGTTGGATTTCATGCTTCAGCACTTGCTCGCGATCTGCCGAGGCAGCCAGGGGAACAACTTCCTTGTAGAGGGCCAAGGCGTTGCGTGCCGGCCCTAGCCGGGCATCAAGGGTCAGCCAGGTATGCACGTGCGGGCGACCAAACGAATCAATCACGCCCTGAAAACTCTCGCCGGTCAGGAAGGCCGTCGCGGCGGATGTGTCGCGCCACAGATAGATCGATGCATACAGGTTGCCATTGGCGCCGTGGCGATTTTTCTCTGTGGCGACGAAGGCCTTGCAGGCGAGGCCCTGACGATCGTCCCACAACGGCCCGCGATCGGCTGCGCGCTGGCGGATCAGTTGCAGGTCGTAGTCGGCGGGGAGGCGATGAGAATACTGCATGGTCAACATGGCGAAGCTCCTGTGAATGGAAGACAGGAACCAGAGTGCGACGTGGTCGCCCCGAGTAACAGACCGCTGCGGGCATAGGTGTGATGGGTTTTGGAAATCATTCGAGAGGCCGGCACCGTCAGTGCAGCAGCCCGATGGTTGGCGATGGGGGGCCTGAGTCAGGCGCTCTGCTTCCAACCTCCGGTCTTAAACAGCACAACCATTCAAGGCGTTCTCCCGGAGCAGGTCTAGTCTTCATCACCTTACCCCGCTCAACCACATAGAGGACGCACCCATGGCTACGCTGAAGGTCAAAGATGGTACCGAGATCTACTACAAGGACTGGGGCACCGGGCAGCCGATCGTGTTTTCCCATGGCTGGCCGCTGGACGGCGATGCCTGGGATGCGCAGATGGTATTCCTCGGCCAGAAGGGTTATCGGGTCATCGCCCACGACCGTCGTGGCCATGGCCGTTCGGGCCAGTCGTGGGAAGGTAACGAAATGGACACCTACGCCGATGACCTGGCTGAGCTGTTCGAAGCACTGGATCTGAAAGACGCGATCATGATCGGCCACTCCACCGGTGGTGGCGAAGTGGCGCGTTATATCGGTCGCCATGGCACTTCCCGAGTGGCCAAGGCTGTGCTGATCGGCGCCGTGCCGCCGGTCATGCTCAAGAGCGCGAGCAATCCTGAAGGTTTGCCAATCGACGTGTTCGATGGCATTCGCGCTGGCGTTACCGCCGACCGCTCGCAGTTCTTCAAGGACCTGCCAGTTCCGTTCTATGGCTATAACCGCGAGGGAGCGAAGGCTTCCCAGGGTGTGATCGATGATTTCTGGCGCATGGGCATGCTCGGTTCGATCAAGGGCGAGCTGGACTGCATCAAGGCGTTCTCGGAAACCGACTTCACCGAAGACCTGAAGAAAATCGACGTGCCGACCCTGGTCCTGCACGGTGATGACGACCAGATCGTGCCGATCGATGCTTCCGGGAAGAAATCCGCCAAGCTGATCAGCGGTTCGACCCTGAAGATCATTGCCGGTGGTTCCCACGGTATGTGCACCGTGATGGCCGACGAGATCAACGAGATTCTGTTGGGCTTCATCAAGGGCTGATTGCCTTTGTCTGCCTAATATGTGGGACCGGCTTGAACCGGGAAGATGCAGGCATGTGAATACATTTCTATCGCCTGTCATATTGCCTTCCCGCTCAAGCCGGTCCCACAATAATGGCTCTGCGGCTCCCGCGATTATTCTCGGTCAGCAGTCTGCACAGCCTGCGGCCAACCCCCTCCCAATGCCCTGAACGTCGACACTGCCGCCCTGGCATCGTTGGCGTGCAGTTGCGCCAGTTGATCCCGTGAGGTGAGCAACAGGCGGTCTTCGTCGAGGACTTCCACCAGGCTGATGGCCCCGCCTTTGTAAGCATCTTCGGCGGCTGCGCGAGCCACCTTGTGGGCTTCGACTTCCTGATTCACATCCAGACGCTGGGCTTCCAGTTCGGTCAGGGTGACGATGGCGTTTTCCACGTCTTCGGCAGCCTTGAGCATGGCCTGGCGGTACTCGGCCAGGGCCTCGGCGTTGGCGCCTATGGCCTGGGCGACTTCAGCGTCGACGCGACCGAAATCGAACAGCCGCCAATGCAGGCCGATCGCTGCCTGTGGCTGGAAAGACGAAGAGCCGATCAACGAACCACTGTGCAGACTTTCGAAGCCCAGCAGGCCGGATAGCGACACCTTCGGGTAGTACTCGGCGATGGACTCGCCGATGCGCGCATTGCTGGCGGCCAGGCGACGTTCGGCGGCGATCACGTCGGGGCGGCGGCGCAGGAGGCTGGCGGGACCTTCGCTGTCGTTGATGGTCGGCACCTTGTAGGTCTGCGCCGTGGTCAGCAGTTCCTTGGCATAGGTGCCGGGTTGGGCAGCCATCAGCACGTCCAGGCGATTGAGTTGCAAAGCCTGTTCGGTGCGCAACGGTGGCAGCGTGGCGCGGGCCTGGGACACCAATGCCTGGGCCTGAGCTTGCTCGCGTTGAGTGGCCAGGCCACTGCGCAAACGATCATTGACCAGGGCCAGCAGGCCGGATTCGGTCTTCACCTGTTCCTCTGCCAGAGCGATGCGCTGCTGTGCGCCACGAATGCGAAAATAGGCATCGGCAGCTTCGGCGGCAACGGAAATGCGCACCCCGGCATGGCTGGCTTCGGCGGCCTCGGCTTCGGCGCTGGCGGCTTCTTCGCCACGTTTTAGCCCGCCGGCCAGATCGGCCTCCCAACTGGCGCCGGCACCGAGATTTTCCAGGGTCTGGTTGCGCTTGTAGCCGGGGAAGGCGCTGCCGATTTCACCCAGCGGACTGTTCAGCGACTGACGTTGGCGTACGGCCTGAGCGTCCAGCGCGCCCTGGGGCAGGCGCTCGGCACCGGCATGACGGGCCACGGCGCGGGCTTGTTCGATCCGGGCCAGGGACACTTGCAGATCGAGATTCTGTGCAAGTACCCGGTCAATGATGCGGCTCAGTTCCGGATCGGCGAAACCGTTCCACCAGGTATCCAGGGCCGGAGCCGGGGCTTCACCGACGCGCTGTTGCAAGCGGGCCTGGTTGGTGTATTGCGCGGTCAGGGTATTGCCAGGGGCCTGATAATCCGGGCCGACGGTGCAACCAGTGATGGCGAGGAACAGGGCACTCAGGGCGAAGCGTTGAAAGCTGGACAGGAACATGGCGGCACTCTCGTCAACAAAACAAAACTCTCTGATCGTGGAACCGGCTTTAGCCGGGAATGCGTAATCCCGGCTAAAGCCGGTCCCACAGGAACGCTCTGCAGTCTTCAATGGGCATCAGCCGAAGGCGCAGCAGGCGGGGCCACCTTGTGCATCAGCGGCACCATCAGCGTGGCGACGATGAAGCAGACCATGATTGCCAGGAACGCGTCGGAGTAGGTCTGGGTCTGGGCTTCGCGCAGGGTCAGCAACCACAGTTGATGCAGGGCGGCGGTGTTGCCTTCGCTGCCGGTCTGACCCATTGCCGCGAGGTTGCTGCCAACCTGGCTCAGCCACTGGTTCATGGCCTCGTTGCTGCTGTTCAGGTGTTCGGCCATGCGGGTGAAGTGCAGGTTGGTGCGGTCGTTGAGGATGGTGGCACAGGCGGCGATACCGATGGCGCCGCCGAGGTTACGCATCAGGTTAAACAACCCCGAGGCCTGCTTGAGCCGGGACATGGCCAGGCCACCCAGGGTCAGGGTCACCGCCGGCGGCACCGCCATCTGCTGAGCGATGCCGCGCAGGGCCTGGGGTAGCATCAGTTCCTTGCCGCCCCAGTCGTGGGTGATCGGTGAAAAGTCCCACATCGACAGGGCAAACAACGCAAGACCAAGCATCATGATCCAGCGCAGGTCGACGCGGTTGGCGAGGAACGCATAGACCGGTATCGACGCCAGCTGGAACACCCCGGTGGAGAATACGGCCAGGCCAATGTCCAGAGCGCTGTAGCCGCGAACCCGGCCAAGGAACAGCGGGGTCAGGTAGATGGTGGCGAACAGGCCGATACCGGTGACGAAAGAGAAGAAACAGCCGAGCGCAAAGTTGCGCTCGCCCAGGGCACGCAGGTCGACGATGGGATTCTTGACCATCAGGGTGCGGCTGATAAAGGCCAGGGCCGAGATCCCGGAAATCCAGGCGGTGGTGAGGATGACCTGATCGCTGAACCAGTTCCAGCGTGGGCCTTCTTCCAGGGTGTATTCCAGGCAACCGAGGAACAGCGCCATGAAGATCATGCTCAGGTAATCGGCACCCTTGAGCAGAGACAGGTCCGGCTCGTCGATTCGCACCAGGATCGGCACGACAATGGCGACGAACACGCCTGGCACCAGGTTGATATAGAACAGCCAGTGCCAGGACGAGACTTCAGTAATCCAGCCACCGATCACCGGGCCCAGGGTCGGCGCCAGGGAGGCGATGGCGCCGATGGTTGCCGCAGCTATAACCTTCTGTTTACCGGTGAAGAACATAAAGGCCGAGGTGAACACCATGGGGATCATCGAGCCGCCGAGGAAACCTTGCAGGGCACGAAAGGCGATCATGCTCTGGATATTCCAGGCCGCGCCGCAGAGCATGCTGGTCAGGGTGAAACCCACGGCGGACATGCAGAATAGCCAGCGGGTGGAGAACACCCGGGACAACCAGCCCGACAGGGGGATGACGACGATTTCGGCGATCAGGTAACTGGTCTGCACCCAGGCGGTTTCGTCAGCGCCGGCCGACAAGCCGCCGCCGATGTCCCGCAACGACGCGGAGACGATCTGGATATCCAGCAGGGCGATGAACATGCCGATACACATGGTGGCGAAGGCAAACACTTTCTGCGCGGTAGGCATCGAGGCCGCATCGAAATGTGCCGGGGCAGGGCGGGCCGGACTGGCACTGACGGTACTCATTGCACTTTGCTGCCGTTGGCGGCGGCGACTGCGGGTTCGTCGACGGAACCGGCCTTGGTATCAACTTCAGCCGTCACCGACAGGCCCGGACGTAATTTGCCCAGGGTATTGTCGGCCGCATCGAGGCGTACCCGCACCGGCACCCGCTGGACGATCTTGGTGAAGTTGCCGGTGGCGTTCTCCGGCGGCAGTACGCTGAATTGCGCGCCCGTCGCCGGTGCCAGGCTGTCCAGGTGACCGTGGAAGACCCGGCCCGGCAGCACATCGGCATGGATGCTCACCGGCTGGCCAGGCAACATATCGGCCAACTGATCCTCCTTGAAGTTGGCATCGACCCACAGGCCACTGGCCGGAACCACCGCCAGCAACTGAGTGCCCGCTGCGGCAAAGGCGCCGACCCGGGCGCGGCGATTGCCGATCACGCCATCGATGGGCGCGCGCAATTCGGTGTAGCCGACATTCAACTGCGCCAGGTCACGTTCGGCCCTGGCCTGCATCAGAGCAGCGCGGGCCTGTTGTTTCTGGGTGGCGATCACATCCAGCTGACGTTGTGCGGCGAGCAGACTGGCCTGGGCCTTGGCACCGTTGGCCTGGGCGGTCTTGAAGGTAGCGTCTGCGCGCTGGGCACTTTCCAGGGACACCGCCGAACGGCTGGCCAGTTCCTTGTAACGTACGTTGTCATCGCGCGAGCGCACGGTTTCTGCTGATGTGGCGTCGATTCCGGCCTTGGCCTGGCCGATCACCGCCTGTTGCAGTTGCTCGGTGGCCTGCAGATTGGCCAGCAAGGCTTCTTCGGCGGCGATGGCGCCCTCGGCCTTGTGCAGAGTGGCGAGGTAATCGCGATCGTCGATCTTCACCAACAGGTCGCCGGCATGCACGAACTGGTTGTCGATGACTTTCAGCTCGGTGATATAGCCCGAGACTTTCGGCCCGATTACCGTGACATCGCCGCCGATATAGGCATCGTCGGTGGATTCGATAAAGCGCCCGGTAGTCCACCAGTGCAGGCCATAGAGCACGGCGGCAACCAGGGCGGCAATGACGAGCAGTGCCAGTGCCAGGCGTTTGAGCAGCGTCGGTTTGGGCTTTTCCAACGTGCTGGCGGCGGCCGTATCGCTGGCCGGGAGAGAACTGTTCATCACGGTTTACCTGTCGAAGGCGAAGTGGAGGCTTTAAGGAGGGCGTTGCGATAGGCCTGGCGACGTTCCCGGCCGGTTTCCATGCGCCAGCGGTTCTGTGCGCTGGCATGAGGCAGGGAGCGCAGGCTGTGGGTGGTGAAGCTGATCGGCTTACCGGTGCGGGCGTCGGTGAGGATCAGTTCCACCGGCTCGCCGCTTTGGTCGTCGACCAACTGGATCGCCGGCTGGCCATTGGAGAAATGCTTGCCGCCCCAGGCCATCATCATCAGCACCACCGGACGGAACTCACGACCACGAGGGGTCAGCAGGTAGTCATGGCGCGGCGGCTTTTCGCTATAAATATGGCGTTCCAGAACACCGGCTTCGACCAACTCGTTGAGGCGGCGGGTCAGGGTGTTGGGGGCAATGCCCAAGCTGTTCTGGAATTCGTCGAAGCGGCTGAGGCCGTAGAAGGCGTCACGCAGGATCAGGATATTCCACCACTCACCGACGTGCTCCAGGCTCAAGGCCACCGGGCAATTCATGTGTTCAAAGCTTTTGTGCTTCATGAACGGGGCCCTCGCAGGTCCTGCCGTGATTAAATTATGGTCATAATTTAATAGAGTGACTTCCATCATGCAAGTCACTTTGTTACCCGTCGGTCGTGGGGCGAAAAATGGCATGATGTTCGTCACATCAAAACGGAGAGCCATCCATGAGTCTGATGCCCTATGTCGAAGCGGCCCCCAGCCGGGAAGAAGTCGATGCCTTGTCCGGACCCACCCTGATCGAGTTCGGCACGAATTGGTGCGGCCACTGCAAGGCCGCGCAGCCTTTACTGGAACAGGTGATCAGCGGTTTTCCCGGCGTGCGGCATATCCGCATCGAGGATGGCAGCGGTCGGCGACTGGGGCGCAGCTATGGGGTCAAGCTGTGGCCGACGATGATCTTTCTGACTGACGGGCAGGAGGTGGATCGACTGATCAGGCCAACCGAGAGTGGGCAGATCGCCGAGGTTTTCGACAAGTGGTTGGGGCAGGAAAAAAAAGGGTTGTAAGCACAGGACTTGTAGGAGCCGGGCTTGCCCGCGAAGGCGGTTTATCTGGCCAAGACTATTCAGTGGATGTACCGGCCTCTTCGCGGGCAAGCCTCGCTTGGCGTTTGCCAAGGGTTTTCAGCGCCGTAGATACGCCGAAAAATCGATATCCCCGGCGCTGAGAATCGCCTGCACGCGGTTATGCACGTTGAGCTTGCGCAGGATCGCCGAAACATGGGCCTTGACCGTGGTCTCGGCAATTTCCAGGGTGTAGGCGATCTGTTTGTTCGAATCACCCTTGGTCATGCGTTCCAGCACCAGCAATTGCTTGCGGGTCAGGGCCTGCAGCAGCTCCGGGGCCAGGCTCGCCGGTTCACTGAGGGTGCGGCGTACACTGGTTTTCTGCGAACGGATGATGTCCGAGGGCAGATAGACGTTGCCTTTGAGGATCTGCTCGATGGCCTGGGTCATCTGCAGGCGCGGCGAGGACTTGGTGATAAAGCCGACAGCGCCGTAAGTGATGGCTTGCAGCACCACGTGCTTGTCCTGCTCGGCGGAGACAATCACCACCGGGATGGTCGGGGCTTCGTTGCGCAGGTTGATCAGGCCGTTGAGGCCGTGCATGCCGGGCATGTTAAGGTCGAGCAGGATCAGGTCCAGGTCGTCGTGCTGGCGGGTCATCAGCACGGCGCTGTCGAGGTCTTCGGTCTCCATCACCTCACTGCCAGGGAAGCCGTCGCTGATAACGCTGTGTATCGCCTCGCGAAACAGCGGATGGTCGTCGGCAATCAGGATCTTGTACATGGGAGCATTACCTGTTTCTTGTTATGGCGTGCATTACAGGCCATGGCTGATTCTTTGGGAATAGGACATTAGCAAGGAAAACCAGTACCAAAGTAGTAGACATGTAACGTTGCATCCCGCGTCGGATGCTCTAGGCTGGCGCCCATTAGCCGCCTGCCGTGCGTAATTCAGCCACCCATAAAAAGACAGCCTCCACATGAGCCAGCTGCGCAAGTTCGTTTCCCCGGAAATCATTTTCGGCGCCGGTAGCCGCCACAGCGTCGGCAATTACGCGAAAACCTTCGGTGCCCGCAAGGTGCTGCTGGTCACCGATCCCGGCGTGATCGCCTGTGGCTGGGTCGCCGATATCGAGGCCAGCCTGCGGGCTCTTGATATCGATTACTGCATTTACAGCGCAGTGTCGCCCAACCCCCGGGTCGAGGAGGTGATGCGCGGCGCCGAGGTCTACCGCGAGCAGCACTGCGACGTCATAGTCGCCGTCGGCGGTGGCAGCCCGATGGACTGCGGCAAGGCCATCGGCATCGTCGTCGCCCATGGCCGCAGCATCCTCGAATTCGAGGGTGTGGACATGATCCGCGTGCCCAGCCCGCCGCTGATTCTGATCCCGACCACGGCCGGCACTTCGGCGGACGTGTCGCAGTTCGTGATCATCTCCAACCAGCAGGAGCGCATGAAGTTTTCCATCGTCAGCAAGGCGGCGGTGCCGGATGTGGCCCTGATCGACCCTGAGACGACTCTGAGCATGGACCCTTTCCTGGCCGCCTGCACGGGTATCGACGCCCTGGTGCATGCCATTGAGGCGTTCGTTTCCACCGGTCACGGTCCGCTGACCGATCCCCACGCCCTGGAAGCCATGCGTCTGATCAACGGCAATCTGGTGCAGATGATCCACAACCCCACGGACCTGGCCCTGCGCGAGAAGATCATGCTCGGCAGCATGCAGGCCGGGCTGGCGTTCTCCAATGCCATTCTCGGCGCGGTACATGCCATGTCCCACAGCCTGGGTGGCTTTCTCGATCTGCCCCATGGGCTGTGTAATGCGGTCCTGATCGAGCATGTGGTGGCGTTCAATTACCAATCGGCACCGGAGCGCTTCAAGGTCATCGCCGAGACCCTGGGCATCGACTGCCGCGGCCTGAACCAGGTGCAGATCGCCAAACGCCTGATCGAGCACCTGACCGCCTTCAAGCAGGCCGTGGGTTTTCATGAAACCCTCGGCGGGCATGGCGTGCGCATGGCCGACATCCCGTTCCTGTCGCGCCATGCCATGGGTGACCCATGCATCCTCACCAATCCGCGCGAGTCCAATCAGCGTGATGTCGAGGTTGTCTATGGCGAGGCCCTCTGACGAGCGCAAACGGGCACTGGATGCCTTGTTGGGGCTGGGCAACCACTCGACGCGCAAGAGTCACTACCCGGAACTGACCATGCGTCTCGAAGAACTGGAGCTGGCGCAACAACGCCTGCAACAGCTCAACGATGAACTGGAGCAGCGGGTCGCCGCGCGCACCGACGAATTGCTCGAGGCCAATCACAATCTGCAACAGCAGATCATCCAGCGCGAACGTATCGAGCAGGACCTGCGCGACGCCCGGGATGCTGCCCAGGCCGCCAATCGCAGCAAGGACAAGTACCTGGCCGCCGCCAGCCACGACTTGCTGCAACCGCTCAACGCCGCGCGCCTGCTGATCTCTACGCTGCGTGAGCGCAGTTTGCCCGAGAGCGAGCACATGCTGGTGGAACGCAGCCATCTGGCCCTGGAAAGCGCCGAAGACCTGCTCAACGATCTATTGGATATCTCTCGCCTCGATCAGGCGGCGGTCAAGCCGGATATCGGCCTGTACCGCCTTGATGAACTGCTCACGCCCCTGGCTTCGGAGTTCCAGTCGGTGGCCGAGGCGACAGGCCTTGCCTTGCGGGTGCGCATGGGGCATTTCGCCGTGCGTACCGACTCGCGTTTGCTCAGTCGAATTTTGCGCAATTTTCTCAGCAACGCCTGCCGCTACACTGACAACGGCCGCATTTTGCTGGGCGCGCGGCGGCGTGGCGATTGTCTGCGGCTGGAGGTCTGGGACACCGGTCGGGGCATTGCCGAAGACAGCCTGGAAGCGATCTTCCTTGAATTCAATCAACTGGATGTCGGCCGCGCCGCCGATCGCAAGGGCGTCGGTCTGGGCCTGGCGATTGTCGAGCGTATCGCGCGGATTCTTGATTATCCGGTGCGGGTCCGTTCTCAGCCTGGGCGCGGCTCGTGTTTCAGCATTGATGTGCCGCTGTCCAATGAGGTGCCTGCGCCGGTCAGCCTCTTGCTGCAGCAGCCCGGCACCGGTAATCCGCTGCCGGGGCGGCGCCTGCTGGTGCTGGACAATGAGCAAAGCATCCGCGAGAGCATGGCCGCGCTGCTTGGCCAGTGGGGGTGCGAGGTACTGACCGCCAGCGACTTGAGCAGCGCGTGCAGCGTGTTACAGGGTTCGGCGCCGGAGCTGATACTCGCCGACTTTCACCTTGACCATGGCGTGACGGGCTGTGAAGTGGTCAACGACCTGCGTCGGCATTTCAACCTGCGTATTCCGGCAGTGATGATCACCGCCGACCGCAGTGAACAATGCCGACACGCCCTGCGCAAGCTCGGTGCGCCGTTGCTGAACAAGCCGGTGAGGCCGGGCAAGTTACGGGCGGTGCTGAGTCAGTTGTTGGGGTAGGGGCCGGATTGATTTGTAGAGAGGCGAATTGTGGGAGCGGATTCATCCGCGAAGGGGCTACTCTGGCTTTACAGCAAACATAGAATCTCCCACAGATCCCATCTGTCCCATATCAAAAATAGAAACTGTGAGGATTGGCTGCTCAACCCCCCGTCATATTCATGAACCGCACCACCTGCACCTCGTCGTTGAGCTGGAAATCATGGCGATAGGGCTTGAGCTTCATCGCTTCGATAATGGCCTTTTCCAGTTTCTCCGGTTGACCGGGGTTGGCCCGCAGGACGCTCTTGAGGTCGGCGGAATGCTCGTTGCCCAGGCATAGCAGCAAGCGGCCCTCGACGGTCAGGCGCACTCGGTTGCAGGTGCCGCAGAAGTTATGGCTGTGGGGCGAGATAAAGCCGACACGAATATCCGGCGCTTCGGCCAGGCGCCAATAGCGCGACGGCCCCTGGGTCGAATCGGTGGACGGCAGCAGGGTGTAGCGCTCGGCAATGCGTTCGCGCACCTGTTCGCTGGAGAAGAATGACTCGGCACGGCTGTGCTCGCTGATGATGCCAAGGGGCATTTCTTCGATAAAACTGATATCCAGGCCGCGCTCAATGGCGAAGGCGATCAGGTCGTTGATCTCATGATCGTTGCGCCCCTGCATCACCACGCAATTGAGCTTGGTGTGGACAAAGCCGGCAGCGTTGGCAGCGTCGATTCCGGCAATCACCTGGTCGAGATCGCCGGTGCGGGTCAGTTCGCGAAAACGTTGCGCATCCAGGCTGTCGAGGCTGATATTCAGGCGCTTGACCCCGGCGTCGAACAATGGCCGGGCCAGCTTGCCCAGTTGCGAACCATTGGTGGTCATGCACAGCTCGCGCAGACCGGGCAGGGCGGCGATCTTCTCGCACAGGCCGACAATCCCGGCCCGCACCAGCGGCTCGCCACCGGTCAGGCGAATCTTGCGGGTGCCCAGGGCGACGAAGCGTTCGGCGATCTGATGGATTTCCTCCAGCGACAGAATCTGCTGGCGCGGCAGGAAGGTCATGTCCTCGGCCATGCAGTACACGCAGCGAAAATCGCAGCGGTCCGTCACCGACATCCGCAGGTAATCGACCTTGCGGGCATAACCATCCATCAGCACACGATCAGACATCTTGGCTTCTCACCCGGGTTATTCAGGCCTTTTGCACCGCAACTGCTTCAGCGGGCTGGGGCTGGACAGTGGCTGTCCGGTTATAAGACACGTAGTAAGCCAGACCGACGAACACCGCGCCACCTACCGCGTTACCAAGGAACACGGCGACGAAGTTATCGACATACTGGGACCAGCTCAAGGCGCCGGCAAAAATCGCCGCCGGGATCAGGAACATATTGGCGACCACGTGCTGGAAACCGATGGCGACGAATGACATCACCGGGAACCAGATACCGGCGATCTTGCCGACCACATCCTTGCTCGCATAAGACAGCCACACACCCAGGCAGACCAGCCAGTTGCAGCCGATTCCGGAGATAAATGCATGGGCAAAGTCGGCGCTGACCTTGGCATTGGCAATCGCCAGGGTCTTGGCCAGGAACGGCCCTTCGGTCATACCCAGCAGGTGGCCGAAGAAATAGGCGACGAACAGACCGCCAAGCAGGTTGGCGAGGGTCACCAGCACCCAGTTGCGTACCAAGGCGAATACGCCGATGCGCCCGGCGAACAGAGCCATGGGCAGGCTCATCATATTACCGGTCAGCAGCTCACCGCCAGCCAGGATCACCAGGATCAGGCCGATAGGGAACACCGCCGCGCCGAGCAGGTTGCCCAGCGAAGCCCAGGCCGGCGGGATCATGGTGCTGACATGGATATCCAGCAAAAAGCCCAGGGAGATGAATGCCCCGGCCAGGAAGCCCAGGACCAGAATCGACCGCAATGGCAGATGAGCCTTCTTCGCGCCCGCTTCGATGGCGATTTCGGCGATTTGTTGAGGGGTATTGATGGACATTGGCAAGGCACTCACACATGGTTCCAGCCGTTTTCAGCGCACACGGGCACATGACCCCGACTGGGGCACCTGGAAAAAATGGGTTTCAAGAATCCGGTCTTGAGGCGCGACTCATGTCATGCATGAATCAGCGATTCCCTTCACAGCGGCAGGAGACAAAGGCCCCAGGCAACAGGGGCGGTAAACGATCAGCTCATTGACTGAATTAGTAAGCAAGCTACTGAGTCGAAATGTCGCAGTCCAATCGCTTGTTCTGATGGGTTGATCGACGGGCTCAATGATGGCACCAGGGGCCAGTATTGGCGCGGGCTACATGGATGTCGGTTTTGGGTAACTGCACTGCAAATATTTTTGTTAGCTGATGCGCTCCAATCTGTGTTCGGTGAATCTGAATTTGTATGAATGTCTGTAAGAGCTGCCGACGGCTGCGAATGAGGCTGCCTGATACGCCGCTTTCGCAGCCTTCGGCAGCTCCTACAGATCCGTGCCCGAAGCGTGGACGTTATTTGAGTCTTTACCGATAAACACAGGTCTACTGATCGCCGATCACAAGGAAGACGCGCGTGCATTCATCTTTTCGCTCCATCCTGACCCTCGCGGTAATCCTGTTGAGCGGCTGCGCCCAACACACGCCGCAGGCGCCTGAGCTGACTCCGGCACAAATCCAGGCGCAGATCGTGCGCCTGATCCCGGCCAAGGTAACGGACCGCGAGGGCTGGGCGCGGGATATTCAGGGCGCCTTCACCGCACAGAGGCTGGCGGCCACCACGGAAAATCTCTGCGCGGTCATGGCGGTGATCGAGCAGGAATCCACCTTTCAAAGCGACCCCGGCGTGCCGGGCCTGGGCCGTATTGCCCGGGACGAGATCAATCGCCGGGCCAGCAAACTGTATATCCCCGATGCCTTGATCAATACCGCGCTGAAACTGCCTTCCAGCACCGGCAAGAGCTACGGTCAGCGCCTGGACAGCGCGCGCAGTGAAAAGGAGCTGAGTGCGATCTTCGATGATTTCATTGACCGCGTGCCCTTGGGTCAGACCCTGTTCGGCCGCTTCAACCCGGTGCATACCGCAGGCCCCATGCAGGTCAGCGTGGAGTTCGCGCAACAGCAGGCCAAGGATTACCCGTATCCGCTGGCAGGCAGCCTGCGTAACGAAGTGTTCAGCCGCCGTGGCGGGGTGTATTTCGGCACCCTGCACCTGCTCGGTTACCCGGCCAATTATCCGCAGACGCTATACCGCTTTGCCGATTTCAATGCAGGTTGGTACGCCAGCCGCAACGCTGCATTCCAGAGTGCGGTCAATTTGCTTACCGGCAGCCAACTGGCGCTGGATGGTGACCTGATCCTCTATGACTCGACCTCACCGGGCGCTACGGAACTGGCTGTGCGTTCCCTGGGGCCGAAACTGGGGCTGAATAACTCGGCGATCTGGAATCAGCTGAAACAGGGTGAAACGTTGGCGTTCGAAGAGGGCGATCTCTACAAAAAGATCTTCGCCATGGCCGATCAGAAGGCCGGCAAACCGCTGCCCCGGGCGATCCTGCCGGGCATCACCCTGCAAAGTCCGAAAATCACTCGCAAACTGACGACCGCCTGGTTTGCCGAGCGAGTGGATGAGCGCCGCGCGCGATGTGTGCAGCGGGGAGGGGGAGATTGAAGTACAGGGCGCTATGGTTGGGGAGCGCGAGAACCAACGGGAGCGAATTTATCCGCGAAGGCGATATTTCAGACAATCAAAATGCATTGAATTTACCGGCCTCTTCGCGAATGAATTCGCTCCCACGGAGTCTGTACCCAACCGGGGTATTCTGCGCAATTTTCAGATAGCCCGACCCGCAGATATACCTTGGTATAGCCAACCGTCCTTTATATCCATGGCCCCGCAACACCGCGCCGCTTAACCTTTACCGCATATTTCAAGCCCTTCGCCACGCCCTGGACAGTCAGTGCGGTGCGACGTTATGCGAGGTGAGCCATGCGTTCCTCCTTCGATACCTTCATCGGCAAAACCCTGGTCCCGCAAGTGGCTCCCGGGCGTGGCTCGCGCTATGGCGCCGATATCGTGTTTTTCCTGCTGCTGGCGGTGACTGCCGTGTTGGTCATTCATGGCGCCGAGCAGATGAGCCAATCCCTCACCGTGCTTGATGCCCAGCCGGTGGTGCTGTCGCCGTGGCGCCTGCCGGAATATGCCCTGCGTACCACCTTGCGCATGTTCGTTGCTCTCGGCGCATCGCTGCTGTTCACTCTGGTCGTGGCCACGCTGGCCGCCAAGAGCCGCAAGGCAGAAATGGTCATAGTCCCGGCCCTGGATATCCTGCAGTCGGTGCCGGTACTGGGCTTTCTGACCTTCACCGTGACCTTTTTCATGGGGCTGTTTCCCGGTCGTCAACTGGGGGTTGAGTGCGCGGCTATCTTCGCGATCTTTACCAGCCAGGCCTGGAACATGACCTTCAGCTTCTATCAGTCGCTGCGCACTGTCCCCAAGGACCTGAATGATGTCTGCCAGCAGTTCGGACTTTCACCTTGGCGCCGTTTCGTACGCCTGGAACTGCCGTTCGCCACGCCAGGCCTGGTGTGGAACATGATGATGTCGATGTCCGGCGGCTGGTTCTTTGTCGTCGCTTCGGAAGCCATCACCGTGGGCAATACCACCATTGATCTGCCCGGTATTGGCTCCTGGCTGGCCCTCGCTATTGCGCAGAAGAATCTTCCGGCGATTGCCTGGGCGGTGTTGGCCATGGCGGTGGTGATTCTGCTCTACGATCAACTGTTGTTCCGTCCGGTGGTGGCTTGGGCCGACAAGTTTCGTTTCGAACAGACCGCCTCGCAGAAACGCCCGCGTTCCTGGGTCTATGACCTGGTACGCAATACCCGTCTGGTGCCGGGCCTGTTGGCTTTGCTGGCGTGGCCCGGTGAGCTGCTGACCATGGTCCGCTGGCCGAAAGTCCGGGCGCTGCGGCCACGCCCACGCCTGAGTCGAACCCTTGATCACCTTTGGCTGGGAGCGGTGCTGCTGGCCTGTGTCCTGGCTACGGTCTGGCTGGTGCGCTTCATCGGCGAAACCCTGGCCCTGAGCGATGTACTGCACACCTTTGGTCTGGGCCTGGCGACGCTGTTGCGGGTGCTGATCCTGATTGCCATTGCCAGCCTCATCTGGGTGCCTGTCGGCGTATGGATTGGTCTGCGCCCGGCCTGGACCGAGCGTCTGCAACCGGTGGCGCAACTGCTGGCGGCATTCCCGGCCAATATCCTGTTCCCGTTTGCGGTGATCGCCATTGTCGGGCTGCACCTGAATCCGGATATCTGGCTGTCGCCGCTGATGGTGCTGGGTACCCAGTGGTACATCCTGTTCAACGTCATCGCCGGGGCCTCGGCCTTGCCCACCGACCTGCGCGAGGCGGCGCAGATGTTCCATATCCGCGGCTGGCAATGGTGGCGGCGGGTGGCTTTGCCGGGGATTTTCCCCTACTACGTGACCGGCGCCCTGACTGCCGCCGGTGGTTCGTGGAACGCCAGTATCGTCGCCGAGGCGGTGTCATGGGGCGACGAGCATCTGCAAGCCACCGGTCTGGGGTCGTATATCGCCACTGCCACCGAAGCCGGTGACTACCATCAGGTCGCCTTGGGCATCGCTGTCATGTCGATCTTCGTCATGGCCTTCAACCGCCTGCTCTGGCGCCCGCTGTACGTATTCGCCGAACGACGCCTGCGTCTTGATTGAACGTCTTTATTGAGGACAGTAGCCATGATCACTCTCGAAAAACGTTGCCTGGTTGACGTCCGTCAGGTCCAGCATGTCTATGGCACGCCCGGCGGCAGTGAACGTCTGGTGCTGGATAACGTCGGCCTGAGCCTTTACGACAACGAAATCGTCGGCCTGCTGGGACGTTCCGGTTCCGGCAAGTCGACCCTGCTGCGCTCCATTGCCGGGTTGGTCCAGCCCACCAGTGGCGTGGTGGATTTTCCACCGGGCGCGGACGGCCTGCCCAGCCATGTCAGCATGGTGTTCCAGAGCTTCGCCCTGTTTCCCTGGCTGACCGTGCTGGAGAACGTCGAGATCGGCCTGGAAGCGCGCAATGTGCCGGCCGAAATCCGCCGCAAGCGTGCCCTGGCGGCCATCGACCTGATCGGCCTCGACGGCTTTGAAAGCGCCTATCCCAAGGAGCTGTCCGGCGGCATGCGCCAGCGCGTGGGGCTGGCCCGTGCCCTGGTAGTGGACCCGGACGTGCTGTTGATGGACGAGCCATTCTCGGCCCTTGATGTGCTGACCGCCGAAACCCTGCGTACCGATTTGCTCGACCTGTGGGGCGAAGGGCGCATGCCGATCAAGTCGATCCTGATGGTCACCCACAACATCGCCGAAGCCGTGCTGATGTGCGATCGCATCATGCTGTTCTCGGCCAATCCCGGGCGGGTAATCAGCGAGATCAAGGTCGACCTGCCGCAGCCGCGCAACCGTCACGACCCGGCCTTCCGTGCCCTGGTGGAAGAGATCTACGTGAAAATGACCGGCGATGATGCGGTCGGTGTCACGCGTCCGGGTGCGTTTCCCGGCACCGGTCTGGGCATGGTCCTGCCTCAGGTGTCGACCAATACCCTGGCCGGGCTGATCGAAGCCATTCATGCCCCGGCCTACGGCGGCAAGGCCGATCTGCCGGAGCTGGCCAGTGAACTGCAATACACTGCGGATGAGCTGTTCCCGATTGCCGAGGTGTTGCAACTGCTGCGTCTGGCCGAACTCAAGGGCGGCGATATTCGTCTGCTGCCGGCGGCCGAGCGTTATGCGCTGTCCGATGTCGATGAGCGCAAACAGCTGTTCGCCCAGCAGTTGATGAACTTCGTACCACTGGTGGCTCATGTGCGCCGGGTCCTCGACGAGCGCTCCAGCCGCAGCGCCCCGGCCCGGCGTTTCCGGGATGAGCTGGAAGACTCCATGTCGGAAAGCGATGCCGCCCAGACCCTGGACGTGGTGACCCAATGGGGGCGCTACGCCGAGCTGTTTGCCTATGATGAAGTGACGGATCTGTTCAGTCTGGATAATCCATCCTGAATTAATGACATATGTGGGAAGTGCCTGGGCTTGATAAGGTGGAGGGAGTTTGTAGTGGCGAATGTGTGGGAGCGAATTCATTCGCGAAGACGGTATTTCGGACGATGCAAATATGTTGGATGTGCCGGCCCCTTCGCGAATGAATTCGCTCCCACAGAACGCACTCCCTACAGCTACCACATTTCGCATCGTCGAGAGAATCTGCGCCATGGGCGAGAAGGAAAACTACAGCAGGGCGCGCGGGGCACTTCGCTTGAGTGCTTTGCTGGCGCTGGCGTTCGGCATTGCCGTGGTCGATACGTTGACGGACATGGAAATCGCAGTAGGGGTGTTTCATGTCGCCGTAGTCCTGCTGGCCATGAGTTTCCTGTCGCCCAGAGGCGTGGCGCGGATAGCCGTGCTGTGCCTGATGCTCACGGTCATCAGCTTCCTGGCCACCAAATCCGGCGATCACGGGTCGGGCCTGATCAATTGCCTGATCAGCCTGGCGGCAATCATTGCCGCCACCTACCTGAGCCTGCGCATGACCATGGCCACCCGTGCCGAGCACGAGGCCAGGGCCCATCTGGCGCAGATCGGTCGGGTCAATATGCTCGGCGAACTGACGGCCTCCATTGCCCATGAAGTGAATCAGCCCCTGGCGGCCATCGCTACCAGTGGCAACGCCTGCCTGCGCTGGCTGGCAGTGGAACCGGCCAACCTGCCCAAGGCGCGCCAGGCTGTGGAGCGCATCATCAGCGACGCCCATCGCGCCAGCGAAGTGATCGCCCGGGTTCGCGCCCTGGCCAAACGCGCGCCGCCACACAAGGAGTGGCTGAACATCGCCGATACCATAAGCGGTATCCTCGCCCTGGTGCATAGCGAGCTTGAGCAGCAACAGATCAAGCTCACGTTGCAGATTCCTGAAGGGTTGCCGCCGTTGCTGGCCGACCGCGTGCAGGTCCAGCAAGTGCTGTTGAACCTGATTCTCAACGCCAGCGAAGCCATCAATGCCGCCAGAGGCGAGCGTCGTGAGCTGGAAATTCGCGTCGATCAGCAACAGTCCGGGCAACTCGGCTTTGCAGTCTGTGACACGGGCATCGGCCTCGATGCAGATTCTGCCGGGCGGCTGTTCGAGGCCTTCTACACCACCAAGGCCGAGGGCATGGGCATTGGCCTGGCGGTGAGTCGTTCGATCATCGAAGCCCATGGCGGACGCATCTGGGCCGGCGCCAACCCGGGCGGCGGGGCGATCTTTCATTTCACCCTGCCAGGCAGTGCCATGGCGCCAAATACCGTGGAGCCAACATGATCGCCGATGCCGAACCTATCGTTTATGTGGTCGATGACGACGCCTCGATCCGTGCCTCGCTGGAAGATCTATTGGCTTCCATCGGCCTGAACGCCCGGCTGTTTGCCTCGGTTCAGGAATTCCTCGCGGCTGAGCGGGCGGATGCGCCGGGCTGTCTGATCCTTGATGTACGCATGCCGGGCATGAGCGGCCTGGATTTTATCGACCGCATGGCCAGCGACGGCATTCTCCTGCCGGTGATCTTTATCACTGCCCATGGCGATATCCCCATGTCGGTTCGGGCCATGAAGGCGGGTGCGCTGGAGTTCCTGACCAAACCGTTTCGCGAACAGGACCTGCTTGACGCCATCCATCAGGGCTTGGAGCGGGACCGTGCACGTCGGGCGACTGCCTCGGTGCACAGTGAACTGCTCAGGCGCCACGCCAGCCTCACCGAGGGCGAGCGCCAGGTGATGGAACTGGTAGTGACCGGCCTGCTGAATAAACAGGTGGCTGCGCGTCTGGACGTCAGCGAAGTCACCGTCAAGGTGCGACGTGGTGCGCTGATGCGCAAGATGAACGCCGACTCCCTGGCCGAGCTGGTGAAGATTTCCGAGCGGTTGAGGGCGGGTGGTTAAACCGGACCCACGCGGGCGAAAGGGGGGGAGAGTACCTGCGTCAGGATTCCTCTGGGAACGAATCTGTGGGGCCGAACTTGTGGGAGCGAATTCATTCGCGAAGAGGCCAGTACATTCGACGTATAGATAGCGCCTGAAACACCGCTTTCGCGAATGAATTCGCTCCCACAAGTTCGGCCCCACAGTATTCACTCTGGTATACGATGCCATCCTGTCGAACGCATCCGCCTGGAGACCCGCTTTTGCCTGCCACCCCCATCCCACTTGTCCTGCTCCCCGGTCTGCTCAATGACCATCGCCTATGGCAACACCAGCAACCTGCCCTGGCAGCATCGCGGTCGGTATTGATCCCCGACCTGACCCAGGATCTCAGCATCGAAGCCATGGCCCGTCGGGTTCTCGATCAGGCACCTGAGCAGTTCGCCCTTGCGGCGCTGTCCATGGGCGGTTATGTCGCCATGGAAATCCTCCGTCTGGCGCCGCAGCGGGTGCTCAAGCTGGCTCTGTTCGACACCATGGCCCGGCCCGACAGTGAAGCCCGCGCCAGGGTGCGGCGGGGCATGCTGGAGCTGGCTGCACTGGGCAAATTCAAGGGCGTCACCCCGCAATTGCTGCCACGCCTGATGCATGCCCGCAGCCTGGGCACGACTGCCGCACAGATTGTTCTGGATATGGCCGAGACCATTGGCAAGGACGGTTTTATCCGCCAGCAGCAAGCCATTATCGACCGTCCGGATTATATGCCGGTGTTGCAACAGGTGCAGGTGCCGACCCTGATTGTGGTCGGGGCCGAGGATGCGGTGACGCCGCGGGAAGAGTCCGAACTGATGCACCTCAGCATTGCCGGCTCCACCCTGGTAGTGATTGCGCAATGCGGGCATTTACCGCCTTTGGAGCATCCTGAGCGGACTCTGGAATTGCTCCAGAACTGGCTGGGCGACGAGGGCCTGTAGGAGCTGCCGAAGGCTGCGAAACGGAATTCCAACAATGGTGTCGGATCTACCGGCCTCTTCGCGGGCAAGCCACGCTCCCACAGGATTAAGCGAAACCGTTGGAGCGAGGCTTGTCTGATCGCCACACCGCCGCGAAGGCTATAGATCGACTTATTGTTGCCCCTGCACCCTCACCGCCACCGCATCGAACATCGTCCGCAGCACATTCATCTGATGCACTGCGGCACGGGCCAAAGACCGATACTCGGGTGTGCTGTTATCGGCGGTTTCGTAGACGATGGCGGAGGTGCTGTCGAGGTATTCGCTGGCGAATATCAGCAGCTCTGCGGTGGGGATATCGGGGTTGAGGATGAAGAGATTGGGTATCGGTGTGTTCATGGCAAATCCTTACTTGAGATAACCTGGCCCCCACACATCACGACTAAATGAAGGTGGCAGCTGCATACGGGTTAGTCGACCGGTCTCAAGTACCCGGCGCACCCTGAGGTGCCCCGTACACAGCCGCCATAAAGCACTGCCGGAATCGGAGATCCCGGCAATGGCTGAAGCGCTATGCAACTTAAGAAATGGGCGACTAAACCCCGTCGCTGCATTCAACGACAGGCGGCAAATTAGTCGCCTCTTCAGGCATCTTCAAGCGGTTGCGCAGCATAGCCAAAAACTTCAGAAGAGTCCTACAGCAGAGCGGTTTAACGCCTGACAAGTATTGCCAGTTGTGTGTACGACGCCTCGCGAACAAGTTCGCTCCTACGCCGCAGTGTTAGCCGCACGGTATCGCCGCGCAGCAGGAGGAAAAGCCTGGGCGAGGCTGATCCTCGCCACCCATTTCGCTATAGTACCCAGCCTCACATCGCCTCCCCGGATATGAAGCCCATGAATATCGCCAACACCGACCTCAATCTGCTCAAGGTCTTCGAGGCGTTGCACGATGAGGGCAGCGCCAGTCGAGCGGCGATTCTACTGGGGGTGACGCAGTCGGCGGTGAGTGCGGCGCTGGCGCGGTTGCGGGTGTTGTATGACGATCAGTTGTTCCTGCGCACCGGTCGTGGCCTGACCCCGACCTTGCTGGCCAATCAGCTCAAGCCGGTAATCTCCGAAGCCCTGGACAAGTGCCGACAGACCCTGAGCATGGCCTCGCCCATGCCCGCCAGTTTCCACGGGCGTTCGGTGACCATCGGCCTGTCGGATGATTTTGAAATTGCCATCGGCCGCCGCCTGCTAGACGCCATCGCCCGGCGTGCGCCGCAACTGCGGGTGATTTTTCGCCAGAGCCATAGCCAGATCATCGGTGAGGCGCTGTTGAGCCGCAGCATCGACCTGGCGGTGTCTTCCGGTGGCCTTTCCAGCCGTACCCTCAGTCGCGAGTTATTGGGGGAGGGCGGCTACAGTTGCCTGGTCGATCCCGAGCAATTGCGATTGGATCCGGCGACGTTCGACGTGACCCAATTCGTCGAGCACGATCAGATACTGGTCTCTTCCGGCGGCTTTATCGGCATGGTCGATGAGGCTCTGGCGCCTTTGGGCCTCAAGCGCAAAGTGGTGGCTTCGACCACTCACTTTGCCGCGTTGCCGTATCTGCTCAAGGGCACCCGGGCCATTGCCACCATTCCCGATCATGCCGCGCAGGCTATTGCCCGGATCAGCGGCTTGCAGGTGCTGGCCTGCCCGCTGCAGATGCGCCGTTACCCCATCGAACTGGGCTGGCGCACCCAGGAGCTGACCGAGGCGCCAGTGATCGAGGCCAAGGCGGCGATTGAGGAGTGCTTCCAGCAGGGCTGAAAACAGCCCGCGCTACAACTGCGCTCCTGCCAGCAGCACGTATTTCACATGCACATACTCCTCGATGCCGTAGTAGCTGCCTTCGCGGCCGTAGCCGGACTGCTTGATGCCGCCAAATGGAATCGACACGGTGCCGACCGAGCCTGAGTTGAGAATCACCATGCCTGCTTCCAGCTGCCTGGACAGGCGCAATGAGCGTCCCAGGGCACTGGTATAGGCATAGGCGACAAGGCCGAACTCGGTCTGGTTGGCGCGTGCGATGGCCTCCTCTTCGCTGGTGAAGGGGTAGATGGCGAACACCGGGCCGAAGATTTCGTTCTGCGCCAAGGGCGAATCGTCGCTCAGGCCAGTCAGAATCGTCGGCTCGTAGAACAGCCCGCCCTTGGCGTGGGGCTTGCCGCCCAGCAGCACTTTGGCCCCGGCCACCTTGGCTTGTTCCACCAGGCTGACGACCTTGTCGAAGCCCATCTGGTTGACCATCGGCCCGACCACGAAATCGGCGCGCAGGCCCTGATCGACGTCGATGGCTTCGACGGCGGCCTTCACCCTGGCGAGGAAAGGTTCGAGGATGCCCTGCTGCACAAAAATGCGATTCGGCGAGATGCAGACCTGCCCGGAGTTGCGCAGTTTGGCGCCGACCAGACCCTTGGCCGCTTCATCCAGATTGGCGTCGTCGAACACGATAAAGGGCGCGTTGCCGCCCAGTTCCATGGTCATCTTCTTGATGGTCCGGGCGCACTGGGCGGCCAGCAACTTGCCGACGTTGGTCGAGCCGGTGAAGGAGATTTTGCGGATGCGCGGCTCGGCGGTGAGGATCGCGCCGATCTCCTTCGGGTCGCCCACCACCATCTCCAGTACGCCTTCGGGGATACCGGCATTGCGCGCATGTTCCAGCAGTTTGAAGGCGGTCAGCGGTGTGTCTTCGGCAGGCTTGATGATCATGGTGCAGCCTGCCGCCAGGGCCGTGGCGACCTTGCGGGTGATCATCATGAACGGGAAATTCCACGGCGTGATCGCCGCCACCGGGCCGATGGGCTCCTTGGTGACCATGACCTGGGCATTCTTGTCGTGGGTCGGAATGGTGTCGCCGTAGACGCGCTTGGCCTCTTCGGCGTACCACTCGATAAAGCCCAGGCCGTAATCGATTTCGCCACGGGCTTCGGTCAGGCACTTGCCGTTTTCCTTGACCATGAGTTCGGCGAAGGCTTCCTTGTCGGCTTTGACGCTGTCGTGCCAGCGCCGCAGGATGTCACTGCGTTCCTTGGCCAGTTTTCCTGACCATTCAGGGAAGGCGGCACAGGTGCGTTCCACAGCGCTGCGTACGGCGTCGGCATCGCTTTGCGCAACACGACCCACTTCGCTGCCATCGGCGGGGTTATAGACAATGAGCATGGCGTTATCTCCAGAGGATGAACCTGGCGCGAAGGGCTCGCGCCGTGTGCATTCAAGGTAAGGCCGATGGTCATTGCGGCGAATGCCGGTTTATCTGCGGGGCTTGCCTAATCCGATGAGGTTGCAGAATTGACCTGGATGCAGCTGCGAACAACGCGTCGCAACTCGAAGATCTGGGGCTTTTTTGGTGGTTATGGGAGCCAATTCTGTGGGAGATTCTATGTTTGCTGTAAAGCCAGAGCAGCCCCTTCGCGGATGAATCCCACAGATCCGACGATATGCAGGCGCTACTGTGGGAGCGAATTCATTCGCGAAAGCTTTATTCCGGACGCCGCCAATGTGTTGGATGCACTGGCCCCTTCGCGGATGAATCCGCTCCCACAGATTCGATGATATTCAGGCACTACTGTGTGGGAATTCATTCGCGAAGGCGGTGTTGAATATGATGAAAATGCGTCGGATGTACTGGCCTTTTCGCGAATGAATTCGTTCCCGCGATTTGCGTGTCTGATTCAGCCTTTGAGCTTCTCAATCACCTGCTCGGTGGTCCACAGCGCATTGGCAATAAAGCGGTAGTTGATAAGCGCCGCCAGGTAGCCATCGCCTTCTGGGATACGTGGTGCGGCGGTGGCGTCGCGCACGACGATGACTTCAAAACCCTGTTCCACCAGATCGCGCAGGTGCGACTCGACGCAGAGGTTGGCGGCCATGCCGGCGAGGATCACCTGGGACACGCCTTTCTTGCGCAACTGCAGGGTCAGGTCGTTGGTCTGCGGGCCGTAGACCTTGTGCGGCGAGCAGATGATGGTCTTGCCGTCGAGAATGAACGGCTTGTACTGTGGCATGAAGTCGGCGCCGGAGTTCTCGAAGCCCTCAAGGCTCAGGGATGATTTGCGGTCGAACATGCCGATTTCGTGCATGGTCTTTTCCAGCGGTCCTCCATGTTCCCATTGGTGATCGCAGGGGTAGTAATAGTGCGGTGAAACGGCGACGGTGATCCCGGCTTTTTTCGCCGCTTCGAACAACTGGCCCAGGTGGCCGACCACGCCGTTTTCGGTGACGCTGTCGCCAACCAGGGGCCAGGTCACGCCTTCGGGGCTGAGGAAGTCGATCTGCGGGTCGATCACCACCAGGGCGGCGCGGGACAGGTCCAATTGCAGACCGGTGGCACCCAGGGCAGGGTTGGTCGGGTCTTCGTAGTAGGGCGATGCAGGGCGCGGGTTGCTCGATTCAGTGCTCATTGTGAGGCTCCTCGGATTGGCATAACCTCTTGCCGGCGCGACTGCCTGCAAGTGGGTTTATCCTGCCCCTTCGCGCCGCACGGGTTTTGACCCGACGTCCGCCTTTTTTACCTGAAGTGACTCAATGGACGCGCTCTCCGAATTTTTCGACCGAATCCAGATGACCGGGCGGCTGTTCTACGCCGGTACAGTGTTCGACACTCTGGATATCAACAAGCCCGATGGCACGGCGTTTATTCACATCGTCGAACGTGGCGGTCTTGATCTGGTGCGCAAGGGCCATCCCCCCATCGCCCTGGACGGCCCCACCGTGCTGCTTTGCCCGAGCACCTGCCGCTACAAGCTGGAACCCAATCGCGAGGAAGGTGCCGAGATCATCTGCGCGACCTTTGAGTTCGGGGTCAGCATGGCCCGTTCCTTTCCGTTGGGCGTGACCGATACCCTGGTCTTCCCGCTGCTCGACGGCGACGCATTGCTGCCGGTGATCAATGCCCTGCTGGCGGAGTACCGCGGCAAGGACGCCGGGCATCGCAAGGGCCTTGGCGTGCTGTTCGAGTACATCCTCATCGTGTTGGTAAGACGTGCGCTCAGCGAGGGCATGATCGCCAAAGGTGGCCTGAGTGCGGTTGTCGATCCGCAACTGGGCAAGGCCATCAACGCCATTCACCTGAGCCCCGAGCAGGACTGGAGCCTCAGGCAACTGGCGGAACTGGCCTGTATGTCGCGTACCAAATTCTCGGCGCAGTTTCTCAAGGTGGTGGGGGTGTCGCCGATTGCCTACCTGACCGCCTGGCGCATGAAACTGGCCCGGGACCTGATGAAGCAGGGCGTGAAGCTGAAGATAGTAGCCGCTTCGGTGGGCTATGGCTCTCAGGCGGCGCTGAGCCGGGCCTTCACCCAGGAAATGGGCCTGCCACCGGGGGAGTGGCTCAAGCGGCAGGGCTGAGCCAAAACCCTGTGGGAGCGAATTCATTCGCGAATAGGCCGGTACATCCTATGCACTTGTATCGTCGGAAACACCGCTTTCGCGAATGAATTCGCTTCCGCAAACGCGTTCTTTATCTCAGATGGTTACAGTGTGTCTGGTATCGCAAAGTTGCAACCCAAAACAGCAGGGCAACCAGGCTGACACTCATCCCCAGCAAACATACCCCCGACCAGCCAAACGCAGCATAAGTCGCCGTGGACGCAACCGCCCCCAATCCGCTGCCCACGGCATAGAACAGCATGTAGCAGCCAATCACCCGGCTGTGGGCATCGGGCCGGGCGCGGAAAATCATGCTCTGGTTGGTGACATGAATAGCCTGTCCGGCCAGGTCCAGGGCGATGACGCCCAGCACCAGCCAGGCAATCGATGAGGGGGTGAACCACAGGGGCAGCCAGGACAATGTCAGCAGGAGCAGAGCCACGCCGGTGACCCATTGCCCCAGCCCGCGATCCGCCCAGTACCCGGCCCGAGCCGCCGCCAGCGCACCGACCATGCCGACCAGGCCAAAGGCGCCAATGGCGGTATGGGACAGTTCACAAAGCGGTGCGCTCAATGGAAAGACCAAAGCACTCCAGAAAATGTTGAACACCGCAAACATCAATAGCGCAAGCATGCCGCGCACCTGCAGTACGCCGTCTTTGCGCAGCAGGCTGAACATCGACAGGATCAGTTGCGGGTAGGGCAAGGGCCGCGCCGCTGGCCGCTGATCGGGCAACACTCTCCAGAGCATGACGGCCAACACTGCCATCATCAGCGCTGAAGTCAGGTACACCCCGCGCCAACCCGCCAGATCGCTGATAAATCCGGCGAACATCCGTGCCAGCAACAACCCCATGAAGACACCACCCTGTACCGTGCCGACTACCTGACCACGCTCCTCGGGCGAAGCGCAGGTCGCGGCATAGGCAATCAGGCCCTGAGTCATGGCTGTGCCGAGCAGGCCCACGACGAGCATGCCTATCAGCAAAGTGACAGTGCCTTGAGCCAGGCAGACCCAGAGCAGGCTGGCGATCAGCGCGGCTGTTTGCATCAGGGTCAGCCACCGTCGATTCAATTGATCGCCCAGCGGCACCAGCAGCAACAACGCCAAGGCGCTGCCGAGTTGTGTAGCGGTGATGATTGCGCCGGCAGCGCCAGGGCCAATGGCGAAATCCACCGCCAGAGCATCCAGCAAGGGTTGCGCGTAGTACACGTTGGCCACGCTCAGGCCGCAGGCACAGGCGAATAATGCGACCAGGGTCCGAGGCAGACGCACATTGTTGCTGGCGGCGGTCAGAGTTCTGTCGAGCTGCATGGGCAACGCTCCCTAAGGTGGTTTCAAATAAAGACTGGTTTGATTCTAGGGTAACCAGTCTTGAATTGAAACTGGATGTACACTGTGCCCACAGCAAAAGGAGTCCATATGGCCAAACATCGACCCCCCCGGCACGAAACCTGCCCGGTGGCCCGTTCCCTCGATCTGATTGGTGATCGTTGGTCGCTATTGATTGTGCGCAATGCCTTTGATGGCACCCGGCGCTTCGGTGATTTTCAGCACGACCTGGGTGTGGCCCGCAGTGTCCTGGCTGACCGCCTCAAGCGCCTGGTGGAAGCCGGTATTCTTACGGTCGCGCCAGCCTCGGACGGCACGGCCTATCAGGAGTACCAGCTCACCTCACAGGGTGAGAGCCTGTTCCCGCTGGTCGTGGCGCTGCGGCAATGGGGGGAGCGCTACCTGTTCCAGCCCGACGAAGCGCGCTCGCAACTGGTTGATACGCGCAGCGGTCAACCGTTGGGCCTGATGCAGCCGGTGACAGCAGAGGGCAGGGTGGTTGCGGCGGGGGAGACGCAGGTGCTGAAACCATAAGGGCCTATGGCAGGCATTGAGGAGCCTTGCACATAACGGCATCCCGGTCAGGGCAGCTTGCCCAGGGGTTGCAACTCCCGGATCAGTTCGATCAGCAGGCCCAGGCCCACAGGCACCTGGCGGAAGCTGGCGTATTGGATGTGAAAACCGGGATCGTGCTGGCCCGGTCTGTCAGCACTGCCTGCAAGGTGCCGTCAGCGATCGGTTGTGTCACGACGGGTTCTGGCACATACATCAGGCCCGCGCCCCGGCAGACCAATTCCAGGCCGATGCGGCTTTCGTCGATGGTGATGGCGCCAGGGACGGCAATCTCCAGTTGCTCACCGTCTTTCTCGAACTCCCAGTCATACACCCACGCAACAAAAACGAACGCATTGCTAAACCACCCGTTGATATGCGTTGTCGTACAACACAGCGGCGCGTTTATTTCTCGCTAACCACCCTTTAACACCAATGCCCAGCGAACGCGTTTAGCTCAGCTATGTTTGCGCAATCACCCTTTCAGCCGGAAATTTCGCCCTGACCTGCTACCATTTTCTAGATTGACAGCCAGCCATATCGCTAGCTATAAGGAAGACTGTTGTACGACGACAGATGATGTGTCGATCGGTCAAACCTAAAAATAAAAAATGAGTGTCGACCCATGATGAACTCGACTTGCTTACCCCCCTCGCTGAACGCCGCTCTCGCCTGTCTTTGCGCATTGTCAGGCCCGTTGCCGCTAGCCGTCCCAAAAAACAGTCTTAAGGTCTGACTCCAGCCGCTGCGTCTGGAGTACGTACACCTGCGCTCTCACATCGTTGTCGAGAGATGATCAGCATAATCCAATAATAAAGTGATGCTATGAATCTGAACGAATCCACCCATCCGCAAGCGGTCAGCGCTACGCAGAGCGTCAGCAAGACGGTAGGCAAATATCGCTGGACCATCTGTGCGCTGTTGTTTTTCGCCACCACGGTCAACTATCTCGACCGACAGGTCCTGAGCCTGTTGGCGCCGGATCTGTCGACGCAATTTGGCTGGAGCAATACCGACTACGCCAACATCGCCTCGGTCTTCCAGTTCGTCTACGCGATTTCGATGATTTTCGCCGGACGTTTCGTCGACAAGATCGGTACCAAGACGGCCTTTATCCTGGCTATCGGTATCTGGTCCACCGGCGCGGTCATGCACGCGCTGGCAGTGCCGCTGGGCGAGGGTATCGCTGCCATCTGCGGCGCCCTGGGCGTTGCCGTTATACCGGTCTCGATCGCCGGCTTCATGCTGGCACGGGCGGTGTTGGCTGTAGGTGAGTCGGGTAACTTCCCGATTGCGATCAAGGCCACTGCCGAGTATTTCCCGAAGAAAGAACGCTCCCTGGCCACCGGTATTTTCAACTCCGGTGCCAACGTGGGCGCGATCACAGCGCCCATCTGCGTGCCGTTGATTGCCGCCATGTGGGGCTGGGAGGCAGCGTTCATCGTGATCGGCATGCTGGGTTTTGTCTGGGTCGCCGTGTGGATTGCCCTGTACGAGAAACCTGAGCAGCAGAAACGCCTGACCGCGCAGGAGCTGGAGTACATCCGCAGCGATCGGAGCGAGCAGGAAATCTCCAATGCGCTGCCGGGTGCGGTCGACAAGAAAGTCTCCTGGTTCAAGCTGCTGACCTATCGCCAGACCTGGGCCTTTGCCTTCGGCAAATTCATGACCGACGGCGTGTGGTGGTTCTTCCTGTTCTGGCTGCCGACCTACCTGTCGGCGCAATACGGCATGAAAGGCGCGGCCATCGTGCTGCCGCTGTTCGTGCTCTACAGCATGACCATGGTCGGCAGTATTGGCGGTGGCTGGTTCCCGGCTTACTTCATGGCCAAAGGCGACAAACCCTATGACGGCCGCATGAAAGCCATGCTGGTCATCGCGCTGTTCCCACTGGTGGTGCTGCTTGCGCAGCCGTTCGGTTACATCAGCTTCTGGGTGCCGGTACTGCTGATCGGTGTTGGTGCCTCGGCGCACCAGGCGTGGTCGTGCAATATCTTTACGACCGTGTCCGACATGTTCCCGCAAAAGACCGTGGCGTCCGTGGTCGGTATCGGCGGCATGGCCGGCGGCCTGGGTGGTGTGGTAATGACCAAGATCGGCGGTTGGGTGTTCGACTACTACAAGTCCATCAACGATATTCACACCGGCTACATGATCATGTTCGCCATCTGCGCCCTGGCCTATCTGGTGGCCTGGACCGTCATGAAGCTGCTGGTGCCGCGTCACAAGGAAATCACTGACCTGTAAGCCGGCGTAGTCAGTCGCCGTTGCAACAAAACGTGTTGCGAAAAAGGTGTCAGATCCATTCTCGGTGAGAATGGACTGCCACCTTTTTTCGTTCCAGCCCTCGTCAATATCAGAGTCCCAGCAGCTGGAACCCCCACAGCGCGACCATGCCCAGCCCCAGGGTCAGCAGGGTATTGCGGGTTTTCCAGGCCACCAGGGCCGCGACCAGCGCGGCGGGGATCTGCGGGTTCTTCAGGACCAGTTCGGTTTGCCCTGGGGCAAACACCACCGCAGGCAATACCAGGGCTGCCAGCACACTGGCCGGGACATACAGCAAGGCGCGGTTCAACAGCTGCGGCATGCGAAACCGACCGTGCAGCTCGACAAAGCAAAGGCGCAGCGCAAAGGTGCCGACGCCTGCTGCCAGGAACAGTCCCCACAGGGCCAGATCGCTCATTGCGCTTCTCCCTCTGCGCCATCCACCGACTCTTCCTGCACCTGGCGTTTGCGCAGGTTTTCGATAACCAGACCGGCAATTACGCCACCAACGGATGCCGTGACCAGGCCAAGGTTGTAGGGCAGCTTGATCGCCAGCACAGCGAGCACGCCACCGACCGCCGCAGCGCCCAGACTGGCTATGCTGCGCAGGCCGGGAATCAGCAGGGCCAGGAACGACAGAGGAATGGCAAAGCCCAGGGACCAGCTTTGCGGGATGCTGGCGCCCAGATAAATCCCGGCCACCACCGAGAGCTGCCAGGCCAGCCACATGCTGATCGCTGTGCCGGCATAGTAGTGATGGGCGAAGCGACCCAGTTCACCGGAGGCAAATTTCAGTACACACAGGGCGTAGGATTGATCCGACAGCAGATAGGCCATGGGCCAGGTCCAGCGCCGGGGCAGATGGTGCAGATAGGGCGCAAGCGAAGCGCTGTACATGATGAAACGCAAGTTGATGATCAGGGCCGTGACCACAATGGTGATCGGCAGGGCGCCGGTATGCAGCAGTTGCAGGGCCACCATCTGCGCCGACCCCGAGTAGAACAACAGGGTCATACCGATGCTGGTACCCGCAGACATGCCGATCTGTACCGCCATATAGCCTGTTACCAGGCCAAATGGAATGACGCCGGGGGTCAATGGAAGCAGCGTTCGCACCCCATGCATGAACGCTTCCCGGCCACTTCTGTACGACATTTTCCTTCCTTTTTATAGGTTTACTGCCGCCCGATGGAGCTGGCGCGGCGCCGGGCATCATGGGATAAATTGTAGGCGTGGATGCCTGCGGGCTGAACCGACTTTTTCTCCGGGCAAACAGGCATATTTTGTTATGACGAAAAGCTCCCAGCCTGATCAGGCGCTGATGAAAATGCCTTCGTTCAAGGCCATGCGGGCGTTTGTCGCGGCAGCCAAGTACCGCAACTTCAGCCGGGCTGCCGATGCCTTGTGCGTGACTCAGGCGGCCATCAGCCGACAGATTCGCGATCTCGAGCTGTATCTGGGCACCGAGCTGTTCATTCGTACGGGGAGGGAAGTCAGGCTGACTGCGCCCGGAACAGCGCTTTTCGATGCCGCGCAACTGTCGCTGCTGAATATTTTCCAGGCCACCGAGCGTATACGCCGCGAGACGAACGACAAGCACAGCCTGACGCTTTGCTGCTCCCCGGCGCTGTCAGGACTGTGGTTGACCCATCGGCTCAGTCACTTCTTCAGCGCTAACCCCGATGTCGACCTGAATATCATCACCACCCAGCACTTTCTGGCCATTGAGCCGGGCATTCATCCCGATATCTTCATCACCAAGACCACGGAGCTGCGCCCCGGCTACCTGCGCATTCCGCTGTTTTATGAAGTGGTCTACCCGGTGTGTACGCCTGAGTATCTGCACGCTCATCCAGAGCTGCGTACCTTGGAGGGCATGCGCCAGAGTACGCTGCTGGACCTCAATCCCTATGGCCGCTCCCAGCTCACCGAGCAGGTCGACTGGGATATCTGGTTCGCCTTTCAGTCCCATGATCTGCAGATTTCGGCTGCGGACAGCCCCCATTACTTCAGTAGCAATGACTACGGCCTGCTGATGCAGATGGCCCTGGATGGTCAGGGCCTGGCGCTTGGCTGGGATCATCTGGTCGGGCATCTCATCGAACAGGGGCGGCTGGTCCGACCGGTTGCAGAAGAACTGGTTTTAAAAGGGTCTCTTCAATACCTGATGATCAACGAGAAGATGCAGGACGATCCGGCGTGCGTACGCCTGAAGGATTGGTTGCTCGTGCAGTTTGGTGTTCAGGTCTAAAACAAGTCAGCCCAATGCGGGACGCATCTGGCCTGGCTATCCTTGCATTGAATGGAGCCAGTCGATGTGTGATCAACATGAGCGTCTGCCGATTTTTTGCCTGATTCCGCCGTATTTGCTCGACCAGATCGCCCGCCATGGGAGTAAGTCGCAACGGGATGCCGCGTTGCGCACCAGGGCCAAGGACAGTACCTTTCGTGCCTTGCGCATGCTCACCCACCCCTCCAGAGGCCCCGCGCAACTGGTCGCTACGTCAGTTGCGGGCAAGCGCCGGTCGATCTACAGCGCCGAAAGCAGCGACACCCTGCCAGGACGGCTGATCAGGGGCGAAGGCCAGCCTGCCAGTGGTGACCCGGCGGTCGATGAGGCCTACACAGCACTGGGGGCAACTTACGATTTCTTCGCCGAGGTGTTCGATCGCAATTCCATCGACGACGCGGGCATGGCCCTGGACGCGACTGTGCATTTTGGTCGTGACTACAACAATGCGTTCTGGAATTCTGCGCAAATGGTCTTCGGCGACGGCGATCAATTGCTATTCAACCGCTTTACCATTGCCCTTGATGTCATTGGCCATGAGTTGTCCCATGGTGTTACCGAGGACGAAGCCCGGCTGCTTTATTTCAATCAGCCCGGCGCTTTGAACGAGTCCCTGTCGGATGTATTTGGCTCGCTCATCAAGCAGTACGCCTTAAAGCAGACGGCACAGGACGCGGACTGGCTGATCGGCAAGGGTTTGTTCACGAAGAAAGTCAAAGGCACGGCCCTGCGCTCGATGAAAGCGCCCGGCACCGCGTTCGACGATCCGGTACTGGGCAAGGACCCCCAACCTGGGCACATGGACGACTTTGTCCACACTTATGACGATAATGGTGGCGTACATATCAATTCCGGCATTCCCAATCATGCGTTCTATCAGGTTGCAACGGCCATTGGCGGCTATGCCTGGGAAGCTGCCGGCCGCATCTGGTATGACGCGCTGCGTGATTCACGACTGCGCCCCAATGCCGGGTTTTCGCTGTTTGCCCGTATTACCCATGACGTGGCCGGCCGGTTATATGGCGCGGGCAAGCGCCAGCACAAAGCGGTCAAGGCCGGATGGGCGGCGGTGGGGATCAAGGTTTGAAGCACTGGGCGCTGATCAGGAGGCACCATGCAAATTTCTATTTTCCAGAGTGGGGGAGTTGCTTACTTCCCCGGCCTGAGCAAGCCACGAACTCTTGATGTTGAGAGTTTGTCTGACGCTGATCAGCAGGAGTTGCGCCAATTGGTGGAGGCATCGGGTTTTTTCCATTTGTCCGGTGATAGCCCGTCCGGGCACTTGGCACCGAATTGCCTGAGTTACACCTTGTCGATCAGTGAAGAGGGTCGTCAGCACACAGTCTGCCTTACAGAACCCGGCAAGGCTGGGCCTCTGGAGAATCTGTTGCATTGTGTGCGAAGGCACGTGGATCAATAGCGGTCGGCCTCAACCATTCAGGGAGAACATCCATGTTCAGCCATATCCAGCTGGGCGCTCGAGATCTGACGTCCATGATCGCATTCTACGAGGCCGTCCTTGCCCCGTTAGGGTTGGAGCGCATGCCCGATGAGGACGACGGTGGACCGGCCGGGGCCGGTTGGCAGCGTCCGGGCAAACCCTGGCCGCAGTTTTTTGTGCAGAAGCCTTTTAATGGCCTGCCTGCGACCTGGGGCAATGGCGTGCAGGTCAGTTTCGCTGCAGCCTCCCGGGAACAAGTGCGGGCGGCCTGGGAAGCGGCCATGGCACGGGGCGCGGCGGATGAGGGCGCGCCGGGACTGCGGCCGCAGTACTCAGCGGATTACTTCGGCGCCTATTGCCGCGATCCCGAGGGCAACAAGCTGTGCTTTGTGCATGCTGATGGCGTGTCGGGCTGACGAATCGTGGCTAACCTGCGGTAACACTCATCCCTCCATCCGCCATTACCACCGACCCGACCAGATAGGATGCCCGCTGCGAAGCCAGAAACGCCACCACCTCGGCGATTTCTTCCGGCTGCGCCGCGCGCTGGATCGGCGTGGTCTGGCCATGTTGGGCGAGGAATGCCGGGCCGTCGTCAACCACGTCATTGAGGATATTGGTCACTACATCCCCCGAGCCGACGGCATTGACCCGGATGCCTTCGCCAATTACTTCCAGGGCCAGGGTGCGGGTCAGTTGTGCCAGAGCGCCCTTGGAGGCCGAGTAGGCGCTGATGGTCGGGAAGCTCTGGAATGCGGCATAGGAAGCGATATTGACGATCGCCCCGCTGCGATTGGGGATCATCGCCTTGACCGATTCCCGTGCATGCAGGAATGCCGCCGTGACGTTGACTCGCTGGATGCGCTCCCAGTCCTCGCGGGTCATATCGATCAGCAGCTTATTGATGATGATCCCGGCGTTGTTCACGAGGATATCCAGGCGCCCGAAATGCTTGATCGCTGTGGCCACCGCCGTTTCGGCTGCCCCGTCCGCGCTGATATCGGCGACCAGAGGTACCAGGCCCGGGCGGGCCAGATCATGGACTGTCGCATTTATGTCTTCGGCCACCACCTGGGCACCACGTTGATGCAGCAGCAAGGCCACTGCGCGACCTATGCCGCTGGCTGCTCCGGTCACCAGGGCGACCTGGCCTGCAAATTCTCCATGGGTATCGATTGTCATGCTGTTCTCCGGCTAAAAGGGCCAACGGCAGAGGTGCCGCTGGACTACGCCGTTACTCTCGCTGATCCGCCGATCTGCTTCTGACGTGCTCTTGCCGGACTATCGGGATCTTGCTTTTTAATCGGCTAAGATGACGAATTAAACATTTACCGGCTGCATCGCCATGGCTATCCGTAAATCCTCGAAGTCGCGAATCCCGGCGCAACAGATGCCCGACCATCTGCCCGCTGGCGATCATCAGGCGGGCGGTCTGTTCCGCGATCCGGATGTACAACTTCAGCTGTATACCCACCACAACACCCAGCGGCCCTTGCTGGTCCCGGCAGTCGCGGAGCCGCTGCTGGTACTGGTGCTTGCGGGCGGCGCCAAGGTGGAGGAGCGGGAGATTGGCGGGGATTGGCTGCAAAGCTCTGTCAGCGCTAATGATTTCTTTCTGACCATGTCTCCCGAGCCTTATGAGATGCGTTGGCACACCCATGGCGAGGAAGGCTTTCAGGTAGCACATATCTATCTGAGCCAGCGTCTGTTGGACCTTGCGGCGAAGGAGCTGCTGACGGGGCAGACCGATACCTTGTATCTACGCGATGTTTCCGGGGCCAGGGATGCTCAGTTGTCACGTCTGATCAGGTTTGTGTACGACGAAATGACGGGGCCGGGGGAGGCGAGCCCGTTGTATATCCACGGTATCGCCCAGGCCTTGGCGGTACATCTGGTGCGCCATTATCGGGATGAACAGGCTGGTGTGCGCCCGGCCAGCGCGCTGCCTGCCTACAAGCTACAGCGGGTGATCAAGCGGATGGCGGCGGGAATCGCCACTGACTTCAGCCTCGCCGCACTGGCCCGGGAAGCGGGTATGAGCGACTTCCACTTCAGCCGTCTGTTTCGCAAGGCCACTGGCCAGGCACCATCGCAGTATTTCATTCAACTACGGATGGAGGAGGCGCGGCGGTTGCTTTTGCACTCGGCTATGAGTGTCATCGAGATCGCCCTTGAGGTGGGCTATAGCAGCCCCAGCCACTTCGCCCACTTGTTCAAGCGCCATGTGGGGATGACGCCGGGGGAGTATCGGCGAGGGGGAGGTTGATGTGGCTGGCTGCAACCGCTTAGGCTTCACCTCTTTTCACCGGATGCGGGCGTCATGGTCATAGACAGGAAAATAAACACAGCTTCGGTGCAGATGAAGTCGCTGGACCCCCTCGACCATGCCCTGGAGCTGTTGCATTTCGGCTTTCGCGGCCTGACGGTGCAGGCCGACAGTTTTCTTGCCACCCACGGCCTTTCTCGCGTCCATCACCGCATCCTCTATGTCATTGCCCGTGCCGCCGAGATTAATGTTGGCGAGTTGGCGATGACCTTGGGGGTGAGCAAGCAGGCATTGCACCGGCCGTTGACCCATCTGTTTGAGCAGGAGTTGGTCTGTTACAGCCGTGCGCCGGAGCGTCACCGCTTCAAGCTGTTGGCCCTGACCGGACAAGGGCAGGCGCTGGAGCAGAATGCTTCCGAACTGGAGCGCCAGGCCCTGCGCCAGGCGTTCTCCCGTACCGATGACCAGGGGCAGGAGGCCTGGACCAAGGTCATGCTGTCCCTGGCGGAAAACCTTAATTAAGTGATGCGTTCGCGGACCATGATGCACTTGGCCAAGGGGTGCAGCAGGGCGTCGGTGGCTTCTTCGGGGGAAATGATCACCGGGCTCACCAGGAGGGGGTCGCATCGTCCGCTGCCGACCAGGTCGAACACCTTGGGGATGTGCGGCCGCACGTTGCAGGCACCCACCGACAGGGTGACGTCGCGCAAATACATGCCGAACAGGGGGATTTTCGGGTCTTCGAAGATGATGCCGATACACGAGCAATGCCCGCCAGGCGCCAGTGCCAGCAGCCCGCGATGGAGGGCCTGTGGGTCGCGGGTGGCCGAGACGACCACGTCGTAGCCTTCGTCGAGGGTTGGCTGCAGTTCGACATTGGCGCCGCTGCGCAGGGCCAGGTCCCGGCGGTAATCATTGTCATCCAGGTAGTCGACGCTGTCCGCTCCTGCGGCAACGGCCATCTGTACTGCCAGCACGCCAAGGCTTTCCGTGCCGCCGACTACCAATACCCGAGCCTTTTCCCGTGCCATGATCGGCCGACTGGCGGCGACCCAGGCATCGGTGAGGTTGTCGCTGGCACTGGCTACCGCCAGAGGATTCAGTCTGGGCGGCAGGGGGACGAGCATGGCGTCAGCGAAGGGTACGTGAACCCTCTCCGAGAACAGCCCGCCCCAATTGCCGCCCGCAGGCACGCCATAGGCGGCATGGCGCGGCACTGTTGTGCAGGCGGTGGCGCGCCCTGCCAGGCATTGTGGGCAGGTACCGCAGGCAATCTTCCAGGGCACCGATACCAGGTCACCACGGCGTACGCTGCTGACCTGCTCACCCACTTCCAACACCTCGGCAACGCATTCATGACCGAGGGGGAAGGGCGGTTTGAAGGGAGTAACCCCGGCGATCAGGCGCCGGTCCAGATCACAGGACGCCGATGCGATGGGTCGAACCAGCGCGCCGTGAGCGCTGGACAACACCGGCTCGGCAGTCTCGACCCAGGCCAGTTGCCCGGGCGCTTGCACGATCAATGCTTTCATCGCGCAAGCCTCCGGTTACCAAGAGGGATGCAGACGCCAGGGGGGACCGGTACTGGGTAATCGACCATATAAACCTCGCAGGTAAGCGGCGCGGTGGCGACGAATACCAACAAGCTATACGGGCCGGATATCTCAAGTCAATATTGTTGACTTGATGGGCGGCGAACCGACCGGCAGCTGACAATCAGTTACCGCTGGTGAGCTGGACGCCCTTGGTTTCCTGCAGGGTGAACACCATGAAGGCGGCAATCGCGTAGGAAACCGAAGCCAGGGAAATGGTCGCAGTAAAGCCGACCAGGGGAATCAAGACCGGTACCAGCTTGATACCGGCGATGGCACCGACGCGGCCGAAGTTGAAGCAGAAGCCCGAGGCGGTGGAGCGGATACTGGTGGGGAACAGCTCGGAATACCAGGCACCGAAACCGCTGAAGTATCCCGTGAAGAAGCCCAGCAGTGCGGCCAGCGATCCCAGGGTAATCACGTTCTGTGTGGTGAACAGCAGCTTGCCGTCAGTCAGTGGCATCAGGGTCGCAGAGTAGGCGAACACCGGCACCATGATCGCCATGCCGCCAAAGAAAATCGCGAAGGACAGGCGACGACCGAGGATTTCCGCCAGATAGCCGTAGGCCAGGTAACCGATGGTGGCGCCAATGCCGATCCAGATGACGAACACCGGGGCCTGATCGATACGCACATTGAGAATGTTCTGCAGATAGGCGGGCATGAAGGTGGTGATGATCCAGTAACCGTACATGCCCAGCACGGAAATGCTCAGGCCCAGCAGGGTCACCTTCAGGTATTGCGGGCTGAAGATTTCCAGCAGCCGGCCTTTGCTGGTGTTGTTGCGCATGAACTCGCGATTGGCCAGCCAGACCGGCGATTCCTTGACGAACAGCCAGATGAACACCAGGGTGAAATAGGCCGGGATCGAGGCATAGATGAACAGCGTGCGCCAGGATTGCGGGTTGCCGCTGTCCAGAAAGCTCCAGGCAAAAATTGCTGCCAGCAAGCCACCGCCCGACCAGCCGGTCTGCATTACGGCGAAGGCTTTGGCGCGCCCCTCGGAGGGCCAGATTTCCGAGACCAGTGCCGCAGCGGCAGACCACAGCCCGCCCACCGCGATGCCTACGCAGAAACGGAACAGGTTGAGTTGCCACAGGCTGTCGGCAAAGCCGCACAGCAGGGTGCCGGTGCCGTAGACGAATACCGACAGCATCATGGTTTTCTTGCGCCCGATCCGGTCGGAGATATTGCCAAGAAAGAAGCCGCCGATACCGGTCGCCAGGAGAAACCAGGCCACCGTGGAGACCACATCTCCCAGCCCGACCGAGAAAGTCTTGGCAATGGCCAGCAGGACAAAGCCGAATACGGTGGCGTCCAGTGCATCGAACAACCACGCAGCCCAGGAGCCGCCCAAGGTGACATAGCGTTGGCCGACGCTCAATTGCGCGTTGCCGTCCACGGACGCGATACCGGACGCCTGCCCGGAAGTCAGGGTTTTCATGGATGAACCTCGTGGGACTCGATTTATTATTGTTGGCAATTCGTGCACCTGCCGGCGCGCGAATGATCAGTCGTGACCGATAGTAGGAGTCTGGAGCGCAGGGTGTATATCAGGCATTGGCGAGCCTGCCATCGCGAACGGCGATGGCGGACACGGCACGGTGTTCGTTCTGTTAAAAAATCAGAGCGAATACCACTCTTAGGTTGCTTGAGAGGTTTCCAACAATCATAGAATCTCCCACAGGTGCTGTCGGTTAAGAAACATGTCCGAAACCGTCCTTCGCTGGTCCTGCCAGGGTCTATTGGCCTCTGCGGCCCATCCTTAACATGGCAACCATCACTCACAGCACAACACGCCAGAAAGGACCCATCATGAGCCGCAAAGCCCTTATCGTCGTTGATGTTCAGCACTCCTTCCGTCATTCTACCTACTGGTCCGAAACTGACCTGCCGGCGTACCTGGAAAAACAACAGGCGCTGATCGATGGTTGTGTTCAGCAGGGCATCCCGGTGGTACAAGTCTTTCACGTCGAAGATCAGGGGCATTTCTCCCTGGCATCGGGCAATGTCCGTGCCCTGGACGAGTTGTCGATCAATCCTGACTTTGTCGTTCACAAGCATTACCACAGTGCCCTGGCTGGTACGCGACTGGCGGCCTGGTTGACGCAGAAGCATATCGACACCCTGATCGTCAGCGGCATCCGCACCGAACAGTGCTGCGAGACCACCACAAGGCACGCTTCCGACAGCGGTTTCAATGTTGACTATGTCAGTGAGGCGACCTTGACCTTCCCCATGACCCACGCCCGCAGCGGCCGCACCTACAGTCCGGCAGAAATCCGTGAGCGTACCGAGCTGGTGCTGGAAGGCCGCTTTGCCCGCATCGTCACGGTCGCCCAGGCTTTGGAGGGCTGATAACCATGGCGATCCCCGTGCTGTTCGTGCTGCTGCCGAATGCGCTGATGCTCGACCTTGCCGGGCCCGCCGAAGTGCTGCGCCTTGCTTCTCAAGTCGAGGACGAGGGCGCAGTGGAATTCGACCTGCAGTACGTCAGCCCGGTGGCCGCTCTGCAGACTTCCATCAGCCTGCCGTTGACGGGCCTGGCACCGCTGCCGGACGCCTTGCTACCCGGCACGCTGGTGGTGCTGGTCGGTTCTACGTCGAAGGTAACGGCGGCACGCCAGCGCGATTTCGAAACCGCCAGTGCGACCTTGACCGACTGGTTACAGCGCGTTTTTGCGCCTTCGAAGGAGCGGCTGATCTGTGTCTGTGCCGGAGCCTTGAGTGCCGCCAGGGCAGGGTTGCTCGACGGTCGCCAATGCACCACCCACCATTCCCTGTGTGCCGCGCTGCAGGCCATGGCGCCCAGGGCGCGGGTGCTGGAGAACCGCCTGTATGTCACCGATGACCGGATCAGTTGCAGCGCCGGGGTCACCGCCGGTATCGACTTGATGCTGCACCTGGTCGCGGAGCTGGCCGGGCCGCGTCTGGCCTGCGCCGTGGCTCGGGAAATGGTGGTGTACATGCGTCGCGGCGGTGCGGATCCGCAATTGTCGCCCTGGGTTTCCGGGCGCAATCACTTGCATCCGGCCCTGCATCGGGTGCAGGACGCGGTTGTCGCTGCACCCTGCGATGACTGGAGCGTTACGCGCATGGCCAGTCTGGCCTGCACCAGCAGTCGACATCTGGCGCGGCTGTTCCATGAGCACGCCGGCATTAGCCCACTGGATTACCTGCACCGGCTGCGGGTCACCGTTGCCCGCGAATTGCTGATGCAGTCGAGCCTGGACATGGAAGCCGTCGCGCAACGCTCAGGCTTCGGCTCGGCGCGGCAGCTGCGGCGTATCTGGGGTAAATACGAAGCGGCACCGCCTTCCGAGAGTCGCCATCTATAGCCTTATTTGTGCAGATAAGGTTTTAGAAACGGGGTCAGGATGACCATGGTCAGACTCACTCCAGCCATCAGCCAGAGCGAGGGTTGGAAACTGCCGGTGGCATCACGTAGATACCCCATCAACAGCGGCCCCGCTGCCGCAACGACATAGGCGAACAACAGGACCATGGCGTTCCAGGCGTTGGCCTCGGCGGATGATCGAGCGTTGTCCAGAGGCAAGGTCATGCCCAGAGTAAAGGCGCCACCGGTGCCGAAGGCGATCACCGGGACCATCACGAAGGGCACGGCCTGGGGCGCGATGGCTGTGGCCAGGATGCCGACAAAGGCGATCCCCGAACTGACCGCCAGAGCGATGCGGCGATCTTCGTTGCGGCTCAGCAGACCGAATACCGGGTTGGCAATCATGAAGGCCAGGGTGAAGCTTGCCAGGATCAACCCGGCCGAGGTGGGGGTGCGGCCGAAGTCCACATACATCGGGGCAATCCACGAAATGTAAGCGTAGAAAATCATGTTGTTGCACGCGAAGAACAGCGCGATCAGCCATGCCGTAGGGTTGCGCAGCGGCATGGGTTGGGCGGCGCCAGCAGCCTTGCTCCGTTCGTGGCTGCGACCCTGGCGTTCGATATACAGCCAGGCCATGAATGCGATGACCACCGGCAGCGCCCAGAAGCCGGCACTGATCCGCCAACTGGCGGCCTCGATCGTCAGTGGCCCGGTGAGCGCTGCGGCAACGGTGCTGCCCAGCGCCAAAGCGGTGGCGTACACGCCCATCAGGAGCGCTGCCTGTTCCGGGTAGCTGGCTTTGACAAAACCGGCGATCAGCGCCCCCGCTACGGCGATACCGGCGCCGACCCCGGCAGTGCTAAGGAACAGCAGGCCGATGGAGTCGGCGAAGGCGCGCAGGGCCGTGGCGATGCAGAGCACCGCCAAGGCAACCAGAATCACCCGGTCACGGCCAAAACGACGGGCCAGCCACGGCGTGGGCAGGGCCAGCAGGCCCATGAGCAACGTCGGGATGGCCGTCAGCAGCGAAGCCTGGGTATGGGACAGGGCGAACGCCTGCTGCATGCCGGGCAGCAGCGGGCCGATGGAAACGATGGCCGGACGCAGGGTCAGGGCCACCAGCACGATGCACAGGATGGCCAGGGCGATCGACAGGGCCTGGGGGTTCTCGGCGAAATCTGCCTGGTTGCCGGGGGCAGGGAAGTGGCTACGTTGGGTGATTGCCAGGCCCGGAGCACGGTGCGGCTCGGCAGGCAGGGCGGTGCATATGCTTTGCATGTCTCGATGCTCCAGTGAGAAAAATGAAAGAACTCAAATCGGTAAGGGCGAACCTGTGAGAGCGCATTCATTCGCGAAAGTGGTATTCCAGGCGATGCAGATGTATTGGATGCACCGACCTCATTCGCGAATGAATTCGCTCCCACAATCCGCCTCCACAAGCCGCTCCTGCCCCGGGATCAGGTCTATGGCGCCCTAAAACGCTTGCCGCGTCGGCCGAATAACGATTTCGTTGATGTCCACATCGTCAGGCTGTTCGATGGCAAAGGCGATTGCCCTGGCGACCGAGGCGGCGGGGATGGCTTGTTTGTAGAAATCCAGCACGTTGTCTTTGGCGGTGCCGGACGTGCTGTGCTTCAGATCGCTGTCCACCGCGCCGGGCTCGATGGAGGTCACGCGGATCTTGTCACCGACTTCCTGGCGCAAGCCTTCGGAAATGGCGCTGACGGCGAATTTGGTCCCTGAATAAACCGTTCCGCCGGGTGCGAAGACCTTGATCCCGGCCACCGAGCTCAGGTTAATGATGTGGCCGCTTTCCTGGGCGATGAAACGTGGCAGCGCTGCGGCAATACCGTAGAGCGTACCTTTGAGGTTGACGTCGATCATGGCGTCCCACTCGTCGGTATTGACCTCCGACATGGGCCGGATCGGCATCAGGCCGGCGTTATTGATCAGTACATCAAGCTTGCCGAAGTCCGCGACCACGGCGGCAACCACGTCTTCGACCTGATGCTTGTTGGTGACATCCAGGGCGTAGCCCTTTGCCGCGCCGCCTTGGGCGGTGATCTCGGCGACAACCTCGTCGAGTTTGTCTTTACGACGCGCCGCCACTGCGACGCTGGCGCCACGACTGGCCAGCAGCCTGGCGACTTCGGCACCGATACCGGTGCTACCGCCAGTGATCAGTACAACCTTTCCTGCAATACCTTTGCTCATGACACTACCTTTTTGCGTAATTTCGAATGGGGTCAGTCGAGCGGATCCGGCGGGAGAGAAAGCCTCTCCCGCCGGGCACTCACTCAAGCCTTGTTCAGGCTGGCGATCAGCACCTTCGCCGCTTCGCTGGACGAAGCCGGATTCTGGCCGGTGATCAGCAGGCCATCAGTGACGACGTAGGAACCCCAATCTTCGCCCTTGGAGTACAGGCCACCATTGGCCTTGAGCACGTCCTCGACCAGGAAGGGCACGACGTTGGTCAGGCCTACGGCTTCTTCTTCGGTATTGGTGAAACCGGTGACTTTCTTGCCGTCTACCAGCGGCGTGCCATCAGGCTTTTTCACATGACGCAGTACCCCGGGGGCGTGGCAGACCAGGGCGGCAGGCTTGCCCGCAGCGAGAAAACCCTCGATCAACTGGATCGAGTTCTTGTCTTCGGCCAGGTCCCACAGCGGACCGTGACCGCCCGGGTAGAACACGGCATCGAAGTCGGCGGGCGAAACGCTGTCCAGGCGCACTGTGGCAGCCAGTTGCGCGGTGGCCTTTGGGTCGGCTTCGAAGCGACGGGTCAGATCGGTCTGGAACGATGGCTCGTTGCTTTTTGGATCAAGAGGGGGCTGGCCGCCTTTTGGCGAGGCCAGGACGATTTCGGCCTTGGCGTCGAGAAAGGCGTAGTAGGGTGCCGCCAGCTCTTCGAGCCAGAAGCCGGTTTTACGGCCGGTGTTGCCGAGGGTGTCGTGTGAGGTCAGGACCATGAGAACTTTCATTTTGCCATTCCTTGTTTCAGTTGGATGTAAGGGCGGGTTCGGTAAGAACCCTTGGGTATAATTAGACTGGTCGTCTAGTTTGCGGACAAATTTTAGATCGCTTTTTATATTACTGCGCGGCCTTGATGATCAGGTCCGCGACGACTTGCGGGTAAGACAGCATGGCGACGTGGCTCGACGGGACTTCCACCGAAACCGCATGCATGCGCTTGGCCTGATCCAGTTGCTGTTGCGGCGAAATGATCGCGTCGTTGCGCGCCACTACCACATAAGAGGGGACGCTGTGCCATGCCGCATGGGTGACCGGCTGGCTCAGTGCACGGCTGTTCAGCGCGCCCTGGGTGGCAGCGACAAGTTCCTGTTCCGGCCGTGGCAGGTCCTGGGCAAAGTATTTGAAGACGCCTTCGTCGCTGACTTTGACGTAGCCATCCGCATCCTTGATGAACGAGACGCGGCCCGGCGTCGGCGCATAGTCCTTGGCGGTGTCCAGTACTGACTGGCCGTTGTCCGGCGCATAAGCGGCAACGTAAACCAGTGAATGAACCTTCTCGTTTACACCCGCATCAGTGATGACCGCGCCGCCCCAGGAGTGACCCACCAAAACCACCGGCCCTTCGGCATTGACGATAGCGCGGTTGGTGTAGGCGACATCGCCTGCCAGGGAATCCAGCGGGTTCTGTACGGCGACGACTTTCAGGCCGGCCTTTTCCAGAATCGGGATCACCTTGTTCCAGGACGAGCCGTCGGCGAAAGCACCGTGTACCAGCACAACGGTCTTGGCCGGGGCCTTGGCGCTTTGTTCCTGGGCGGCGGCCAGACCGGCATGGCCCAACAAAGCTAATGAGGTTACGAGTGCGGCGAGTGCGGTTCGGGCTTTCATCACGGTGTTCCTTGGCTGAGGCTGTTGAGTGAATGTGTGGCTACTGTAATAACAATTAGACCAGTCGTATAGTGTTTTTTTAAATCTTTTTTGCGATCGTCAATTTGCGGAAAAAAAGAGGTTGGATCAGATGTCAGGAGTGCGGTGCCAGAGCGTGGCCAGGCATATATATGGCGGGGCATGACGCAGACGCCCGTGGGACCGGCTTTAGCCGGGAAGACCCTATTGCGGGCGATGGAGATGTATCGCTCATGCCTGCGTCTTCCCGGCTAAAGCCGGTCCCACAAGGGGTTGCTGTTTATTCAGGAGAGGTGAAGGATTTGCCGGGTCGTAGCCATTGCCGTGGCAAAGGGCTCGGTGCTGCGTGAGATCTTCACCATGACGCTGGCGCCGACCCACAGCTGATAGAGGCTCTGGGCAACGGCATCAGGATCATCGTTGACCTGCAAAGAGCCTTCCGAGACACCGGTTTCGATAGCCCGCGCCAGACGCGAGGTGATGCCCGAGGTGCCGCGCTTGAGTACTGCGCGCATGGCCTCCGAGAGGTCGGCGACTTCCACGCCCAGCTTCACGGCCAGGCACTTGCCCTGGCAATCGAGGAAGGATTGGGTGTCCTGCCAGATCTGCCAATAGTTCAGCAGTCGCTGGGCCATGCTGAGGCCGGGCTGGCTGAGGGTCTGGTCGAGGTCGCTCAGGTAGTCGTGGAAATAGCTTTCCAGGATCGCTTCGCCAAACGCATCCTTGGAGCCGAAGTAATGATAGAACGACCCCTTGGGGACGCCCGCTTCGGCGAGGATCTCGTTGAGGCCCACTGCAGAGTAGCCTTTGGCAGCCATGATGCGCTGGCCGACATCCAGGATGCCTTGGCGCACATCAGAGGTTTCGCGTTTCTTTGGACTGTTCATGGCTGGCATAATATCTTACTAGTTGATCGGTCTACTAGCTGTTTTTGCGAGCACTGTCGACTTCATTGATTCTCAGGCATGGGCGGCGGCAGTCGCAGGGCCACGCGGCCCCAGCAGCGGCTGATCTCTTTGGCAATGTCGTTATTGCCCGGCCTGGCTGTTGAGGTTTCACGCATCTTGAGATGCTCAATCAGCCAGTCGTCCGTCCATCCCGCCCATTCGCCGGCAACCGACCTGAGGTTGGCCTCCAATACCGGGAATACCTCGTGCCAGAGGATGCTCTGTACTTCGAAAGGCGAATAACCGGTTTCCAGGACTACCCTCGCGACATAGTCAAAGGTTGCGTCATCGATCTCGGTATCGAGGAAAAACTCTGAAAATGCCCGCCAGATCTTCAGACGGTTTGCGTCGACAGTTTGCATGTCTCTTCCTCCATACTCAGGCAGTTGTTGGATCACGTGTACCAACATCGCTTCGTAGCCCGAAGCGGCTAAAGATATTAGTTTTTCTGTCGAATGTAGAGAGTAGTGCCAGGATGTGTTCGCCGGGCGAGAAGCCCGATACCCTGATCGGATACTGCCAACACTTTTCCAGCGGGAGCGAAAAAAACATGGGTTTGAGAAATATAAGAATCGCTGCCAGAGCTTTTATCGGTTTCGCTGCGATAGCGTTGCTCAGTGTGCTTCTCGGTCTGTTCGCGTTGAAGCAGATCCAAGAGGTGCAATTTCAGGCTTCTGATATCCAGAACAACTGGATGCAGCGCGTCAGGATTCTTGCCCTGGCCAATGCTTCGCTGGATCGTTTTCGCCTTGGAGAAATGGCGCACATTCTGTCGGGCACCGATGCTGAAATGCAGACATACGAAGACAAATCAGCGGGACGCCTGAAAAGCGTCAAGGAGCAGATGGGTCAATACGCCGCACTGTTAAGCACCACCGAGGAGAAGAGTCGTCTCGCTGCGTTCAACCAGAGCCTCGATGCCTACGCGAATAACCATACCAATATGCTCAAGCTGTCGCGGTCCGGCGATAAAGACGGAGCGCGGGCATTCCTCAACAGTATTCGCGAAACCTATGAGCAGATGACCAAGAACTTCGATCAACTGATCGATCTGGCCAACAAGGGCGCGGAGCAGGCTGGCCAGCGCTCGGTGGACGCTTATGAGCATGCAGTGAGCGGGATTGTTATCGTTATCCTGTTGGTGGGTGCAGGCACCATCCTCGTCGCCTGGCTGCTCACCCGCAGTATTACTGTCCCGATCATCGAAGCGGTGCAGGTGGCCGAAACCATTGCCAAGGGCGATCTGACGCAACCGATCAACCCGACAGGCAACGATGAGGCCACGCGTTTGCTCAAGGCGCAGGAAATCATGCGTGACAACCTTGTGCAGACTTTGCAGAAAATCACCGGATCCTCCAATCAACTGGCCGCTGCGGCGGAGGAACTCAATGCGGTGACCGCCGAGGGGAGTCGGGGTCTGCAGCAGCAACATGGCGAGATCGAACAGGCTGCCACGGCCGTCACCGAAATGACCACGGCCATTGAAGAAGTGGCGAGAAACGCTGCGTCGACTTCCGAACTGTCCCAGGAGTCGCGCAACATTGCGGTGAAAGGCCAGCAACGCATGGTCGAGGCACTGAACTCCATTCATTCGCTGACCCGCGGCGTTGAAGTCAGCTCCGGGCAAGTCAGCAGCCTGGCCGATCAAGCCAAGGGTATTGGCAAGGTGCTCGATGTCATCCGCGCGATTGCCGAACAGACCAACCTGTTGGCGTTGAACGCAGCCATCGAAGCGGCTCGGGCCGGTGAAGCGGGCAGGGGGTTTGCGGTGGTTGCCGACGAAGTGCGCGCCTTGGCCCATCGCACCGCTCAGTCGACCCAGGAAATCGAACAGATGATCGGCAGTATCCAGGCCGGTACTACCAATGCGGTCAGCACCATGCTCAGCAGCAGCAATATGACGCAACAGACTCTGGAACTGGCCGAACTGGCGCAACAGGCGCTGGCGGATATCGTCGCGGCCAATGACGAAATCAACGACCGCAATATGGTGATTACCTCGTCAGCCGATGAGCAGGCTCATGTCGCCCGCGCGGTCGACCAGAACCTGCTGAACATCCAGCAGTTGTCGGTGCAGTCCTCGGAAGGCTCGAGCCAGACGACGATCGCCTCGCAATCCCTGGCGAGTCTGGCGTATGAGCTGAATACCTTGGTCAAGCATTTCCAGATTTGATCTGGGTTTAGTATTGGCTGCTGCCTTTCTGAGGGACCGGTTTTAGCCGGGAATACGATGTGACAGGCGATAGGATGTATCGATCCTGACTGAGTCTTCCCGGCTAAAGCCGGTCCCACATTTCAGGGCTGCTCATACCGCCGTTGAATACGCTCCAACTCACCCGATTGGCGCAGCTGTTCCAGCGCACTGGCCCAGGTAGCAACCACTTTGTCGTCACTGTCACGGCTGAAGGCAATGTAGAGCGAGGAGCGATAGACCTCGACAGGAATCTGCCGCAGGGTGCCGGGAGGAATTTTCAACTGACGGCTGTAGTAGATCACTCCGGCATCGGTATCGCCGACGATGACATGGGTGCGCCCGGCCAGCAACATGCGGTAGAGCTGCAGGTTTTCGGTGGCGCTTTTGTCGAGGTTGGTGAAGCCCTGGGACTCCAGCACCTGAGGCAGCAGACCGGCATGTCGCGTGGTGATCTGCGGGGCGTGCAGCAGTTGTTCCCGTGACTTAAGCGGCGGTGCACTGGCCAGTTGGTAGGGATGTATCGCCTCTTCGACTATCGGTCCGACCCATTTGTAAAGCGGCTCGCGCGCTACGGTGCGGAACATGGAGTACATAATGGTCTTGGGCCGGGTCTGCAGGATGTGGGAAGCACGCATGCTCGGCAGCAGCATCACTTCGAAGTCATCTCCGGTCAGCGCCATGATGGCCCGGACGATCTCTGTGGTCATGCCTTTGAGCTGGCCGTTCTCCTGATAATTGTACGGCGCCCACTCTTCGGTCACGACCTGATACTCCTCGGCCCTGACAGCAGCGCCGGAAAGCAGACAGAGCAGTACAGCGGGGAGGATTGAAAGTTTCACATGATCTGCCTGTTGGACTGCCTGGCACTGGAGACGTATGTGCCAACTCTAACGAGATAAGCATAGACCCTGACAATTGCATGGTGCTGCCCCGGATCAAGGATTGGCAACGGATATCCGCTAGCGTCCTACTAAAGAGTAATGCTTGATACGGCACGGATGCTCATGACCATCGCCTTTGCAAATGCCGTCCAGATAGCGGTATTCAACCCGCACCGATTGCCCTTTGGCTGGCCATTGCCGACGCGGCAGCATCGTTTGATAGTTCGGTGTTTCCGGAACGAAGGTGATGGTGGTGTTTTGCTCCGGGCATTCGGCCGTGGCTGGTTGCGGACTCACTTTCAGGACCTGGGCCTGAAGTTGTGCGGACGGTTGTTTCAGCACGTCGGTGATGCGCAAGTCCATGCGGCAGATCTGCCACGTTGCCGCTTGTGCCGATGTGCACAGCATTGCAAGCCCCGCAGTGAACACGAGAAAAAAAGCGGCCTGGTTTTTCATTATTGCCCTTGTCTTTAAGGAGGGACGTTCGCGGCATCGGCAGTGATGGCTTTATCAAAGCATAGTCGGGGCAGGGTGATCCCCGGTCGGGTGTCGAAATTTCCTGAGTTGTCTGCGCGAGTCCAGGCATTTTGATTATTTCTGGATAGTTTGTCATCGTGGCGCCAATTACCAGCCGTATGAGTCAGCCCCCATGAGCGCGAATAAAGACGAACGCAGCAACCTTCTGGAACAGCTGGACCAGATTGCCAAGGGGCTGGGTGAGACGTTCGCACCTTTTTGCGAGGTGGTGGTGCACGACTTGCAGGATCCTGCCCACGCCATTCACGCCATCCACAACAATCTGTCAGGCCGCAAGATTGGTGATCCAGCCACTGAACTGGGCCTTGCACGGATTGCCGATCCACACTACCCGGAAGTACTCGCCAACTACGCCAATCGTTTCCCGGACGGTCGACAGGCCAAGAGCACCTCCATCGGTATCAAGGATTCCAGCGGACGCTATGTGGCGGCCCTGTGCATGAACCTCGACCTGAGCCTGTTCCAGAGCCTGCAAAGTGCCGTGGGGCAATTCACCGCAATCGCCAGGGACGGTGTCACAGAGAGCCTGGACACCAGCAACGCCGATATCATCCGCCAACGAATCGACGAATTCGCCGCGCGCCAGGCTTCCACGCCGCGGGCGCTCAAGGCTGAAGACCGACGCGCGCTGCTGCGCGAACTGAAAGACAGCGGGCACCTGCAAGTGCGCAAATCCATGGAGGTCATTGCGCAACATCTGGGTGTATCCCGGGCAGCTGTCTATAGCTATGTCAAATAGCTTCGGCAGGTTTTGATGAGGGCGGGTAATGCTGAACGTGCTGTTTATCTGCAGCAAGAATCGCTTGCGCCGCCCGACTGCAGAGCAAATATTTGCAGACTGGCCGGGCATAACGACTTCCTTGGCAGGTATCAGTAACGACGCCGACACCGACGTCGTGGCAGGGCGTTACAGGGCGTCGATCTTCCTCGTTAGTGCGCAGCAAAGGCGTTGGCTGCGGCAATGGTGTCCAGCGATTCACGCAGCAACTGGATCTTGCCATCGTGCGCCACCAGTCGGCCTGCGTACGACTGTCGATAAATACGGCCTGTGGCAGGTACCAGGGCTTCCACATCATATTCGGCAAATACCTGGTCGGGCGTATCGATGAGGAAGCGCACTCGCTTGAATTTGAAACCGGGCACCTTCGCCAGCAATGAGCTGATGAAGGCTTCAATTTCTTGCGGTCCCTGAACCCGGGAAGTAATGCCAAGGGATTGCAGGTAAGGGATTTCCAGCGCGCCGTTCTCGGCGAACAAGGCTGCGGCGTCGCGCGGGTTCTGAATGGATTCAAGATACATCTGCAGGAGTTGGACGGCATTTTTCATCACGTATTTCCTTTGACCTGGCGAGGGAGGTGGTCGCCCGTGGGACGAGCTGGCCAGGTAAAACTACGGGAAGTGCGTGATTTCAAAAATAGAAGATATAGAAAGTTATCGTTTCATTTTTGAAAGGAAACAGCTCTCGGGCAGGCCATATCGCTTAACGAGGCCATCGCCATTCAGGTGTGGACAGATGTTGCGCGAAGAAATCCGAGAGTGCCTTGATCTTTGTCTGGCGGCTGCGAGCCGAAGGCGTCACGAAGTAAAGCCCGCCCCGGGTCATGCTCCATTGCGGCAGCAGCACTTGCAGTCTGCCGTCAGCCAGATATTCGCTGGCGATGAATTCCGGCAGTTCGGCGATAGCCAATCCTTCCAGGAGCACCGGCAATAACGCATCCGAATTGGTGACCCGTAATGGCCCGTTCGGTACTACGTCTTCCTCGGTACCGTCCTCATGGGTGAAGCGCCAAACCTGACTACGGGCGCGGTAGGCGTAGCTCATGCAGGGCAGGTTCGTCAGTTCACGGGGGTGGGCAGGGCGCCCGTGGGTTTGCAGGAAGGCGGGGGAGGCCACAGCAAACTGCGTCACCGCACACAGTCGCCGGGCCACCAGGGAAGAGTCCGGCATGACGGCGATACGCAGCGCGGCATCGAAACCTTCAGCGATCAGATCGACCGAAGCATCTGACAGATGCAGATCCACATGCAGCTCCGGGTACAGGCGCATCAGCTTGGGCAACAGCGGAGTCACCCAGCGCAAGCCGAACGACATAGGCACGGCCAGGCGTACCTGGCCGCGCGGCAGCACTGACAAGTCCTGGGCCTCGCTTTCGACTTCTTCAGCCTGGCGGTAAATCTCGCCGGCCTTGGCCGCCATGCTTGAACCGAACTCGGTCAGCGCCAGCTGGCGCGAGGTGCGATTGAACAGCCGCCCGCCAAGGCGCTCTTCCAGCCTGGCCACCGCCCGGGACACCGTCGGCACCGATACGCCCATAAGTCGTGCGGCGGCTGCGAACGAACCTTCTTCTGCCACTTTGGCAAACATGGCCAGACCTTCGAAATCAGGGAGTTTACTCATTTCATTTCTGCAACGATGGATTGCAGACAATTCTATTTTGAAAATCAGAGCCCGTCGATAAGCTTCTCCCACACCAACTTACTGACTACCAACGAAACAGGAGAAACATCATGGCTCGCAAACTCGAAGGCAAAATCGCACTGGTCACCGGCGGCACCACAGGCATTGGCCTGGCAACTGCCAAACGCTTCGCTGACGAAGGCGCTCATGTCTACATCACCGGCCGCCGCCAGGCAGAACTCGACGCCGCCGTCGCCCTGGTGGGCAACGCGACGGGGGTTCAGGTCGACTCCACCCGCCTGGAGCAACTGGATGCACTGTACGAGCAGATCGCTACGCAAAAAGGCCATATCGATGTGCTGTTCGCCAACGCCGGTGGCGGCTCGATGCTGGCGCTGGGCGAAATCAGCGAAGCGCACTACGACGAGACCTTCGACCGCAACGTCAAGGGCGTGCTGTTCACCGTACAGAAGGCGTTGCCACTACTGGCCAAAAACGCCTCGGTCATCCTCACTGGTTCCACCGCCGGCAGCTCCGGTACTGCGGCTTTCAGCGTGTACTCGGCTTCCAAGGCTGCGGTCAGGGCGTTTGCCCGCAGTTGGATCCTTGATCTGAAAGACCGCAACGTGCGCGTCAATACCCTCAGTCCTGGTGCGACTCGTACCCCTGGCCTGGTCGACCTGGCAGGCCCGGACGCCGCCCAGCAGCAGGGCCTGCTCGATTACCTGGCGTCCCAGGTGCCAATGGGCCGGGTCGGCGAGCCAGAGGAAATTGCCAGTGCGGCGCTGTTCCTCGCTTCCGATGATGCGAGCTTCGTCAACGGTATCGAACTGTTCGTCGACGGTGGTCAGGCACAGATCTGAATCCATTTGCGGGGCGGCCTGTATCACCGTCCCGCTCATTTCCATAGAGGCCCCATCATGAAAGCAGCACCACTGACGACCCTGGCCTTGAGCCTGGCATTGGCCCTGGGCGCACAGGCAGCGACTCCCTCATCTCAAAGCACAAGCCAACCCGCACTGCAGGCATCGGCCATCGATCATATCGGCATCAACGTTCCCGACATCGATGCAGCCACGGCTTTCTTCAACGATCTGCTTGGCGCCACGACAATTTCAGATGTCCGCCCTGGCGTTATCCCTGAGCAATGGAAAGCCAATTTCAGATGGCGCCAATCCAGCGAGCTGCAACGGTTCGTCATGCTGCAGCTCAATGGCGGCTCAAAAATCGAGTTGTTCCAGTATCAAGGGGCGCAGATCAACCATCAGCAGCCCTTTGAGGATGACATCGGCGCGACCCACATTGCTCTGCGCACGGCTGATATCGATCGCAGCCTCGCGGTGGTCAAGGCCAAGGGGCTCAAGGTGCTTAACGAACCCGTCACCAACCCCGACGGCGTGCGTTGGTTTTATGTGCTGACGCCCTGGGGCTCGCAACTGGAACTTGTATCCCTGCCTGCGGCGTGAGTTTTCACCGCTGGCGTGGAATAGAAACCGCGCCTGGACGTCTTGCACGACAATATTCAGAAGTCAGGCGACGAGGAAAACAGATCATGGTCCGCGCAACGAATACAGGTCTGCGTAACGCTGAAATGGTTGATATCGCCCTGCGCGCGGGCGTGGTCGCGATCCTGGTCAATAGCGCGATGCTGATGGTGGCTGATCGATCCGGCTTGATCACGGCCCGGGGAGGTTTACTGAAATTGCTGACAGGCTGGGTGATCCTCGCGATTGACCAATCTGGCCATGCCCCATGGGCTTTGTGGATTGGTGCAGTTGCCCGGACCTACGCCTTTCAGAGCGGGTTCCATATCGTCGTTGGACTGTTCATGGCATGCCTGTTTGTAAAGCTCGCAGCGGGCCGCCTGGAAAACGATGCCTGGCGGACCGCGCTGGCTGCCGCCGTGGTCGTGTGGTTGGTAAACGCACTCATCATCCTGCCCGCGCTCGGAGAAGGTGTTGCCGGTCAACGGACTCTGACGCTCATTGGCATCCTTTACTTCGCTGTCGCGCATACGGCATTTTTTCTGACTTTGGCACTGGATGCACGCCGTCGAATGCGACGGCTGCCACGCTAGCAGACCTTTCTGGCAGACCGAAGACCATTGGTTTATCGATTGGGCTTTGTCATCGTGTTCAGCACTTGACTTGAGATTGCATACAATTTAAGGTTTTTATCGCGGAGTTAAGCAAAATAATTAGATGATTATGGGTGGTTGTATACGATGTCGATTTCTCACCTCAGTCTGGTCCCGGTAGACGACGCCTATTCAATGATCAAGAAAGCCATCAGCGACGCGCGATATGCGCCCGGTGATTTTCTCCGCGAGTCCCGTATTGCCGAGGACCTTGGCGTCAGCCGCACGCCTGTGCGCGAAGCGATTCGGCGCCTGGAAGCCGAGGGCTGGCTGGAAGTGCTGCCCAATCGTGGCGCCCGGGTCAGGCGCTGGTCGGCTCGGGATGTCGAGGAGATCTTCGAGGCCCGTCTGCTGATTGAGCCCTACCTGGTCGGCCAGGCCGTGCCGCTGATCACTGCCGAACAACTGCTCGAACTCGATGCCCTGGCCGAACGCACGCGAGTGATCGCCAGCCTTGATCAGGACGCGGAGCCCGCCGACGCCTGGTTCGAGACCAACAAGCGCTTTCACGAAATCCTCACCGCAGCCGCAGGCAATCGCCGCCTTTTGCAGTCGCTGCAATCGATGAAGGAAGTGCCGCTGATCAAGTGGACCTACGCCAGCTACCGCGATGCTGACCGCGCGCGCAGCGCGCGCCAGCACATCGAAATCGTGCAGGCAGTACGGGCCAGGAATCCTGCGTGGGCGGAGGCGGCCATGCGTTGCCATATTCTTGCCGCGCAAACTTCGCTCATGGCCAGGCTCAACCACAGCCTGCTGGAGGAGGACACCGAGCAATAAACGCAGTGGTATTGCCACGATGACAACGCTGTACCCGAAGTTGATGCCCGCGTAAGCAGCTGCCCCACCGGGGACACAACAATAAAAATGGCAGGAGACGCAACGATGGTAAGCACAGTAAATGCAGGTGCGAGGCTGGACCGTTTACCTACGTCGACATTTCATCGGCGTATCCTCTGGTTGATCGGTGGCGGGATGTTTCTCGACTCCTTCGATCTGTACCTGGCCGGTGGCGTGCTCGGCGAGTTGGGGCGCAGCGGCTGGTCGTCGCTGATACTCAATGCCGCATTCCTCTCTTCGACCTTCATCGGCATGCTGATCGGTGCCATCGCCGCAGGCGTGCTGGGCGATGCCAAAGGACGCAAGTTCACGTATCAATTCAACCTGGCGATTTTTGGCCTGGCCTCCCTGGCCGGAGCCTTCGCGCCGAACATGGAATGGCTGATAGCCTGCCGCTTCATCATGGGCCTTGGCCTGGGAGCGGAAATCGTCGTCGGCTATGGCTCCATTGGCGAGTTCATCCCGCCGGCCGTGCGGGGCAAATGGTCGGCGTACTTGTCGTTCATAACCAATGCCGGGCTATTTTTCTCGACCTTCATCGGCTACCTGCTGATTCCCACCGTGGGCTGGCGCTCCATGTTTGCTCTGGTCGGTATTGGCGCCCTGGTGATATGGGTGCTGCGTAAGAAAATGCCCGAGTCACCGCGCTGGTTGGAGTCCAAAGGGCGTTTCAGCGAAGCCAACGCCATCCTCGAACAGATCGAAGCTGAAACCGCGCAGGGCCGCGCCTTGCCGCCGATTACCGAAACCTACGCCGCGCCGGTCAGGCAGACACGCATGCTTGAGTTGTTCGGCCGTGCGCTGCGGCGGCGGACCTGGGTCGCCATCTGTGTGCAGGTTGCGATCAACGTGGTGATCTACGGCTTTATTGTCTGGGTGCCGACTTTTCTGCTGCATCAGGGCATCGACCTGAAGGCCTCTCTGGGCTACACCGCGCTCATGTCCCTGGGCGGTCCGGCGGGTGCTCTGGTCGGCGCCGTGCTGGCTGACCGTATCGGACGCAAGAACGGCATCATTGTTATTTCCATTGCCGCCGCCGTGGTCGGCTGGTTCTACGGCCAGTCCAGCAGCATCGAAATGGCCGTAGGCCTGGGGTTCGTGCTCTTCACCCTGACTTATCTGCTGGTTGCCCTGGGCATCGCCACCTATATACCGGAATTGTTCGCCACCGAAAACCGCATGCGCGGCAGTGGTGTCGCAGGGGCGGCCGGGCGTATCGCCGGGATAGCTGCGCCGCAGATAGTGGTGGCCGTGTATGCCTTGGGAAATATCGAAAATGTGCTGCTGGTGATCATCAGCGCCTTGCTGATCATGGCCGCCGTGCTGTTTTTCTTCGGCATCGAAACCAACCGCCGCTCCCTTGAAGACATTGCGGAGCAGGCCCCCGAATCGCCGCGCGCCGAGCATCGCCTGGGCGCCACCAAAGACCTTCATCATTGAGTGAGAGAGCTGTCATGACTGCATCCTTGAGAAAGCAACTCAAAGCAAAACTGTCTGGCAAAGAACTGGTCGTCGCGCCGGGTGTGTTCGACATGATCTCCGTGCGCGTGGCCGACAGCATGGGTTTCGACTGCCTGTACATGACCGGCTTCGGCACCGTCGCCTCGTATCTGGGCGAAGCCGATGCGGGCCTGGCCACCTATACCGATATGCTCAACCGGGTCGCGGCGTTCTGCGCCGCCAGCCGCACGCCAATCATCTGCGATGCTGATACCGGTTACGGCGGCCTGCTCAACGTGGCCCATACCGTGCGCGGCTATGAGCGGGCAGGAGCGGCGGGTATTCAATTGGAGGATCAGGAGTTTCCGAAGAAATGCGGTCACACCCCTGGTCGCCGGGTCATAGCCCGGCAGGACATGGTGCAGAAGATACGCGTCGCCGCTGAAGCCCGGCAAGATCCGGACATGCTGATCATTGCCCGTACCGACGCCCGTACCTCACTGGGCCTGGACGAGGCCATGCGCCGCTGCGACGCTTATCTGGAAGCGGGCGCCGACGTGTTGTTCCTTGAATCGCCGGAATCCGAAGAAGAACTGGAAGCCATCGGCAAGCGCTTCGACGCGCCGTTGATCATCAACGTGGTCGAAGGCGGACGTACGCCACAATTGTCACCGACAGAACTGCAACGCCTCGGTTTCTCCCTGGCCATCTATCCGGCCTCGGGATTCCTCGCCGTGACCCAGGCGCTGCATCAGGTATACGGCCAGCTCAAGGCACGCAAAGGTACGCTGGAGAGTCAGGAACAGCTGTATTCATTCGAGAAAATGTGTGACCTGATGGGCTTTCCGGCGGTGTGGGAGTTTGATCGCAGGCATGCGCAGTAAAGATTGGGAGCCACTATCCCGTTGGAGCGATGCTGGGTTCGCCGTGCACGAACACCTGCTATCGTCGTACCAACCACAAGAGCTAACAATCAGCCAAGGGTACCCCTATGTCGATCTTTCTCGAAGGCCTGGCCAAAGGCCCCGCCAACCATATCGCCCTGACGCCGCTGAGCTTTATCGAACGTACGGCCAGTACATTTGCGGACTATCCGGCGGTCATTCATGGCTCCATTCGTCGTACCTGGGGCCAGACCTATAAGCGCTGCCGCCAGTTGGCCTCGGCCTTGAGCAGGCAGGGCGTCAAGCAGGGCGATACCGTCGCGGTGATGCTGCCCAATATTCCGGCGATGCTCGAAGTGCATTTTGCCGTGCCGATGCTCGGTGCGGTGCTCAATACTCTCAACGTGCGCCTGGATGCTCCGGCCATTGCCTATATGCTCAGGCATGGCGAGGCCAAAGTGCTGATCGCCGATCGCGAGTTTCACGGGGTGATCCGCGCGGCCCTGGCGCTGCTGGAAAAACCACCGCTGCTGATCGATGTCGACGACCCGGAATACGCCGCAGGAGAGCAACTCAGCAAGCTGGATTACGAGCAATTGCTGGTCAGCGGCGATGCCGAGTTCGACTGGCAGTGGCCCGAAGACGAGTGGTCGGCGATTTCCCTCAACTACACCTCGGGCACCACCGGTGACCCCAAAGGCGTGGTCTATCACCATCGCGGTGCCTTCCTCAATGCCATCGGCAACCAGATGGCCTGGGGCATGGGCCTGCATCCGATTTATCTGTGGACGCTGCCCATGTTCCATTGCAACGGCTGGTGCTACCCCTGGACCATCACCGCCCAGGCCGGCACCCATGTGTTCCTGCGCCGGGTGGACCCGCAGAGAATCATCAGTCTGATCAATGAACACAAGGTCAGCCACCTGTGCGGTGCGCCCATCGTGCTCAATGGCCTGGCCAATGTGGCCGACGTGGTGCCATTCGAACATCCGGTGCGGGCCATGACCGCAGGTGCTGCACCTCCCGCCCAGGTTATCGCCTCGGTCCAGGCCATGGGCATCGAAATCACTCACGCTTATGGCCTGACGGAAACCTACGGGCCGGTCACCGTGTGTGCCTGGAAGGAGGAGTGGGATGAGTTGTCCGCCGACGAGCGAGCCACGGTCAAGGCCCGGCAGGGGGTGCGCTATCCGACTCTGGAAGGGGTGACTGTGCTCGATCAGGAAACCGGCCTGCCGGTGCCCAAGGACGGCCAGACCATCGGCGAAGTCTGCCTGCGCGGCAATACCGTGATGAAGGGCTATCTGGGCAATCCCACGGCCACCGATGAGGCCTTCAGCGATGGCTGGTTTCACTCCGGCGACCTGGCGGTCTGGCACCCTGACGGCTATCTGGAAATCCGTGACCGCCTCAAGGACATCATCATTTCAGGCGGCGAAAATATCTCCACCATCGAAGTCGAAGGGGTTCTCTATCGTCATCCGGCCGTGCTTGAGGCTGCCGTGGTCGCCAAGCCCGACGATAAGTGGGGCGAAACGCCCTGTGCCTTCATAGCCCTGAAACCGGGCCATGAACAGGTTGGTCAAGCTGAAATCATCGACTTCTGCCGCGAGCGGCTGGCCGGTTTCAAGGTGCCGAAAACCGTGATTTTCGGGCCGCTGCCCAAGACCTCCACCGGCAAGGTGCAGAAGTTTCTATTGCGCGAGAGGGTCAGGGAATGATCAATCGCTCGCGCCCAGCTTTGCCGACCGACCAATAGAACCTACATCAGTGACGAGCTGTCCGGCGGGCCGCCGCAAATCACGCAATCGACGTTGTCGCCAATAGAGTCCTGCCCGTCAGGTGTCATGAGCCGAGTGGAAGTGGCGGTGGTTTGATACGATTGGATTAATGTCCGATTCCTATCAATTGCCATGGTCCAGCAATGTCCATCAACTTCGATCTCAACGACCTGCAGGCTTTTCGCGCCGTGGTGGAAAACGGCAGCTTTCGCAAAGCCGCAGACGCGGTCCGTATCACGCAGCCTGCCCTCAGTCGGCGAATCGAAAAACTTGAGTCGGCACTCAACGTCAAGCTGTTCGAGCGCACCACCCGCAAGGTCAGTCTGACCACGGTCGGCCGTGCTTTTTTGCCTCAGGTCGAGCGATTGTTGGACGATCTGGATATCGCATTGATGACGATCGGGGATGTCGGCTCAACCCGCATGGGCAGTGTCACGATTGCCTGCGTACCCTCAGCGGCGTATTACTTCATGCCGCAAGTCATCAGTGCGTTCCACCAGCAGTATCCGAAGATCAAAGTGAAATTGCTGGATGCCAGTGCCAATGAGGTCAACAGCGCGGTGGCGTTGGGCGAGGCAGATTTCGGCGTGAGTTTCAGTGGGAATCTTGCACCCGATGTCGACTTTGATCTGTTGTTGCAGGAGCGCTATGTCGTGGCATGCCGTCGCGATCATCCACTCGCTACCCGCCATCAAGTGAGCTGGGAGGAGATGCACGAGCACGATTACATCAGTCTGGACAAGACTTCGGGCAACCGGCTCGTGCTGGATCAGGCGTTGACGCGGCTGTACCCGGACAATCCCAGTATTTGTGAAACCCGGCACGTCACTACGATGATTGGTCTGGTGGAGGCAGGACTTGGCGTTGCGGCGGTGCCTTCAATTGCCATGCCCGTGAACGCTCATCCCGTCCTGGTGAGCGTGCCGCTGGTAGACCCCGAGGTGATCCGCAATGTCGGGCTGCTCAAACGCCGGGGTAGAACCCTCACCCCGGCGGCACTCGAACTGGAACGATTGGTCAGAGAAATGCCTTCGCGTTCAACGAGGGACTGAATCCAGCCCCGTCGACTGTACCGTGGTTTGTGCCTTGGATGATGCCAGGTAATCGAGAAGCGCTTTGGCCTGCTCAGGATGTTCGGCGTTCACCGGAATGCCTGCGGCATAGCGAGTCACCGACTGGACGTCTTCCGGGATCTTGGCGACGAATGCTGCACCTGCTACCGGCAGCAGTTCAGCCACCTGTTGGAAGCCCAGTTCGTAGTCCCCCTTGGCTATTGCCGAAGCGACGGGAATGCGCTCGATCATTTTGCTTTTAGGAGCAAGCTGCTCCTCGATCCCCAGCTTCTTGAACAATTGCTTCTCGATATAGACGCCGCTGGCGCTGTCCGAATACGCGACGGATTTCGCGTTCAGAAGAACCTGTTTCAGCTCGGCATCGGTGCTGATGGACGGCTTCGGTGCTCCCGCCTTTACTGACATCCCGATACGCGAATCAGCCAGCTCCACGCGCGAGGAGGGGATGACTTTACCCTGTTTGATCAGCTCATCCAGAGCGTATCCAACCATGATGACCACATCGGCATGCTCGCCACGCGCCAGCCGGTTAGGAATGGCTTCGGGTGCCTTGCCCATCGAAGGGCCGAGAATCGTCTTCAGCGTGTCACCGCTGGAGGCTGCATATTGCGGGCCCAGCAGGGTGTAGGCCGCAGTGAACCCACCCGAGGTCATTACCTTGAGTTCTTCGGCCTGAACGGCAGTGCACAGCGCAACGCACGCTGCGAACAGAGTGCTCAGTTGAAGGATTTTCAGTGATTTCATCTTGCAGTTTCCTCGATTACACAGCCAATTGCGGGCGAGCTGAAATGTGGCGGTACAGCACTAACGTTGCACACAACGCACATACGGCGGCGAAGGTCATCCAGTACGCGGGAGCCGCCTTGTCGCCGGTGAGATGGATCAGCCAGGTGGAAATAGCCGGGGTGAAACCACCAAAGACTGCTGTCGCCAGGCTATATGCCAGAGAAAAGCCTGCGACTCGTACTTCTACCGGCATGATCTCAGTCAGCGCGGGAATCATCGCGCCGTTGTAGAGCCCGTAAAGAAACGAGAACCACAGCAACACTTCCAGCATGTGGCCGAAGCTTGGGGCCTGTGCAAGAAAGGACAGCGCGGGGTAGGCAGTGATAATGGTCAGCAGGGTCATCGTTACCAGCAAGGGCTTGCGACCGAAGCGATCGCTCAGTGCGCCGCCAATCGGCAGCCAGATGAAGTTCGATACGCCGACCAGCAGGGTTACGAGCAAGGCGTCGGCGGTGCTCAGGTTCAACACCGTCTTGCCGAATGTCGGTGCATACACGGTGATCAGGTAAAACGCGGTCGTGGTCATTGCCACCATAAGCATGCCGGCAACCACGACGCCCCAGTTCTGCATCAAGGATGCAACGACCTGCTTCATGGTGGGGCGATGAATACGAGCGGCGAACTCTTCGGTTTCCTGAAGGCTGCGCCGCAGCAGAAAGATGAACGGGATGATCAGGCAACCCACTGCGAAAGGAATCCGCCAGCCCCAATCCGCGACAGCGGCGGGCGCCATCCACTGATTGAGTGCGTAGCCCAGGGCGGCCGCGACCACGATTGCTACCTGCTGACTTGCGGATTGCCAGCTGGTGTAAAAACCCTTGCGGCCGGGCGTCGCCATCTCTGCCAGATAGACCGAAACACCGCCCAGCTCCGCACCGGCGGAAAAACCTTGCAGCAATCTGCCAATCAGTACCAATGCCGGCGCCCAGAGGCCAATGCTGGCGTACCCAGGCACGAGCACAATCAGCAAGGTGCCACTGGCCATGATCGAAAGAGTGACAATCAGCCCTTTGCGTCGACCCACATCGTCTATGTAGGCACCCAGGATGACAGCGCCTAGTGGGCGCATCAGGAAGCCTGCGCCAAACACAGCGAAGGTCATCATCAATGACGCAAACTCACTGGATGCAGGGAAGAAGGCCGCAGCAATCTGGGTGGCATAGAAGCCGAACAGGAAAAAATCAAACTGTTCGAGGAAGTTGCCCGAAGTGACGCGGAATACGGTACCGGCCTTGGACTTGGCGCGGGTTGCCCGCAGATGGGGTGAGTCGTGCATGAGGGTTCTCCAGCGATCTTATTAGGGGCTTATCAGCGCTTAGGTCGTGGAGTTTGCTGGACACACTTTGAAACGATAAGTGTTATGTTTGCATCCATTGATGTTTAAATCTTATCAATTGAGCGTCGCGAGCCTTTGTTCAGAGATTGCGGAGCACCTGCCGCCGAGCCCGTTTCCAAGCGATGGTGATTGCTCATCACGGGCAGCGTAACGGCACCGGTGCTCATTCAAAACATTAAATGTCGTCACTGCCTGTCAGTTATATTGATGAATCAAAGGCTTTTTTATCGTTGGTGGGTTACCTGTTCATCCGCAAACGGGTAATCGGTGTACCCCCCTGCATCGCCGCCATAGAAAGTGTCCCGCTCATAGCCATTGAGCGGCAGGTTTTCCCGCAGTCGTTTTGCCAGGTCCGGGTTGGAGATGAACGCGCGACCAAATGCCACCATATCCGCATCGCCCTGGGACAGCAGCTCTTCGGCGCTTTCCCGGTTAAATCCGCCCGCAGCAATGATCGGCCCGCTGAACAAGTGGCGCAGGTAGCGAACGGCGACCGGCGCGGCGTTTTCGTCGATGGTTTCATTGCCCTTGATGCGAGGCTCCACGACGTGAAGATAGGCCAGACTCAGCGCGTCAAGCGCCTTGGTGGCATAACCGAAGGTTGCCTCTGGATTGCTGTCGTACATAGAGCCATAGCTGCTGGACGGGCTCAGTCTTACCCCGACTCGCCCCTGACCCCAGACTGAAATCGCCGCCGAGGTGATTTCCAGCAACAAGCGCGCACGGTTTTCGATCGAACCGCCATAGGCGTCGGTACGTTTGTTGGTGCCGTCCTGCAGGAACTGGTCAGGCAGGTAGCCGTTGGCGCCATGGATTTCCACACCGTCAAAGCCTGCGCTTTTAGCCAGTTCCGCACCGTGACGAAACTCTTCGACAATGCCGGGGATTTCTTCGAGCCTCAGTGCCCTGGGCATGCTGAACGGCACCGCTCCGCTTTGCGCGTAGGCATCGCCCTCTGCCTGGATTGCCGATGGCGCCACCGGATCGATGCCGCCCGGCTGCAGCAACGGATGGGATTGACGGCCTACGTGCCATAGTTGCAGGAATATTACGCCGCCCTTGGCGTGTACGGCGTCCACCACCTTGCGCCAGCCGTCGACCTGGGCCTGGGTAAAGATTCCGGGCGCGCCCGCATAGCCGAAGCCGTAGGGCGAAACCGGCGTGGCCTCGGCAATGATCAAGCCGCCGGGTGTGGTGCGTTGGGCGTAGTACTGCGCCATCAGCTCGTTCGGCACGTTGCCTGCGCTGGCGCGCATGCGCGTCAAGGGCGCCATTACGACGCGGTGTTCAAGGGGGAACGGGCCGACCGAAGTCGGGGTGAACAGCAATTGTGTGCTCATGATGTGCGGTCCTTGGTGTCAGGCTTGAGGGAGGAGAGCGTTGGTGCGTTCGATACCGCGAATCACCCCGTGCCGCTGGCTGACAGCGCTGTACCAACGCTCGACATTAGGGCTGGCGCTGAAGTTGACCCCGGCAAATTCTCGACGCCACAGCCAGCCGAAATGAGCGATGTCCGCGATTGAAAACTGCTTGCCAGCGACGAACTCGTTGTTCGCCAGCAGGCCTTCAAGAACAGCCAGGGTGCGTTTGGCTTCGCCATGGAAGCGGGCTATTGCCGCCGGGTAGGGCTCACTCGCCAGCTTTTGAAAAAAGCCGGATTGGCCAAAAGCAGGGCTCAGTGCACTGGCATGGAAAAACAATTGTTCGAACACCCGGGCACGATCAACGCCCGCTGCCGGGAGAAGCTGCCCGTAACGTTCGGCCAGGTAAACCAGAATGGCGGCCGACTCGCTCAGCACCATGCCTTGGCCGTCGTTGGCTTCGCTATCGACCAATACCGGCACCTTGGCATTGGCATTCAGCGAAATGAAGGCTGCAAGCTTTTGTTCGCCCTGGCGAATGTTCACTGGCAGCAGTTGGTATTCGAGCCCCAGTTCTTCCAGGGCAATGGGCACCTTGACGCTATTGGGAGTAGCGAAAGCGTGGACGATCAACATATTCAAAGACTCTTATTGCAAGCAGGGGGAGCTGGCCGCTGTCGCCGTCGTTAGAAGGCCGCCTTGCCGATTGACGCGCCGCCATCGACAAACAGGGTCTGGCCGGTAATGAAACCGCTGTGGTCGGACAGCAGAAAGGCAATGGCCGCCGCTATTTCTTCGGGCTTGCCGAAGCGGCCCAAGGGGACGCCTGAGAGGTAGCGGGCCTCGCCTTCGCTGCCAGGGGGATTGTTGGCACGGAACAGTTCGGTCTCGGTCGGACCTGGCGCAACGGCATTGACGGTAATGCCCGTGGTAGCCAGCTCCAGCGCCCACGACCGGGTAAAGCTGACCATCGCCGCCTTGGCTGCGGCGTACGCCGTGCGGTGTGTAATGCCCAGCACCGTCAGGCTGGAGATATTGATGATGCGTCCCCATCCGCGCTCCCGCATGCCAGGCAGGAGTGCCTGAGTAGCCTGGAGGGCGGCGTGCAGGTTCACCCGCATCACCGCGTCGAAATCATCCAGGTCCACCTCGCCCAACAGTTGCGGACGCACCAGGCCAACGTTGTTCACCAGTCCATCGAAGTTGTATTGCCTGGCCAGCTCATCAAGGGCTTGCTGCGCTAGATGGCGGTCGCTCAAGTCAACCGGAATCAGGATACCGGGGAAATTCTTATCGTCGGCATGGCGGGCAATGCCGACAACGCTGTGACCGGCATCCGCCAGGGACTGGGCCAGGGCCCGGCCGATACCTTTGCTGGCACCGGTAATCAGGAAAGTGCGCGTGTTCATGGGGGTTCCTTCAAGAACAGCCCGTAGCACGGGCTGAGGTAAGCAAGGGTAGAGGCGCAGTCAGACCGGTTTGGTCCACTCGTTGCCTTTCATGAACGGGTCCAGCTGGGTATGCACGAGGTGATTGGTGTAGTTGCTCATCACCTTGGTAGCGACGCCGAGCACGACCTCAAGGACATTGCGCCGGGTGAAGCCGGCCGCCAGAAAGGCCTCGACGCCCGCGTCGCTGACGAACCCGCGTTCACGTACCACGGCTGTGGTGAACACATGCAAGGCTTCGAGCCGGGTGTCGGCAATCACGCCGCCAGCCCGCAGTGCGTCGATGACCTCGGCAGGCATCTCGATCATCTTGGCCAGAGTGGTGTGTCCCGCCATGCAGTAGTGGCAGTTGTTTTCGAAGTTGGAGGTCAGGTAGACCACCTGTTGCTCATGGGCGGTGAGGGTGCTTTTGCCGAACAGGTCCCAGAGCTGGCTGTAACCGGCGAGCAGTTCCGGTGACTCGGCCATGTGGCCCTGCAGATTCGGCACAAAGCCAAAGGCGCCTTTGACGGCTTCCAGAATGGGTTTGGATTCGGCTGGCGCGGTGTCGAGGGTGTGACGGGTAAAAGTGGTCATCGCAGTGTCCTTGAATGGGTTAGCAAGAGTGCTGGCGCTATCTTGCTGTCCCCGGACGGACTGCGGAACGCAGGGCAGGGGCATATGAGTCATGCTTGCAGGGAATAACTGGCCGTTTGCGGCTGGCACTCAGGCGCTTCAGGCAGCAGCCATGGTCTCCTGCAAATCTTTGCTGATGCGCCAATGGCTTTTCCATTAATGCAGCCCCGCTCGTCGGGCCTGAGGCACTTCCCCCTTGAGCTGTCCCTCCCATTCATATGCGCAGATGTCCTGCGCTCCAGATAGGAGAGTCAATCATGGCGATCGAAAATAATGGACCAGAGGCTGCATATCCGGGCCCCGATGAAAAAGCACCGGATACGGGGGAGGGCCATGATTCAGGTCTTGAGCGAGCCAACTCCGAGCCGCAGCAGGGAACTGGCGAGCGACCAGAAGACTGGAATCCGCCGCCCGGTAATCCGGGGTCTGATCAGGACGCCCAGACCCAACGTGATAACGGTGGAGCGAAGACGGACAGTCTGATCGACGCGGAATAGCGTGCTGATAAATCCACCCAAGCCCAGGCATATACCTGGGCTTTTCGTTTGTGCAGGTAGAACGGTAAGGCAGTAACTCCGCTCGTCAGTAAGCATTCGACCCACACACCTGCCCGATCAGGCAATTAACACTCGGCATAAGGTATTCTGCGCTGCGTGAAACAGGATCCCGGCCCGGGGGCGTGCAACGATGCGTCACGGCCTTCGTACGGTCTTGAAGTCGGTTATATCAGGAGGTTGCATGTTGATTGGACATCGGTTCGAGCGCACCGCGCAGGATGACCTGCACGTCCACTCACGCAATCTGGTGCAAAGCGCGTTCGTGCTGCTGACCGGCGCGATCGCCTTCGTCGCGCCGGTGGTGTTCGTTGTGTTTGTGATCACCAGCGCAGGCTCACCGTTGGCTGACCTGGACCCTCTGTCTTCACTCCTGATAGTTCTCGGGCTGCTGTTGATTCCTGCCCTGGGCCTTCTCCTGATGGTTTACACAGGCGTGCGCGAGACATTGTCGCTATCGCGGCGCGACGGCGAAGGCAGGCGGCGCACTCGAAACTTTTTTGGACGCCGCGAGCGGGTGCATTCGGTATTTGGCATTGATGCTCCCAAATACCTTGAACTGCGCCGCTCCCCGCAGGCCGAGCCGGCCTATACCCAGTTGTGGCTGGTGATGCGCGATGGCAGCGAGCACCGCCTGACGACTGACAACGTGCCGGTAGTACCGGGAAGCAAACACACCGACTTATGGCTGTGTGAGCTGGCTGACTACCTGCAAGTGCCGGTGCCCACTGAGGTCGTAACTGATACGGGGGCCAGGGCGGCGGCAAGCTATCGGCCTGCTGGCGCCACAACCCGCAGGGGCACGGACAAGGGCGCCGGGCTGCGCAAAGACAAGGAGCTCACAGCTTCACCTGAATCGAGCGATAAACTGGGCATTCCCACCCGCGCGTTGCTCACCCTGTTGGGCGTCTTCCTGGGGGTGCTGGAACTGACGAATGTCATCGCATTGGTCCCTGCTCTGTTTACCGGGCGGCTGCGCGTCAGTGGCTTGCGAACGGGCTCGACAGTCTTTTACTGGGCCGAGCAACCGATCACTTTTTCGTTCAACCTGCTGATCGGCGTAGCCGAAGTACTGATCGTCGGGTTCATCGCCTGGAGTAGCCTGCGCACGGCAATCCAGGGCCGGATGAAATCCACTTTCTGAAAGAGGGCTATCAGTCACTCTCCACCCCAATCATCAAACCGTCAGCCCTGTCCATTGCTCCGAAATGGCCCAAAGGCGCTCAGCCCCTTCGGGGTCTACAGCCCATTTCGCCACGCCCTTGCGTCCGCTCCGCGGGTCATTGAAAGCGGCGATATTGCAGTCTTCGCAATAAACACCGCCCAAAGACGCAAGCGCGTCACTGGTCGCACACCACAGGCCGGTTGCAGCGCCTTGCTCCAGAGTCTTGAGGCCGTTCTCCGGGTCCAGGCGTTGCTGACCCTGCTCATCCAGCACGTCAAAGGCGGCTACTTCGGCGCTGCTCAGATGGCGTCCCAGGTCGGTGAGGATTTGTCCGGGATGCAGGGAAAAGGCGCGTATACCGCGATCACGTCCGCGTCTGTCGAGTGCCGTGGCAAACAGTGCGTTGGCGGTCTTTGACTGGCCGTACGCTAGCCACTTGTCGTAAGGGCGGCGCAGAAAATCGATATCGTCGAAATCCACACCCGCGATCTGATGCCCGCGCGATGACACTGCAATCACCCGGGCCGAGCCCGCCGCGACGAGTGCCGGCCACAGCCCGCAGGTAAGGCGGTAATGACCGAGATGGTTGGTGGCGAACTGGCTTTCGTGGCCGTCGGCGTCGCGGGTCAGCGGCGCGGCCATGACCCCGGCGCAGTTGATCAGCAGCGAGATGGCCTGGCCGCGTTTGACCATGCTTTGGCTGAAGGCTTTAACCGAGGCGGGGTGCAGCAGATCCATCTCCAGTACTTCGACCCCTTCAATTGCGCCCAAGGCGTCGCACGCCCGTGCCCGATCTCTGGCCGGCACGATGACCCTCGCACCCGCATCGGCCAGGCTTTTTGCGGTGACCAGACCAATGCCCGAATAACCGCCGGTGACGATGGCAATTTTCCCGCTCAGGTCAACACCAGTCATGACCTGGGCAGCGGTGCTGGCGGCATTGAAGCGGGACTGGATGTGTGTTTGCGGTGCAGTCATGAGAGGTCTCCGGGCAGGTATCGAAGCACCGAATTCTTCTCTATTATGTCTGGACGAACCAGTCTGATAAATCCGGTTTTCTGTCGTGATCATCCAAAACCCAGCTGCTGATCCCTTATCCGATGTACTGGCGCTGTCCGGGCTGCGGGCGGCCTGTTCCGTCCGCTTGCAGGCGGGAGGCGTATGGGCATTACGATTCCGCCCCATCGAATTGAAGTTCAATGTGGTACGCCGGGGCGAGTGCTGGTTGCGCCTGCACGCAATGTCGCCTCGTCGTCTGAAGGCCGGAGACTGCTTTGTGGTTTCGCGTACGCCCTTCATATTGGCCAGCGGGCCGGATGTAGAGGCGGTGAATGCCTCCGAGGTCTTTTCCCACGGGGGAGCGTCGGCGATCTTTGGCGTAGGTGAGGATGTCGAGCTATTGGGCGGCAGCGTTTCCCTGGTCGGCCCCGGCGCTGTGGAATTGCTCGATGTGCTGCCTCCCGCACTCATCATCAGCGGCGAGTCCACAGGGGCGTCGTCGTTTGGCTGGCTGCTTGATGAACTGGATTGCGAATGGCAGTCTAATCAGCCTGGCGCTCATTCGATGTGCAACGATCTGCTGCGGTTGATCTTCGTGCATGCGCTGCGCCACCACATCACAACTGCCGACGCTGCCGATCTGAATTGGCTGGCAGGATTGCGCGATCCGGCTATCGCTGGCGTCTTGCGTGTCATTCACGGCGCCCCCGAAAAACCTTTGCGTCTGGCTGAGATGGCGGATATCGCCTGTATGTCTCGATCCGCTTTCGCCGCCCTGTTCAAGGCGCGGACAGGGCAGGCCCCCGTCGAATACGCCACGCGCTGGCGCATGCGCGTGGCGGCATCGCGGTTGCGCAATGGCCTGGATAGCGTTGCCGCCGTGGCGGCTTCATTGGGCTATCTGTCGGACGCGGCCTTTGGTGTGGCGTTTCGTCGTGTTCACGGGATGTCGCCAGGGCAGTATCGACGGGATAAGGACAACTGATGCTGGTTGCTGAACTCAAGCTCGAAGACGGCGTTTTCGCGAAGCCTGCGGCCAGTCGAGTGTCGGCGAATTTGAAACCGTAGTCCTCCATTGTCTGTAAAGGAAGCCGAAATGCCCCCAGGGAAACGTGAACTGGCAAGGATTGAACGCCGGTTGATCGCGACGCTCACCGAAGCATGCGAAACCGCGAAGGGTGAAATTCCAGGGTTTACCTGGCTTACTCACACTGCGGAACTGGCCTCACTGGTCGAGACCTTGAAAGTAATCTGGGTGTTCGAAACCCAGGCCGAGAAAAAGCTCGCTCAGGCTAACGCCAAGGCCCGTATCTTTGAACTGACGGCTACAGCATTGAACGAGGCCAACATCAATCTGACCCTGTCAGAGCGTAATGTTTGCTTCGACTCCGAGGAAGAGTGTCAACGCACTCACGGTGGTGATTGGCAAAAGCGTCTGGCACAAGGTTAATCATGATGGCGAAAGAAATAGCAAACCCCTGCATCTCGCTTTGCCAATTGAGTGGCGATCTGTGTTTGAGCTGTGGGCGCAGCAAGGAAGACATCAGGAAGTGGAAGCGCATGAAACGGCCTGAGAAAATGGCGGCTGTTCAGCGGGCGACGATGCGGTTGAAAGGGCTGAAGAAAAACCACGGCCGGTTCCAGTGATCGGAGCGAATGATGGACTTTATCTCAGCAGGCTGTTCGCGGTGAAAGACGCGGAGCCCTCTCGTGTGTCGCCACCTGAGAGTCTCGGGGTCAAATCGAATCCCCGACTTTCAACGCTGGCCAGGTTGCGTTGGCAACCCGCATAAAGTTTTCACCGAATATCGCGTCAATATCCGACTGCGCGTAACCCAGTTGCCTCAACTGTTGAGCGACCGCGCTGAGTGCCTCCGGCTGCAACTGAGTATGTCCATTCATCTGCCCATAATGTTCATGAGGCCACCACTGGTCCTCATCCACGCCTTCCGGCAGGTCCTTGTGATCCGGGTATAACTCTGTGTCCAGACCTATACCAATATGGCTGGTTCCGACGCGCTCGGCCAAATAGTCGATTTGGCGGACGTAGGCGGCCACCGATGCGGATGGATCGCCCAGAAAAATGCCCAGACCTGTAAGGCCGATGACTCCGCCCTGGGCTGCGCACGCAGAAATCAGCTCGTCGTCAATCGTACGAGGATGGTCAAAAAGCGCTTTAACGTTGGTATGAGAGAAAATCACCGGTCGCTGCGAAACTTCCATGGTCTCAAGACTTGAACGTTTGCTCGCATGTGAACAGTCGATGACAATCCCGGCTGTATTGACCGCGCTCACCACCTTGCGACCCAGGGCGGTCAGGCCACCCCCTGCTCCGTGGCACCCACCTGCGCAGCTGTTGTCCCGGTTGTAGGCCAGTAATAACTGGCGAACTCCCAGGTGGGCGAAAAGTTCGACCATGGCGGGATCCTGGCGCAGCATATTTGATCCTTCCAGATCGAACGAGATCGCGAGCTTTTGATGTTTACGGACACGGTAGATGTCGTCCGTGGTGGCCACGAGGACATAGTCTTCCTGGTGGTGAGCCAGCCAGCTTCTAAAGCCGGCGATCATCCGTACGACCGTGTCGAATGGGGTCATGTCCATGCCCACATTGATCGACACATGGTGGAATCCTGCGTCCCGGTACCTCACTAGGCTCGACATGTTCTGGCCCGGAATCAACGGCAGACAGGCGTGTGCCTCCCACTGAATCAATGGGGCAGTAGCGCTTTCAGACTCTTTGATCGTCATCTGTTGCATCTTCTCCGATATGTGCTGGCCAGCCTTATCAACGCTCGACAGACTATCTGGCGCCACTGATTCCGGTTTGTCTACATGATCTGTGAAAGCCCCCCGTCGACCATCAGTTCCACGCCGTTGACGTACCTTGCATCGGCGGATGCCAGGAAAAGCGCGGATGTCGCTATTTCTTCAGGTTCTGCCATATAGCCCAGAGGCACGATTTGTTCTACGTAATTCTTGAGTGCTTCGATCTGGCTCTCGTCCATTTTCAGGCCGTTATCCATCAGCGGGGTCCGGGTGAAACCAGGGCTGAGTACATTGGCGCGGATTTTTCGGCCTTTGAGTTCGTTGGCCCAGGTTCGTGCAAATGAGCGCACAGCAGCCTTGGAAGCGTTGTACAGGCTCAGGCCTTCCATGCCGTTACTGGAACAAATGGAGGCGGTCAGGACAATCGATGCGCCATCCTTCATGAGTGGCAAGAGCGTTTGAACCGTAAAAAATACCCCTTTGACATTGATGTCGAACATCTTGAAGTAGGCGGCTTCAGTGGTTTCGCCAACGGGGTTTTTCTCGCATATACCGGCATTGGCAAATACCGCATCCAGTTGTTCGCCCCGTTGTTCAATCAATGCTTTGAGTGCATCGAGGTCGGCCTGACTGGCAACATCAGACACCACTGCCACGGCTTTGTCGCCTAGTCTGGCAACTGCAGCCTCCAACGTTGCCGCCGAGCGTCCAGTAATATAGACGCGCTTGGCGCCCTCGGTAATCAGGCCTTGCGCAATCGCGAAGCCTATTCCGGTGGACGCGCCCGTGACGACCGCTACCTGATTGTTGAATTTATCCGACATGCCATGGCTCCTGATTAATGTGGTTACCATCGGTTGATGGGCTCATTGTGGGAGCCAGTGGGGGGTAGCGGTACTGACAGAGATGCAGGTTCGCCGTGCATCTTTGTAAGGGGGGCAACTCGTGCACGTCGCCTGCGTTGCTTGGGGCATGCCCATTTGCGGATGTTTTATCCAGAGGGAATAGCTGGCGCCAGACAATGCCAGGTTTGCTGTCTGCAGAAGCCATATAAAAACGGCCCCCTTGACTCAGGGGGCCTGTTTTTTTTTGGCCAATGCCAGGACCCGTCCGTTACTTAAATCAGATCGCCGGGCTGCATGGTCAAAATGATTTTCCCGACATTTTCCGATGATTCCATCCGCCGGTGGGCATCGGCCGCTCGGGAAAGCGCAAAGGTGCTGTCGACAACCGGCTCCAGGCTGCCTGCTCCTGCGAACCGCTCCAGCCAGTGCTCGCGGAAACGCTTGATCATGGCGTGCTTCTCCGGCTGGGTTCGCGATTTCATGACGGTGCCGATAATCTGCAGGTGGCGGTAGAGGATATGCTCAAGTTGCAGATTGACCTCGCCGCCACCGCCGAGGATGCCGACCTGGATCAGTCGGCCGCCGTTGGCCAGTGAGGCAATGTTACGGGCAAAGTAGGGCGCGCCGACGAAGTCGATGATGACGTCAACGCCTCGATTGTCGGTCCTGCTGGCGACGACTTCGGCGAAGTCACTGGTCTTGTAGTCAATGGCGACATCGGCGCCCAGATGCTCGACCCGCGCCAGCTTGCTGCCCTCGGTAGTCGCATACACGGTTGCCCCTGTGGCGTAGGCCAGTTGCACGGCAGCGGAGCCCACGCCGCCGGCTGCGGCGTGGATCAACACCGAGTCGCCACGCTTGAGTCGAGCCAGGTGCATCATTGCCTCATGGGCCGTGACGAAGACTTCGGGAATTGCCGCAGCATGCACGTAATCCAGCTGGGCCGGGATCGGCATGGCCATGCGGTAGTCGATGCGCGCCAGCTCGGCGTAGGCGCCGCCGCCGACAACGCCCATCACCCGGTCTCCGACTTCATAACCGATAACCTCGCTACCTTTGGCGATCACTTCACCGGCGATCTCGAGCCCGATAGTCGTCGAATCACCGAAGTTCGGTCGGCCATAGCCACCGGTGCGATGGGTCAGGTCGGCGCGATTGACGCCAGCGGCATAGACTCGCACCAGCAGATCGGCAGGGCGTACTTCGGGATTGGGAGCGTCCTTGAGTTGCAGGACATCGGCGTCGCCGAATGCTACGATGGCAATGGCTTTCATGGTTATTTGCTCTCTGGCTGATCAAGGGTGGCGTTGGCAATGGCGGAGGCAGTAATTGCGGCAGGAAAGCCTGCGTAGAACGCCAGGTGAGTGATCGCGGCAGCAATTTCCTCATGGGTAAGGCCATTGCCCACCCCGCGGCGCAAGTGCGCTGGCAGTTCTTCCGAGTGGCCTGCGGCAATCAGCGCCGCGAGGGTAATCAGGCTGCGGTCACGGGGTGACAGCGCCGGATCGCTCCAGATCTGCGGGTAAAGTGTCGAGTCAACAAACTCTGCCAATTTCGGCGTAAAGGCTCTGGCGGCCTCTCGCGGGCTTTTGAAGTCGAGGTTTGACATGGAGATATCCTCAGATCTGGCTGATGAATTTATGGGTCAGGTAGTGTTCGATGCCTTCGATGCCACCTTCGGAGCCGTGGCCACTTTCCTTCATGCCGCCGAAGGGCAGTTCGGTCGCTACGATCCGGTACTGATTGATGCCAATCATGCCGGCCTCCAGGCCGTCGGCGACGTCAATGGCCGTCCGGGCGTTGGAGGTGAAGGCGTAGGCTGACAGCCCGTATGGCAGGCGATTGGCTTCGGCGAGTCCGTCTGCGAGGGCGTCGAATGGCATGAGTATGGCGATCGGGCCGAAGGGCTCCTCGTGCATGACCCGGGCATTCATCGGCACGTCGGCGAGCACTGTAGGTTCGAAGAAGAAGCCTTCGCCAGGCAGGCGCCTGCCACCGGCGAGCACCCGTGCGCCTTTGGCGACGGCGTCCGCGATGAGTTCTTCCATCTTGGCCAGCTGCCGTGGATTGGCGAGTGGCCCGACCTGAGTATCGGCAAGCAGGCCATTGCCGATTCTCAAGGCGCTGGTGGCAGCGACAAAGTAATTGACGAACTCTGAATAGACACCGCGCTGGATCAGGAAGCGGGTGGACGAGATGCAGACCTGGCCAGTCCCGCGAAACCGGTTCGCAACGCCTTCTGTCGCCGCTTTTGCAACATCGGCATCATCGAAGACCAGCACCGGTCCGTGGCCACCCAGCTCCAATGTGATCGGCTTGACGCCTTCGGCTGCTCGCGCTGACAGCAGTCGGCCGATCGGTACTGAACCGGTAAAGGTGACTTTGCGCACAATGGGGGATGCGATCAGGTGACGTGAGACTTGATCCGGCACACCGAAAACAATTTGCAGGACACCTTTTGGCAGGCCCGCGTCGTCGAGTGCCCGGGCAAGTGCCAACGCCGTGGAAGGGCTTTCTTCACCTGGCTTGAGAATGACGCTGCATCCTGCCGCCAAAGCGGCCGAGAGCTTGCGCGCCGGAGTAATCGCCGGGAAGTTCCAGGGCGTGAATGCGGCTACCGGACCGATGGCCTGGCGCTTGACCATTTGCAGGACGCCGGGGCGGTTGGCCGGTACGACCCGGCCGTCGATGCGCCGGGCGCTTTCGGCAAACCATTCGAAATATTCGGCGGCACGGGTGACTTCGTCCAGGCTTTCGGCGAGCGGTTTGCCTTCTTCCAGCGTCATCTGTGTTGCGATGTGCTGTGCCCGTTCCAGGATCAGATCGGCGGCGCGCTTGAGGACCTTCGCCCGTTCGGCTGGAACGGTCTGGCGCCATGTCTGGAAGCCCTGTTGCGCGACCTGCAGGGCGTGATCCAGGTCGTTTTCGGTGGCCAGTGGTACCCGGCCTATTTCACGTTCGGTCGCCGGGTTGATGACGGCAGCGGTGTCGCGCTCTTCGGTACTGATCCATTCACCACCGATGAACAGATAAAGCGGGTCGTAGGAGGTATTCATAGTGTTGGCCTTCAATGGGTTGTCAGGAGTCTGGTAACAGCAACCATGGGCGCTGCCTGTGGAGCCCAGTCTAGGGAGAAGGCGGGTGGGGATTTAGCCGTGGGGGAGGGAATCATTGTTGTGCCCAAAGGAAATATCCCTTGGTCAACCGGGTTGCAGTCAACTTGCGTCAACCGCCATCATGAGGGGCCATGTTCGACAAACGACGTGGAAAACTGCCTCAAGGACGCTGTTGATGGACAAGCTTGCGAATATGTCGGTGTACATAAAAGTCGTCGAGATGGGCAGTTTCACTGCCGTGGCAAACCATCTGGATTCGACCGTCGGCAATGTATCGAGGGCGGTTTCCGCGCTTGAAGAGGTGCTGAACACTCGCCTCCTGCAGCGGTCTACCCGGCGCCTTTCAGTGACCGATGCCGGTCGGCGATTTTATGAGCGCTGCACGTCGATTCTGGCGGATCTCGAGAATGCCGAAGCCGAGGCCCGCAATGCCTTGCTGGAGCCAAGAGGAACCCTTCGCGTGCATTGCGTGCCAGGCCTGGCACGTCATCTGGTGACCTGCGCTGTCCTCGAATACCGCAGGGCTTTTCCGGACGTCACTGTGGACCTGCGCCTGTCCCAGCGCATGCCGAACCTGCTGGAAGACCAGTTGGATGTCTCGCTCCTGATCGCCAGGGCGCTTCCGGATTCGACCTACGTGAGTCAAAAGATCGGAGTCAGTCACTGTGTGCTGGTCGCATCACCTGATTACCTGGCCCGACATGCTGCGCCCCTGCAGCCGGAGGATCTTGGCGATCACCAGTGTCTGTTGCTCAGCACGGTGGATTACCTGCGAGATGAGTGGCAGCTGAAAAGCAGGACGGGCAGCAGCACGTTCATCCCGACGGGGCCCAGCTTCAGTGTCAACGACATGGACGCGATGGCCGTGGCAGTGCGGGAAGGTGCAGGGATCGGGTTGTTGGCGGGGTTCTCGGCCATCGACGATTTGCGTTCGGGAAAGCTTGTCCGGGTGCTGCCCGATTACCATACGCACGAGCGCAACGTCTATGCCGTCTACACCTCGCGCCAGTTCGTAGACGCAAAAATCACCCGCTTTATCGATACGATGAAAGAGCGCGTGGGCGGGCAACTGGCAGCGATTGCGCAAGAACTTATTGGGACTTGAGCGACGCACGCAGGTGCCGCGATGAAGAGGTGGATAGATCAGCTCTCGGCGACAGTGATCGAGTCGGGAGCGGCTTCAGCGTCAAGCTTCAATCGGTCAGCCTTGCTGATGTATTTGGGTTTGCTTTTCGGTGCCAGCTTGGCACTGGCCTTCTTGGCGTTGGCCTTTAATAACTGGTTTATTTTTTTGCGGCGATTCATGTTTTCGACCCGGTTTGAACATGCGTCGATGATATCAGCTTGAAAATATTGAATCAGACGAATTGCTTCACGCAATTATTTGATCAGCTCAGGGGGCTTGAAAAAAACATTGACCTGCTGCCATCCGGAGGTGTCAGCATTTGGCAGCAGTGTTTCGCGTTGTATAGTGGGTTGCAAACCTGTCCAGGGTCGGTGCCATGAGAGTCTGTAATCAATGCGGGTCCACGGTTTTCATCGACAACATGCCTTGCCCGCGCTGCGCCGAAGGGCTGGAAGCCTTGAAGTTCTCTACACCAAAGCCCCGACCGCCGATGTTGTCCAGGACGGTGAAGTGGGTGCTGGCCATCCTTGCCGTGTTGGTCATTGCGGCGGTGCTGACGGCCAGGTCGATTCTGCATTCGTTGGGGGCGATGAATGCTTTTGGTTAAGCGCGCTCTATACAAACCCGATACCTGATACTCCGGTCAAACTCGTCTTCCGGGTTCTCGTAAGTGTCGAGGCGTTGCAGGAATCCGGCCTGCTCGAGACTGGTCAGGTCCGCGAGCGTCCATCCGGCGGGCACGGCATTGGAAAGGTCCTGGCCCAGGTATTCGAGCCAGTGATAAACGCCGAAGGGAAGGTAGCCGAGCCATTCTGACTTATAGGTAATTTCGTCAGAGCCGCCTGACGCCACCGCGTCGCAGATCTGGTCTCTGAATGAAGCCAGGCGTTCATCCATGTTGTTTGCCATCCTTGCGCTCGCATGCTTGCAGGTAGTGCGCTTCGTCCACTTCGGTTAGCGCTGAGTAGCCGTCGTAGTAGTAGATTCGATGCTTGTCACGGGCATGGCGGTCGCTGAGAAACTCCAGAGTGGCAAGGTCGATGCGTTTGGCACTCAGGGGGCGGCGGCCGCAGAACAGTTTGCGTGTACCCAGTTGCAGAAAGTCGGGGTGCGGTACGCGGATCTCATCCGGGCTGAACGCCACATCCAATGGCTTGCCTTGCGACAGAATAAGCGCAGGACCAACGGCGTAAGTTCCGAGGATGCGGGTATCAGAGGGGGATAGACGTTTTTTCGCCTCCCCGTAGTAATAGATCGCATGTTGATCCCTGGCCCAGCCATGGCCGCAAGACTCAAAGGTGGCAGCATCAGCTTTACGGATCGGTTCGGGTGGATGGTAGAAAATCCGGTGACAGAACACGCGCTTGCCGTCAGTCAGGTAGGGGGCGCCCAGTGAGCGGTAATGCGTCGCTGGCTCGGGAGAGAACTGTTCAGGCACGTCGGTTTCGGCGTTATGAAACGGGATCAGATACAAGCCATTGGCATCGCCGCACAGGTGAGTGTCGAGCAATGTAAAACTTGCTGCGTCCAGCCCGTTGATCGGGCGGCCATGGAAATGCACCCGGCGGCCCAGTTCGAAACCGAAGCCAATGGAGCGCAACGGCGGCGTTTCTTCCGGAATTTGCGGCTCTTCGTTCAGCCCTTGCAGCCGATGCCACCAGTAGTCGTGCAGATGCGGGTGCGCCTCAAAGAACGGCGCCCAGTCCCGGTGCATCGCCGCATCGACAATCCCGGCAGAGCCTGTCGGGCCATGCCTGTCACCTGCCAACACCGGCGAATAGCCCTGCTCGTGCTGATAGAGCTGGGTGACGACGAAACTCTCTACGTCCACATCCAGACGCTTGTTATGCCGATAGACATGCTGCTGGTCGCGGTAATAACCGAAGCCCAGATGGCGGAAACTCGGGCCATGGGCACCGCGCAAACGGGTCCCGGCGACATAGACGAACCTGTCGTCCACGGCAATGAACTCATCCTCGTATTCACGGCTGCCGACCACCCGGCCGCACGCGTCGAACTCGGGCTGACGGCACGTGAGCAGATGAAAATCGCCCACATAACGAATGCTTTTGCCGGTCAGGTAAAAGGCCCGCTGCCGGTCTTTGGCGTAGCGCTGGTTGAGCACGGTGAAGGTGGCGAGGTCGGCGTCGTCGATGCGATAGAAGTATTCATAGGCAACGCTCGAGCCTTGCTGCGCCTGCACAATGATGGATTGTCCATCCGTTCCCCAGCGCTGCGCGAGCATCTGGAAACCCTGCGCATTGGCGATGGCCAGCGGTGTGCCGTCTTTCTGATGCAGCGGCTGGAATCCTCGATAGACCTGATTATCTATCACTCGATAAGCCGGGTGATTGCAATAGCGGACCTGGGTCGTCGCACGGGCGATGAATTGCCCATGCAGGTAGATATTCACACCGTCACTGAACAGTGCTGATTCGGCAGTTACCGCAGCTGATGGAGACCCCAGCAGAGCCAGGCTGCCTTGCCTGGCGTGCGCTATTGTCGTGATCGAGTAGTCGCCGAACCAGTAGGCATTCGCTTCATCGCGCCAGTACTGATAACCCAGGCCTTCCAGCTCTTTATTGAAACGCAGCGGCAAACGATCGAGAGCGTGGTAGCCATGACGCTCCAGGTAGCCCGGGAGCAGGTAGTAATCCTGCCGCGCGTCGCGCAACAGCTGCGGGTTGGCTCGATGCCGCCAGACCGTTTGCCCGGCCTGCAAGGGGGAAGGGGGATAGTGTCCGTCACTGGCGCGTTGAGCTATCTCCCGGGGCGACAACCCCGATGGGTTGAGAATGATGTAGACATCACGTGCATGGCCATCGCCCAGCAATGCGCCTTCGAGAAACGCGAAGCCCTGGTGCCACTCAAGATTGAGCAGTTCCCAGTCGGCATTATCGATTTCTTGCATGTCACGGGACCTGAGCGGGGATGGGTGGCTTGAACATCATCCCGGTCATTACGCAGCCTGGAACAGGCTTGTGCAAGTCAGAATGCTGTTTTGACCGGCAAAGGTTAGCGGTGATTGGGGATTTTCAGGAAAGACGCTTTATTTGGAAACGTTTATTTCCTATACTGTGACCATGACTAAAAAATCAGACCTTTACGTCCGCCCCGGTCGGCCCCGCGAGTTTGATACCGATGCGGCACTGGACAGGGCGATTACACGCTTCAGTGAATATGGCTACCACGGTACCTCGATCTCGGACCTGAACGCTTGCCTGGGCTTGACCTCGGGCAGCATCTACAAGGCATGGGGTGACAAGCGCGGCCTGTTCCTGGCTGCACTTGACCGCTACATGATGCTGCGTGGGCAGGCGATTGCCGCTTGCCTGGCTGCGAAGCATACAGGGCGAGACAAAATCGAAGCCCTGCTCAAACACTATGCGCAGCTCAGCGGCGAGGCTGCCGGACGCACAGGGTGCCTGGTCATCGAAACTGCCGTCGAACTGTCCCTGGCTGACACTGAAGTGGCCGGCTTGATCGCGGCTCAGCAACTCAGGCGTGAAGCACAGCTCTGTCGCCTGATTGAAGAGGGACAGCGAGACGGCTCGGTGCGCAGTGACCTGAACGCGGCCATGCTCGCGAAAATGCTCCTGGCCCTTCAGCAGGGTATGAGGGTGTTGGGGAAAACCGGATCAAGGGATGACGACATGCAAGGCATGGTGACCGAGTTGATGCGGCTGCTTGAGTAATATTTTATCCAATTAGGAAATGATCAATTCCATATGAGGGGTCATTATGAACGTTCGCTCGGAACAACCCGGCCGTGTCGGTGCCGATTTCATGTCGCATACGAATTTCTGGCAGCGGTTTCGCCATGCCAGTGTGCAGATCGATGAGGTCACTATTCACTACGTCGAGGGCGGCGATGGCCCGCCTGTCGTGCTGATTCCCGGTTGGCCGCAGAGCTGGTATGCGTGGCGCTACGTGATGCCGCAACTGGTGGACGCCGGTCACCGGGTCATTGCGATAGACCCTCGCGGGATGGGCGAAAGTGATGCACCTCCTGGAGGTTATGACCTGGCCAGTGTTGCCGCCGAACTGCATCACTTTGCACAGGTCATCGGCTTGCTGGAGAACGGGCCGATCGATGTCGCAGGGCATGACGTAGGCAGCTGGATTGCCTATGCATGGGCGGCAGACTGGCGCTCGGACGTGCGTCGTGTTGCGCTGCTCGATGCCCTGATACCGGGGCTTTCGGTGCCACGCACCGACCTGTCAGTGGACGAAACCAATCGGCGCAGTTGGCATTTCGCTTTCAACCAGCTCGATGATCTCTCCGAACTGCTGATATCAGGACGGGAAGAGCCGTTTCTCACCTGGTTGTTTCGCGCCAAGTCGCTGCAACCCTGGACCATCACCGCCGAAGACATCGCCCTTTATGCCCGCCAGTTGGCGGCCCCTGGCGCGTTGCGGGCCGTAACCGGCTATTACCAGTCGGCATTTTCCCTGGACGGTATTGCCGCCAATCGCCTGCGCGCTGAAACACGGCTCGACATTCCCCTGCTGGCGCTGGGGGCCGAGCGCGGGGTAGGGGAGTACATGGTCAGCGCATTGCAGAAACTGGCGACAGATGTGCGCGGTGACGTGGTCCGCAATGCTGGCCATTATCTGCCGGAGGAGGCCGCGAATCGCATAGCCGACGAGTTGGTGGATTTCCTCGGTGAGTCGCAAGGGGAATAACGAGACCTCTGTTCTGCTTTCCCCTGTTCGGATCACTGAAGGTTCAAGCCATCCGCGCCCCGCTGGCCTTGTCGAACACATGGATATGCTCACAGCTGCCGCGTAACTGGACGTCCTGTCCCAGTTGCAGATCGTCCCGGCGCGACAGTGAAGCCACCATCGGCGTATCCCCGGTGCGCCCGTAAACGTGACTTTCTGCGCCGGTCGGCTCAATCAGGTCGACCGTAAAGGGAAGCGAGAAGCCTGCGCCCGGCACGGCAGACAGCGTCAAGTGCTCAGGGCGGATACCCATGACTACCGGGCTTGAAGCTGCCAGGTCGATACGCCGCTCCAGGGCGATCCGCTGACTGCCCACTTTAATGAATGATGTGCGCTCGTCTTGCTCCAGCACGCCTTCGATCAGGTTCATCGCCGGCGAGCCGATGAACGTGGCGACGAACAGATTGGCAGGGCGGTCATAGACGTCGATGGGCGCGCCGACCTGCTCAATACGACCGGCGTTCATGACCACAATCAGGTCGGACATGGTCATGGCCTCCATCTGATCGTGGGTCACGTAGATGGCCGTCGTGCCCAGTTTGCGCTGCAGGGTGCGGATTTCAATACGCATCTGCACCCGCAGCTTGGCATCCAGATTCGACAACGGTTCGTCGAACAGAAAGACCTGGGGATGGCGCACGATGGCGCGGCCCATGGCAACCCGTTGCCGCTGACCGCCAGACAGCGCCTTGGGATAACGATCGAGGTAGTTCGACAGGCCGAGCATCGCCGCCGTTTCCTTCACGGCCGCGTCGATACGCGCGGGCGACTCCTTGCGCAGATGCAGGCTGAAGCCCATGTTCTGCGCGACTGTCATGTGCGGGTACAGCGCGTAGTTCTGGAACACCATAGCGATGTCCCGGTCCTTGGGCGAGATATCGTTGATGACCCGCCCATTGAGTTCTATCGCGCCGGATGTCACTGACTCCAGGCCCGCGATCATGCGCAGCAGGGTTGATTTTCCGCAGCCCGAAGCGCCGACCAGAGAAACGAACTGACCGTCGGCAATGTTCAGGTCAATGCCGTGCAATACCGGTATTGCGCCGTAGTTCTTGCGCAGTTGCTGAATGTTTACGGTTGCCATATCGAAGGAACTACCTATGCCGGACCCACTGATTCAGGAAAGACGCACGACCTTGGTGAGGTGGCGCGGAGCGGTGCTGTCCAGGTTTTTGTACTGGGCCAGACGTTCGCCGAACAACTGCAAGGCCGGGAGGATTTCCAGGCTGCGGTCCAGGCCGGTGCGGGTGACGCCGATGGAAATATCGCCCGGTCCGCCGAAGCCGATCACCAACGCGCCTTTTTCCTTGAGTTCGTCATAGAGCCTGGCTTCTTCATCAGAGGTCTGGGGGCTGTAGATCAGCACCACGCAGGTTTTCGCGTCCACCAGGCTGACAGGGCCATGGCGGTATTCCATGGGATGAAACACCTGGGTGTAGGTCAGGCTCATCTCTTGCAGCTTCAAGGCGCCTTCGCTGGCCAGCCCGTAATAGGCGCCACCGCCCAGGTAAACGAAGTGCGAGCGCGACAGCACGCTATTGCTCAACTGACGGTCAAGCGCCTGCATGGCCTGTTCGGCGAGAGCCGGGATTGCTGCATCGACTTCGACACCTGCCAGGCGCAAGCCCAACAACAGCATCAGGCTGGCCGAGCTGCTCATGACGATGCCTTCCAGGGCGTGGGTAGGGGCGAACAGCACTTCATCGCTGCACTTTGCCAGGCTGCTGGCGCTCTCGCAGGTTATGCCCAGGGTCTTCAGGCCACGCACACGGCTGGCCTGTACTGCCTGCACGGTCTCGGTGGATTCGCCGCTGCGCGACAGGGCGATCACCTGTGCATCCTGATAGTCGGCCAGATAAGCCTCGGGACGCCGCGCCCACTCAGCACCCGGTACCGCGATGGCCCGCTTGCCGTTGAGGTTCAACGCGCTGGCGACCACCTGGGCCAGGTAGTACGAGGTCCCGCAGCCGACTACGACTATGGTCGATGCATTGAGGATGGGAAGGGTCTGGGTCAGGGCAGGCACCCAGAACGGAAATTGTTCGACGATGACGTGTTCAGTGACGTTCATGAATAGAGTCCTTGAGGCGTTATTTGGTCGCGCCGGCAATCAGCCCGCGCACGAGGAAACGGTTGAGGAAGATCACCAGCAGCACGGGTGGCAACATGGCGACAACACCGGCGGCGTTCATCAGGCCGTAGTCGACGTAGTTGCGGGTGACGAATTCCGGAATCAGCACCGTCAGTGACTTGGTCGCCAGCGACGGGGAGAACACCAGCGGCACCATGAATTGGCCCCAGGCGCTGAGAAACGTGAGGATGGCCGTGGCGATCAGGCCGGGCGCGGCCAGCGGCAAGACGATCCGTATCAGGGTGTAGGTGCGACTTGCGCCGTCCAGCCAGGCAGCTTCTTCCAACGACACTGGCAACGACTGATACACGCTGCGCATCAACCATAGCGCCAGAGGCAGGAACGCTGACACATAGATCAGTGTCACGCCCAGGTAGGTGTCGATCAGGTGCAGGGAAATCATCAGGCGATACAGCGGAATCATTACGGTATAGGCCGGTACCGCCATGCTCGCGACGACCAGGCCGAACAGCAGATTGCGCCCGGGAAAGCGCAGCCTCACAAAGGCGTAGCCACCAAAGGCGGCGGCGACCAGGGTCACCAGTGTCGCGGCGACGGAGGTCACCAGGCTGTTGATGAACGCCCGGGAGAACTGCGGCCACACCGACTGCACTTCATTACCCTGGGAGGTACTGCTGGCGCCAAACAGCTTGGCGAAGTGTTCCAGGGTCGGATGCTGAGGCCACAGGCTCAGATGGTCGCTGAGCATGTCCTTCGGGTCGGTGAAACTGGTGATCACCGCCCAATAGACCGGCCCCAGCGACCACAACAAGAGGATGAGCACGGCCAGGGCGAATCCGGCCTTGCCGAGCAGTTGCAAGGTGAGTTTGCGCATCAGTCGAACCTCGTTTCGCGGTAGACCTTGAGCACGTAGACCATCGAGACCACCAGCGAGGCGATCATGGCCAGTACCGACAGCGCCATGCCGTAGGAGAACTTCAGATTCTGAAACGCCGACATGTACACCTGGATGATCAGGCTGCGGGTATCCAGGCTTGAGCCGTTGAGGATCCAGGCTTCGTCGAACAGGTTGAAGGCAAAGACCGTCGACTGACTGAGGGCGATGGCCAGGCCTCCGGCGATCAGGGGCAGGGTGATCATGCGGAAGCACTTGATCCGCCCGGCACCATCGAGCTTCGCCGCTTCATAGAGATCTGCGGGAATGGCTTGCAGGGCCGCCAACAGAATGATCGCGGTGAGGGGCAACATGCGCCAGACATGGACCAGTGCCACCAGCAGCAATGCGGTGTTGTGATCGTTGAACCACACCACATTCTCGTCGAGCAGCCCCACAGCCTTGAGCAGGTTGTTCAGCAGGCCGTAACTGGGGTTATAGATCCACAGCCAGACCAGGGCATTGACCACGGGGGGCAGGCACCAGGGCAGTACCAGTACCGCCAGCAGCCATTGCCGACCTCGACGCACCTTGTTGAGCAACAGCGCGGCGCCCAGGCCGCCGGCAGTTTCCAGCACCACGGCCAGCACCACGTAGACCAAGGTGTTCCAGGTGGCGTGCTGAACGTTGCTATCTGAGGTCAGGTTCTGGTAGTTGAGCAGGCCGACGAAGGGCGTGCCCGGGCGCATCGGGTCAATCCGGTAAAGGCTGTCGAGCACCGTGGTCACCAGCGGCACGAAGACCAGGCTGGCCATCACCAGGATGATCGGCAGTACATACGCCAGCCCTAGCCAGGTCTCGCCGGGCACGGGACGCAAACGTTCCCTGATCGAGGCTAGAGTCATCACGGCTGCATCGCACTCTGGGCTTGTTCGGCGATCTGGGCGACCGCCTGGGCAACGGTCAATTGGCCCTTGGCCGCCTGATTCAGCGCGCTGGACACGGCGCTGGTGAATTGCGGATACCAGACGGGCGTGCCTTGTTTGAACAACGGGTCGACCAGCCCGGCCTGCTGCAGAATCACGTCACCGCTCTTGAGCTTGCCTTCGCTGTTGAGCTGCTTGAGCACGCTGGTGCGGGTCGGCAGGTTGCCCAGGGTTTCGTAGCTTTCGATCTGGTTCTGCGGTTTGATGAACCAGTTGATGAACGTCTTGGCGCCATCCTTGTTTTTTGCCGTGGCAGGGATACCCACGGCCTCGGGCAGGCCGATGGTGCGTGCCGTACCGGTGGTGGTCAGCATCAATGCTGCCGATACGTGGTCGGCCACCTGGGATTTGGCCGGGTCACTGTACACGGCGATATTGCCGGCCCAGCCAGCCAGGTCGAACGAGGCATCACCCTTCTTGAACAGTTCCTGGACTTCGACGTCTTTCAGCCCGGTGGCGGCCGGGCTGATGAGGCCGGCCTTTAGGGCTTCGACTTCAAAGGCCAGGGCCTTGTAACCAGCCGAATCAGGCTTGATGAATTGCGGCTCGAATTTGTCGTTGAACAGCTCGCCGCCGAATACCTTGGTCAGCAGATACCAGGCCGTGGCGCTGCCTTCGGTGGCGGACAGCGGCAGGGCGATGGGGTACTGGGCAATGTTCCTGGCCTTGATCGCCTTGGCGTCGGCCAACAGTTGTTCTGGTGTGGTCGGTGCTGCAGCGATGCCCGCACGCTTGAGGTGGTCGCTGTTATAGATCAGCACCCGGAAGTCGTTGGCATAGGGCACGGCCAGCAACTGACCATTGAACACGAACAGCTTGGCCGAAGGGATGTCGGCAATGGTCGCAGCGTCCACCACGCCTTCGAGGGGTTGATACCAATGGGCGGCGCCGAACTGCCCGACCCACGACCAATCCACTTCAGTGGCATCGCCTGGCGGGCTGCCAGCGATCATTGAGGTGGCAATCTTGGTCAGGATCTGGTCCCAGCCCAGGGTCTGGGTTTCCAGGGTCGTCCCGGTTTCGGCGGTCAAGCGGTCGGTCATGGCCTTGGGCAAGGTGCCCCACGGCGGCAACAGGACTTCAGTGGCGCTGGCTGCGCTGGCCATGGGCGCGAACGCCGGAACGGCGAACGACAGGGGCAGCATGACGAGCGAGGCGATCAGATGGCGTCGGAGCATGGCAAAACCTCTACATCGGAAAAGGGGAGGTTGATGGCAGTGCAAGGGTGTTGTGCAGGCTTGAAGACAGGTGTTCTATCCAGCGGTTGTCGGGGTTCCATCCCGCGTTATGTGCTGCGCGCCAGAGGGCACCGCCCACCGGCGGCAGGCGCGGTGGGGTGGGGGCTATGCGCAGAAGAAGCTCAAGTCGTTCACTGATGATCGGGTCGGCAAATACTCCTCCGGCATAGCTCCAGACCGGCGCCCCGGATTGACCGATTGCGCGCCAGGCGGCAGTGACATGTTCGGCCAGGTGCTCGGCAGCGGCCTCCAGTACGGCGATGGCTGCGCTGTCACCTGCGGTGGCCCAGGCCGAAACCTGCTGCGCCAGGGCTGCAACGCTGGCGCGACGGTTATCCTGTTCGTAGACCCAGCCCGCCAATTGTTCCGGGGCCAGATTCAGATGGTCGAGCAATGCCTGGGTCAATTGCGCTTGCCTGCCTCGCCCATCAAGGGTGTGACTGGCAATGACCAGTGCCTGCAAACCGATCCAGTAAGCACTGCCTTCGTCGCCGAAAACGTCGCCCCAGCCGCCGACCCGCACGTGGGGCGCCTGCGGCTCATTGCGACTGGCCCAGGCCATGGAGCCTGTCCCCGCCAGTATCAGCACGCCTGCCGAGCCTGCGGTGAACGCGCCATCGAAGGCGATGCGTACGTCATTCTCCACCGTCACCGGGCAACGCAGGGTTTGCCGGGCAATGTCCTGCTGAACCAGCGAGCACTCGGCCAACTCGCCGTGCAGAGGCAGGCCCAATACAGCCGCCGCGAGGGGCAGCTCGGCGACGGATCCTAACAATGCTTTGAGCTGCCGTTGCCAGTCAGCATTGGCGACAGGGTCGAGCCCGTCTGCCATTTCCAGCTTGAGCACCTGGCCCTGGCGGTCGGCGATTGCCAAAAGGGTTTTGGAGCCTCCGCTATCCAGCCCCAGGATGCATGGGTTCATGCTTTGAGGTCCTCGGCGGCAAGGGCCTGAGTCGAGGCCTTCAGCAGTGGGGCGCCCAACTCTTGCAACCTCGATTGCCATTTTGCCGACAGCTGTTCATCGCTGATGACCGTGAGAGCCGGGCTCAGCGGGGCGACGCGATACGTCAGGCGTTGATCGAATTTGCTGGAATCGGCCAGCAACAGGGTACTGCCCGCCCGCGCCAGCATCTTCTGATTGAGCTGCGCTTCACTGGCGTCGAGGCTGTAGATGCAGGCATCCGGAGCAATGGCACCGGCGCCGAGGAACAACTGGTCGAACCAGAGGTTCTCGATCATCGCCTCGGCCAGGGCCCCGACCATCGAGGCGTTCTCGGCGCGCAATTGCCCGCCCAGCAGCACGATGCTGATGCCGGGGGTATTCATCAGGACCTGGGCGACGTTCAGGCAGTTGGTGAATACCGACAGGGGCAGCGGGTCCAGGCGCAGGCGTCGGGCCAATTGCAGGACGGTGGTACCGGCGTCGAGAAAGATCGACGAACCGGGGACGATCTGCTCGTAGGCCACTTCGGCAATGGCGCGCTTGGCGAACAGATTCTGGTTTTCCCGCAGGTCGAAAGCGACTTCGACGCCGGCACTTTTGGCAATGCGGGCGCCGCCGTGGGTGCGGTGGATGGTGCCGTCCGCTTCGAGGCTCAACAGATCCCGGCGCACGGTCGCCAGGGAGGCATCGGCAATGTCGGCAATGGTCTGGATGGTGCTCTCGCCATGACTGTAGAGGTGCTGGCAGATGAGCGAAAGGCGTTCGTCTTTGGTCACTGTGAATGCTCGTTAGTGATTCATTGAATGGAAATATAGAGATTAAAAAATCACTTTCAATCAAATTTATGATTGATTTTGATCGTTTGGCTCTCGTAAGGTGACCTCCCAATGTTATCGAGAGGCACTGGTCATGCAGGCTCATTATCTTCAAAAACTGGTGGATGCTCATGCACACGGCAGGCCGACAGGAATTACCTCCGTGTGCTCGGCCCATGCTCTGGTGATCGAAGCGGCTTTGCGCGAGGCGCTGGGCGACGCGGGGCCGGTGCTGATCGAGGCCACCTGTAATCAGGTCAACCATGAAGGTGGCTACACCGGCATGACCCCGGCGGACTTTCGCCAGTTTGTCCTGGGCATCGTCAAGCGTGTGGGTTTCGATCCCCGGCGCTTGATACTGGGGGGGGATCACCTGGGGCCGAACCCGTGGAAAGACTTGCCGGCAGAGCAGGCGATGGCCCGAGCTGAGCTGATGCTAGAGGCTTACGCACGGGCCGGTTTTTCCAAGATTCATCTGGACGCCAGCATGGCCTGTGCAGATGAAAGCGACCCGCTGCCAGGGGCAGTGATTGCTGAACGCGCGGCCCGGTTGGCCGCTGTGGTCGAGCGTACGATCAGCAGCGCCGGCATGCCGTTGCCGGTGTATGTGATCGGCACCGAAGTGCCAGTGCCGGGCGGGGCGTTGGAAAAGGTCGAAGACCTCGCTGTGACTACGCCCGAAGATGCCCGTGAAACTCTGGTGCTGCACCGCAGGGCATTCGAAGCCCTTGGTCTACAAAGCGCCTATGCGCGGGTAGTCGGCCTGGTGGTGCAGCCTGGCGTCGAATTTGGCAATGAAAACGTCGTGGTCTATCAGGCCGACAAGGCCCGTGAGCTTAGCGCCGTCTTGCAGCAGGAACCCCAAGTGGTATTTGAAGCGCACTCTACCGACTATCAGCCCGTCTCTGCACTGAGCAGTCTGGTCCATGACGGCTTCGCCATTCTCAAGGTCGGCCCGGGCCTGACATTCGCCTTGCGCGAAGCGCTGTACGCACTCGATCAGATTGCCGCGACGCTACAGTTGCTGCCTGAGGACAAGCGGTTGTATCGGGTGATGGAAGCGCTGATGCAGGACGATCCCCATCACTGGAACAAGTATTACCACGGTGACGAGGCCGCGCTGCGGCTGCAGCGCCATTTCAGCTACAGCGATCGCATCCGCTACTACTGGCCGTTCGAAACCGCGAGCGAGGCGGTTGATCAGCTTTTCGCGGCCCTGGGTGATCGGCCGATACCGGAAACCCTGGTGAGCCAGTACCTGCCGCAGATCTACCCGCAGGTCGCCAATGGGGCTGGGGATACCTCGGCGACGGGGCTCGTTCTGGCGGTCATTGGCCGGGTGTTGCGCCAGTATCGCGAAGCCTGTGATGGCCAGGCCGGTTAATGAGGGGGATGTTCTGGTTGTCAGGTGCACGCGCAGCGATCATGGATGATCGCTTTGGACTTGCGCGAGCAGCGCCTCTGAGTGTCGACACCCGCGCCAGGGCGAAAAAAAACCGGTGTCATCCCCATTTATGTTCACTCGGGACGTTTTATTCATGCGTCGTTGGTGTGCTTAAAGGCTGCATTATCCGTGCGAGCAAGTGCATAGGCTGAATGCCTGCAGCGGGCTGGTGTCACAGCCTGTACCGACTTTCTCAATGAGGTGCATCCATGAATTTGCCCGATCGCATGAACTACGTCGAAATTACCCAGCCCGGTGGGCCGCAGGTATTGCAGTTGGCGCAGGCCGCCGTGCCGCAGCCTGCCGAACACGAGCTGCTGATCAAGGTTCATGCCGCTGGTATCAACCGTCCCGATGTCATCCAGCGTGCTGGCAAGTACCCGATGAAACCCGGCATGAGTCCGGTACCCGGTCTGGAAGTAGCGGGTGAGGTCGTGGGGCTGGGTTCGGCAGTGTCCGGCTTCACAATGGGTGATAAGGTCTGCGCACTGACCAATGGCGGTGGATACGCTGAATATTGTGTCGTGGCTGCAACTCAGGCGCTGCCGATTCCCGCCGGCATTGACATGATCCACGCCGCTGCCATTCCTGAAACCTTCTTCACCGTGTGGGCCAATCTGTTCGAACTGGGCCAGGCCCGTGAAGGCGCCACCGTATTGATCCATGGTGGGACGAGCGGCATCGGCACCACCGCGCTGATGCTGTGCAAGGCGCTGGGTATCAAGGCATTTGCAACAGCGGGCAGCGAGGGAAAATGTGAACAGATCCGAGCTCTGGGGGGCGAAGCGATCAACTATCGCGAAGCCGATTTTGCCCAGGTCATCGCCAGGCAAACTGACGGCAAGGGTGTGGACGTCATTCTCGACATCATGGGCGCCAGCTACTTCGACGGTAACGTCGCTTCCCTGGCGCGCCGCGGACGCCTGGTGATCATCGGTTTTCTGGGCGGCAGTTCCGTAAAAGACTTCAGCTTGCCAGCACTGATCGACAAACAGGCTTCGGTGACAGGATCAATGATGCGTTCGCGCAGCACCGAGGAAAAGGCCCAGATAGCCCGTGCGGTGCAAGCCACGGTCTGGCCATTGCTCAGCCATGGACAATGCCTGCCCATCATTGATCGTGTTTTTCCGCTGGCTGAAGCTGCCAGCGCCCATCAACGGATGGAGGAGGGCGAGCACATCGGCAAGATAGTGCTAAAGGTGGTGTGATCCTGGCGTATTACTGTTCGTCCGCATCCCGGCTGTGCGCTTTGCGTCCATCCGCTTTGTAAGCTACGGTCAGGCCGCGACAGATCAAGCAGTCGACAGCATTTTCTTCGCTAACTTGCGCTATCAGCAGGTATCACTATGGACACGGATGCGTCTACGAAATACCCGATCGTGTTGGTTCACGGTCTTTTCGGTTTTGACAGGATCGCAGGCTACCCGTATTTCTTCGAAATCAAGGAGGTTTTGGAGCGAGCCGGTGCCATTGTATTTGCTGTCAATATTCCAGCCGTCAACGGTAATGAAGAGCGCGGTGAAAAACTGCTCGAACACGTTGACCGCATTCTGCTGGAAACGGGCGCCGCCAAGGTCAACCTGATCGGCCACAGCCAAGGCCCCCTGGCCGCGCGTTATGTAGCAGCCCTGCACCCGGAAAAAGTCGCGTCGGTCACCTCGGTCAGTTGCCCCAACCACGGCTCTGAGATCGCCGACCAACTGCACAGGGCGCTGACCCCCGGGAAATTGCCCGAAACATTGATACTGGCGTTGTTGGGTGCGGTCGGCACCCTGATTTCCTTTATCAGCGGCCATCCGCAAAACCCGGTCAATCCCCAGGCGGCTTTCGAGTCCCTGACCAGTGCCGGCCTGGCCGACTTCAATCGCAAGTACCCACAGGGCGTGCCAAAGGTGTGGGGCGGGGAGGGCGATGAGATGGATAACGGTGTGTATTACTACTCATGGAGCGGGATCGTGCAGAACTTTCAGAGTCTGCAGCCACTCGATCCGACTCACTTGAATTGCATCGCGCTATCGAAGTTGTTTTATAAAGAGAAGGACGCCAACGACGGTCTGGTAGGGCGTTACAGCTCGCATCTGGGCAAGGTGATTCGCTCGGACTATCCCATGGACCATTTCGATGCGGTCAATCAGATAGCCGGAATTACCAGTTGGAACGTGAGCCCGGTGAGGCTTTACCTTGAGCACGCCGCCCGGCTCAAAAGCCAGGGGCTGTAAGTTCATGAAAATGGCCCGCCTGGATAAGAGGCCATTTCGAGTCTTGCCGTCTAGCGGTCAGGCAGATTAAAACGTCATCCGTGTTGTGGTCGCATGTGCCCGCTCGCAAGAACGTCACGATCAGTTGGGGCTCGCCCTGCAGACCGGCCCTGTGCTAACCCTTCCAATCCCTGTCATCACCCTTGGCGCCCTGGCCGTCCGCCTGAGCATCTGAGGCTGAAAGTCCTGTCAACTGCCAAGGCGTCCTGTGCGCAGCGGTGTTCAACTACGGGCGATACGCAGTCGTAAACCGCCTAAAACGAAAACCGGGCGACCACATGGTTCAGGCCGACCGCCAGCTTGGATAGCTCCTGGCTGGCAATGGCGGTCTGGTTGGCGGCGGTTGAGCTCTGCATCGACAGGTTACGAATACTGATCAGGTTCTGATCCACTGAACGGGCGACTTGCGCCTGTTGTTCCGAGGCCGTGGCAATCAGCAGGTTCCGCTCGTTGATATCACTGACGGATGTGGCAATCTCCTGAATGGCGGTGCCGGTTTCATGAGCAATCGACAGTGTATCGTTGGCTTCTTCGTTACTCTGTTTCATCGACAGAACCGCTTTGCTCGAGTCTTTCTGGATAGTTTGCATCATCTGCTCGATTTCCTGGGTCGAGATCTGAGTACGGTGCGCGAGGGCCCTTACTTCGTCGGCCACCACAGCAAAACCTCGACCTTGCTCACCCGCCCGTGCCGCTTCGATGGCAGCATTGAGTGCCAGCAGATTGGTCTGTTCGGCAATCGAGCCGATCACATCCAGTACCTTGCCGATACTTTGGGCCTGATCGGCCAGGCCCTGGACTTCAGTACTGGTCTGCGCGACGGTGGCGCTGAGTTTTTCGATGGACGCAATGGTCCGGCCCACGCGTTCCTGGCCGGTCCTGGCAGAGCGTTCCGAGGCCTGAGTGGACTGTGAGGCCGAAACGGCATTGCGGGCGACTTCTTCCACGGCAGCCGTCATTTGATTTACTGCGGTGGCGGCCTGATCAGTTTCCAGGCTTTGCTTCTGAATACCGGATGTGGACTCCTGGGTGATGGCGCTCATTTCTTCCGCCGCAGCAGCCAGTTGGCTGGATGAGTCGGCAATATGAGTAATGGTCGACTTGAGGCTTGCACGCATGGCTGCTGTTGCCGTTTGCAGCTCAGTCAGTTCATCGGCACCGCTGATTTCCACGTCGCTTTTCAAGTCACCTTCAGCGATTTTTTTCGTGGCACTCAATAAAGCATTGATCGGTTGCGTAATGCTGCGGGTGAACAGGAAGGCAACGATGATGGTCAGCGCAATCGCCAGGATCATCAGCAAAATCGTAATCATGAAGCCGCTGTTGAAATTGTTGCTGGCCTCTTTTTCGGACGCATCAGCCCCCTGCTCATTGATAGCGACCAACGCTTCCAGTGAGGTTTGCAATATTAAGGCTTGTGAGCGGGTGACGGTTTCGATGAAAGTAACCAGTTCAGCGTCCGACTGGGTCCGGCTTCGCTCAATCAGTTCATCCACTTTATTGATATAGGCCAATACGTCGCTGCGAGCCTTGGTATAAAGCGCTTCTTCTTCCGGGCTGGAAACCATACTGGCGTAGTCTGACGTTGCGTTGCTCAATGCTGCTTTAAGGTCGTTGATTTTTGTAAGGGATGCGTTCCCCAGCCGATCAGGGTCCATTACGAAACGCCTGGTATCCAGACGATACATAAGACCTGCCAGTTGAATTTTGCTGGCTTTGCGCACGCTGGGGAGCCAGTTGCTGCCGATTTCCTGGGCGGCAACATTGATCTGGTTCATCTTGAAAAGCACGGTCGAACCCAGACCGATGAGTAGCGCGCAGATAATGCCGAAACTGAGCATGGCCCGACTCGTCAGTTTGATACTTCTAATAGTGACTGCATTCATATTATTAGATTCCTGGAGCATGGAGCTGTTGAAGCCGGCCTTGGCCGATCGTGTCGCGGTTGATATGACTCTAGCCTTTGAGTTGTAAAAAAAACGTTATTGGCGCGCGTGGTTAATCCTGGATCCATAAATTAGATAGTCGCCTGATCGAAAGCGTCAATGTTTTTGAGCCGCCAGATACATTGTAAAGCAAGTTATGTGTATGCAGGCAATGGTGAGTTGTAAGACGTTGTCTGAATTGAGAGCTGTCAATAGACTATTTGTCTAAAAAATTGATCAGGATCTTTATTAAGCTCAACGGCAGGCTACAGGGCAGAGCAACGCCACGACTGTGCATTAGACTTTAGTCGAATACCCGACTATTGAGGTGTGGTATTTGCGGGGCGGTTTCTGTTGGGATGAAAAGTAATTGGTAATTATTTCTAGCTGCAATAATTTGTAACATATTTTCGGTTGCATTGGGACTAGTTGGATTGGATCCAGGTTGTATTAATTCATTAGCTCGCTTTGTAAATAAAAAAGACAGCCGCTTGGCCAGCTACTATCCTGTTTGACGAGGGCTTTTTTACGCCTCCGATAAAGCGCGATGGTATGCCGTTGAACCACGCTCGCCGGCCGCGACTTCATATGGCTTGTTTATTTTTATGTATTTTTCACATTCCATAGTTACAATGATGTCCATGTGCCATCACTGGTGGCGTGATAGTAGCGCGAGGCTTGCAGTACTTTGCTAACGAGAATAATTTGCATTTTTACTCGGGCGAGCCTGGATTGAATTATCCTGGATGTAGTGACACGGACGTCAGGAAACGGACGGTATCGTGATATGTATAATAATAAGGTGGTCGGCATGCTTAGACATATTTCGATCGATGAACTACGTTTGGGCATGTATATTCATGAGTTCTGTGGTTCTGGTATCGATAACCATCTTTGGAAAAACGGATTCTTGCTGCAGAGTGATCAGGATCTGAAGCGTATTCGTGATGTCGGCATTGCGCAGCTCTGGATAAATGTCTGTAAGGGCGTAGATGCAGGGATAAAGCCCTGCGAAGGCGTGACGCAGTCGGTTTCTGCCCCTACTGCAGAATTGGAGTTCAGGGAGGAGATCGGTAATGCGGTCCGGCTTTGTGCTCGTTCCAAGGCTGCCGTGATGGCCATGTTCAGCGACTTACGTATGGGCAAGGTCGTCCAGACTGCGCAGGTCGTCGAACTTGTTGGCGAAATTTCGGAGTCTCTCATACGTAACCCGGATGCTCTCATTAGCCTGGCCCGCCTGAAAACAGCTGACGAGTACACTTATATGCATTCGGTCGCCGTGTGCGCGCTCATGATTGCGCTTGCCCGGCGATTGGGGTTGTCATCAGACAGGGTCCATCAGGCTGGCATAGCCGGCCTGATGCATGACATAGGCAAGGCCGCAATTCCCATTGCTATTCTCAATAAGCCTGGGAAATTATGTGAGGGAGAATTTGAGACCATGCGCGGCCATCCCGAGGCAGGTGCGCATATGCTCAGTGGTAATCCGATTTTCACCCCTGACGTGATCGATGTCTGCCTGCATCACCATGAGAAGGTGGACGGTAGTGGCTACCCTCACCGATTAGTCGGTAAACATATTAGTTTATTTGCGAAAATGGGCGCGGTATGCGACGTCTATGACGCTGTCACGTCTGACAGACCTTATAAAAAAGCCTGGGAACCGGCATATTCGATTCGTCAGATGGCTGAATGGGAAGGTCACTTTGACGACAGGGTTTTTCAAGCGTTCGTCAAGTGTGTCGGAATTTACCCGGTGGGGGCTCTGGTCCGCCTTCAGAGCGGCATGATAGGGGTCGTCATCGAACAAAGCGGGCATTCTTTATTAATGCCTAAAGTAAAGGTATTTTATTGCGCTACTGCACGAAAGGAGATTCCTCACGTCATTATCGATCTCTCTCTATCACCTCAGGCAGATCGTATCGTCAGTCGTGAAGCCGCGCAAAGCTGGGGGTTCACTAACATAGACTCATTATGGTCTGGACTTTCTGCCAAGGAAGGGACCTTGTTCGAGTAAATGGTTGTTTGTTATGTCGCTCTTATAATCGCTGGTGCCGTTTAGCCAGAGGGTTGTTGTCATGAACAGACGGTTGTAAATAATAAAGAGTAGCTTTTTCCAGCTGAACAACACTTGATTTTGCCTCGGATACACGAGGCCTCATTACTTATTGTAAAGACGAGTTCGCCAGCATCAGTGGTTACTCCCAGGCAAAATTGGCGGCCAGCTCGGCCTTCGGTTGATTTGGGTATTTAAAGGCAGGCAAGAACTGGATGGGCGTCGAAGAATCGCTGCAAAAATGGCGATTATTATTGGGTGAGTGCTTATGTGACGCCCATTCTTGATGATGGCCGCGTTACAGGGTATGAGTCGGTCAGGGTCAGGCCGACGCCTGAACAGGTCAGTCGGGCGGAGCAACTGTACGCCCGAACGTCTCTATCAAATCAGATCCGCACAGGTCCCGCAAAATACGGCGACTGGCCAAAGGATTCGATCAGAAATTCCGTCAGGACTCGTATCTTGCGTGCGGGATGAGGGCCTGGCGGGCGGACGACATAGGCACCTGCCGGGGGCGGTGGGTAACCGGTCATGATCGGCACGAGCGCGCCCGAGGCCACATGTTCATGGGTGAGACAATCAGGCAAGTACGCGACTCCCAGCCCTGCTTTTGCGGCTGCGACCAGGGCCGCGCCGTTGTCGGCTTTGAACCGTCCCTGCGGACGAACCGAGATAGTCTTGTCGCCATCCATGAATTGCCAGGCTTCGGTGCCTTGCATGACTGCCTCATGGGCGACTAGCTGTTCTGGTTTTTCGGGCGACCCATGGGCGTTCAGATAGTCCGGGCTCGCGACCAGCCTGGTATAGATCGGGCCGATGCACCTTGCGATCAGATTAGAGTCCTGAAGGTAGCCGACCCGTATCGCACAATCGAAACCCTCCGCAATGAGATCAACGAAGCGATCGCTGTAGCAGGTCTGGATATGCAGCTGCGGGTGGCGTCGTGCCATTTCCGCGAGCATGGGGGCGAAATGAGTCGGTCCGAAAGACGGCGACACGGCAACCCGCAAACGGCCGCGCAGGGGGCCTGAAGGCAAGAGCGTTTCCTTGGCGGTGTCGATCTCGGCGCAGACCCTGGCAGCGTAGTCGCGGAACGTGGTTCCGGCTTCAGTCAGCGCTGCCCCGCGCGTTGTGCGGGCCAGCAGTTGGATGCCAAGTTCTGCTTCAAGCCTGGCGAGCCTGCGACTGACGATCGATTTGGACACTCCCAATCGCAGCGCCGCAGGCGAAACTCCTCCGGCATCAGCCACTTCAACAAATGTCTGCAGCTCTTCGATATCCACGTCGGTGTTCCCCTTTTTGCAACACAGCTAGTCGCGCGATGCTACTACTGCGTCGAATACGGGAACAGCACAATCCTGCTTCCTGGCAACGTCGCCCCTGGCGGATGTTTCCCGGAAAACCAAACCCGCTAACAACATCAGTAGAAGTGTCGTCATCGCCATACCCGTCCATTCGGGTAGGCCTTGAGCCTTCCAGATGCGTGCATCACAACTGAGAAAAGGATCTGAAAAAATGGCAAGCGAGACTATCCGCAACCCCCATACCGACCAACTCTTGTCACCTGAGAATTCGGCACTCATCATCATCGACTATCAGCCGATCCAGGTTTCCTCGATCCGCTCGATGCCCCGCGACGAGCTGGTTTTCAACATCACCAGCGTGGCCAAGGCGGCGCTCAACTACAAGCTTCCTATCATTCATTCGACCGTCAACGTCGCGACCGGCCGCAATAAACCGCCGATTCGTGAACTGCAGAACGTGCTCGGTCATCTGCCTACCTATGACCGCACCTCGATCAACAGCTGGGAGGACACCGAGTTCAAGCAGGCAGTCAAGGCGCTCGGCCGACGCAAACTGATCATGACTGCGCTCTGGACCGAAGCCTGCCTGACTTTCCCGGTGCTTGACGCGATCCAGGAAGGCTACGAGGTCTATGTGCCGATCGATGCGGTCGGCGGCACGTCCCTCGCTGCACACAAGGCGGCGCTAAGCCGAATCGAGCAGGCGGGCGCGAAGCTCATCAGCCGCGTGCAAATGTATTGCGAACTCCAGCGCGACTGGGCGCGCGAATCCACTGTTGCGGGCTTCATGGGCGTGTTTGAGAACGCCGATGGTTTTAATGCCGAAAAAGCCGTTTAGGGAGCGCTCAGGCAGGCTTTGGGCTGAAGGTTGGGCCTGTGGTTTCATGTCTGCTTTTGGCCCAGAGTGCGTAAGTACGCGCTGATGCAATGTCAGCGCGCAACGCCGACGGCGTTGTTGCACTGTTTCAATATCGCTTCATGTTCCTGTCGCTGGATCCTCGGCTCTGTACTCAGAGTACACTGGATTCCCAAGGCACAACCCTGACTGCTGACAGGGCACAACGAACCAGGCATGACGTCTCGTTCCTTGGCCTTCGTTACGTCAACGCGGGCGCAAGGGGCGTCAATGCTCTGGTTGTGCCTGAGCTAAGCTGACAGGCGCGGTAATCAAACTCAAACTGCGACGACCGGGCGTTTTGCAGGAAAGCAACTCTGCAGGAGAGGCGGTCCAGGAGAGGCGGTATGGATGGCAAATGTGACGGTTCCAGAAGATATCGATAGTGTCCCTGTCTGATGCATCTTTAATCACCGGGTTTAGTCGGTCGGCCATGGGCATACCGCTTGCGCACGGGATTTCCCTCAGAGGTTCTATATGGTCGGGCGTCATTTATGCGGGTTGATGTCTATAACAGCCATGCTGCTGAGCCCTGGCATAGCGAAGAGTGACAATGCTTGTGATCATCTGACGGCAACCGGCAATGCCGAATACCCTCCCTACCTGTGGCGGGATCCGCACAACCCTCATCAACTCATCGGTGCCAATGCCGATCTGATCAAACACCTGGGCACGCTATTGGGGCTGGAGATCGAAGTCGTGTATGGAGGGCCATGGTCCCGGGCGCAGGAAGAGGTGAGATCGGGCCGGGTTGATATGCTGGCCGGATATTTTCTCACCACCGATCGTGAGCGGACGCTGGACTTTGTGCGCCCCGCGTTTCTGTTCACTTCCAGCATGATTTGGGTGAGGCAAAACGAAGCATTCCCCTATCACGGGTGGTCTGACCTTATTGGACGCAGTGGCGGAACACTGGTCAACAACAGCTACGGTCAGGCGTTCGATGATTACGCGAAAGCCAACCTGTCGCTTGAGGCGGTGCCTACGGCCAGTCAGGCCTTCCAAAAGCTCATACTCAAACGCAACGACTTTGTGATATTCGAGCAATTTCCTGGACGGGCCCTGGCTAAAAAGTTGGGCATGGATACCGCCGTAGAACCTCTGGAGCCGCCGATCAGCAGCGAAGGGCTTTATCTGGCGCTTTCACGCAACGCTCAGTGCATCCATCCCGCGTTACGAAACCGGATAAACGATGAAATGCAAAAAATAGTATCCAGTCCTTTGCCTCAAGCGCTTGTGCAGTCGAATCTGGAGCGGTGGAGCGAACAGCAACGAGAGGGATTGAATCCGTGAGCTGGTTAGTTTCTGTGACTGGTTCAGCAAACTGGTCGGCCGCTCACCGCTGCGTTATCAGAATGAATGGCGGCTGACGCTGGCGAAAACGATGCTGTGCAAACGCAACAGCCGCATCGGCGAGGTGGGTTTCGCGGTTGGCTACGAGTCCGAGGCTTCGTTCAGCCGCGCCTATAAAGCGTATTTCGGCCGCTCGCCACGGGACGACAACAGTCAGGGTGTGGGCGGGTAGCAGGGGGGATGATTTCTGAATTCCACCGTTGCACCTAATGCTTCAAGTTGTTCGCTCAGTCGGCGCAGGTGCAGTCTCACGCCGCTGCCAGCCAAGAGTTCTGGCGCCTCTGCAAGTGCCAGGGTGTCCTTCAGCGACAGTCCGCGACATTTGCTGATTATCTGCACGACCTTGAGCTTATGTCGGCCCAGATTGTTCACGATCAAGTCGCCACTTTCAAAATCGGCCGGATTGTAGCCGCTGACAGCAGGCGGCGCTTGCTCCGAAACTGCCGCACGCTGACGTTCTTCGAGCACCTCATGCCAGAATGCATTCGGGGGGCCGGTCTCGGCGATGATCAAGTTTTTAAACCGGACGAAATCCTCTGTCGTCTCGGTCAAGGCCGCCAGCAAACGGCTAAAAGCCGCGAGGCTCGGTGCTATCTGCGTCGCATCCCAGCGTCCGGCGCCATGGGCTGCGGTATAGACGGGATAACCGCTTTCGGCTTCGCGTGTGGCAATAAAAATGGGGTCATCCAGCCCCGTCATTGCGAGGACATACCAGTCGGGGTTCCAACCGCCATCAGTGTCTGAAACCAGGCTTTCGCCGCTATGGCCATGCGTGCGAAAACCAACTTGAAAATCATCAAGGCGTTCGAATCTGGCATAGCGCGCGGGCAACAGAAGATCACCTACGATAATGCTGTTGGCCAGGAAATCTTGAATGTCTTGGTAAAACGCGTTCATTCCCGATCGGTTCTCGCAGGTTGCCTTAACGGTTGAAACGTCGATCCTGCATGGTCACTATGGGCCGCGGTAAGCAAGCATGAATGCGAGGCTGCCGCGTGTCAGCCAGTGAGCAGCGCGCGCCGTTCACAACCCGGCCTTGAGGAACCGCCGCTGATGATCCGGAGTCGGCAACAGGCAAACCTCGTGTCTGCCAAACAGGCGGTAGCGGTTAAGGGCGACGCGGTCGTACAACCAGTCCCGCAGCCACTGCGGAAAAACACGCAACAGCCGCAACATCGGCCATGCGGCCGGCAACTGTGCTACCACTTCGAAGAACGCCTCCGACCGCACCCAGTAATGCCGGTCGCGAATAACCGCCATGGTGTCGAAGGCATCCACGGGCAAACCTGCCCAGGCCAGCAAAGCCTGCCCTTCGGGCGACTGCACGGTAGCCAGTCGGACGCGATGATGATGGTCATGCCGGATCAGAAACTTCGCCCAACCGTTACACAGCTTGCAGACACCGTCGAACAGCACCACGGTTTCACCGGGTGCCAGCAGCGGCGCGGGAGTTGGTTGGGTCAGAGAGTCAGGCATTGCAGGGCTCTGCGGGGCGGCGATTGGAGGCAGTGTAGGGCGGGGGGCGTTGTGTTTCCAGTCAAGGCCCGAGTTGCTGGCTCAGTGCGCGGCAATCGACTGATCGATGCCTTTATCAGAGGATCTGCGCTATTACCTCATCGACGCAGCGAGAGAATGAAATCAGAGAATTGTGGTCGCATTGTTGGCAACTTGCGTAGTTGCGCAAGACGAGGTTCCCGACGCTTACATTCATTGGATACACAAACGTTGGCATACCCGTCTGACCTGCTCACCAATCAAGATGATGGAGTAGCCTCTGTGATGTCGATATTGACCCAAACAAACCGACACGCCCTGAAGCTCGGTGTGCTCGCCATGGCGCTACAGCTCTGTGGTTGTGTTGGCCTTTTGACTAAAGACCCGCACGAAACCGCGCAGTCCTGGGTTGGCTATAACGTCAACTCATTGTTGCAACAATGGGGGACGCCCCGCACGGCGCCTTTCCAGAACGGCAATGAAACCGGGTATTACTGGGACTTCGGTACCAACGGCGGCTATGTCAATACCACTCATCAAGAGGCTATGGGCCAGGACGGTAATGGCCAGATGGTCATGGGTGAAGTCGCTGGCGGCTATTACCAGCAACCGGTCAGTTTTTGCGAGCTGACCTTTTACACCAACAGCGTGGGGACCATCACGCGATACGTTCTAAAAGAGTATGACCACAACAAATGCGCGCGATATGTGAACAGTTGGGGCGCCTCGACCAAGAGCAGTCTTTTTTAAGGCACTTGGCGCTTGATTATCATCGATGGGTCTATCCCATAGCCTGGCGCCTACGGGGTTTGCGTTGTCGCAGATCCTTGGTAGGAGCGAACTCCCTCTAACCATACGGAATCAGCGTCCATGCGTCTGCGTTTAACCCTGTCGTGTCTGTGCCTGTTCAGCGGACTGAGCCAGGCCGCTGTTGACTGTTCTGCCCTTGCGGAAAAAGTCTCGGGTACGGTGCCTGAGTTTCATCCGGCCTTGCAAGACCTGGTCATTGGTACTGTCCGTGTGCACTTCCATATGGCGCCTGATGAAGCCTGTGCCAACAAGAACATCTTCGTGGTTCCCGGTGACTCTCTTACCCTGTATTCCATTCTGCAAGACGAGTCATGGCTGGAAGTGAACTTCGTCGCCAAGGATGGCGAAGACTATACCGGTTGGGTAAAGGCAGATCGGGTCAAGATGGGTGTGCCTTATGGAGCGCCGCCTGAAGGGGGGGATGCGTCGGTGGGGCATGATCAATGACCGCTCGGGGCGCTGTGCAGCCGTCGTTCAATCGATAGAGGCCCAGGCTGCGATTGGTCTGGCGTTGCGGCGTCATCGAAAGGCGTCCATCAACGTCGGCGCTTCAGTCGTCCGTGTAATGGGTAGTCGCGCTGGACTGGATTACCCCTCTGTCGTAGGGTTGCATGCCATTGGGCGAAGGCTGTGAATGGAGAAACTGCATGAGCACCACAAGAAAATTCGTGATGGTTTTATCTGCGTTGAGCATTCTGGGTGGATGCGCCATCAACAATTCTGACATGCCCGCTCGCCAACCCATGAGTACGATGGAGCTGGATCAGAAGTTGGTCGCCCAGGGGATTCTTCCGCCGTCTGTTTTGGCAATTGACGCCGAACTGGAAAAGGTTCCGCCTGACAGCCCCAGGGCTCTCCAGCTATTGAAACAGAAGCTCGCGGCTACCCAGGAGCAGGGCAGGAGAATTCAGGAGCAGGAGGACAGGGTTCAAGCAGAACGAGCCTTGTACCCGTCCACTACGGCGCCTTCTCAACAGCAAGAGCAAGAGCAGCGTATGTGTTCTGTGAATAATGGGTCCGCAATCTATTTAGTGCCTTGCTAAAAGCAGTTCTGTGCAACCTTTCGGCGGCCAGGCGGCCTGCTACTGTCGTTTCGCCTTGCCGCCACGCTCGCCCTCAATCAGGTGATTCGTCGAATAAGCGAAGCTATTCCATGGCTTCAGCCACGCCCTGATCCTCACCCAGGAATCCGCCGCTTTGGTGATGCCACAGCCGCGCATAGATACCGTTCCTGGCGAGCAATTCGCTGTGGGTACCCTGTTCGATAATGCGTCCGTCATCCATGACGATGAGCCTGTCCATGGCCGCAATCGTGGACAGACGATGGGCGATGGCAATCACCGTCTTGCCCTTCATCATTTCATCAAGGCTTTCCTGAATGGCTACTTCGACTTCTGAATCCAGCGCGCTGGTGGCCTCGTCGAGCAGCAGGATCGGTGCATTCTTGAGCATCACCCGGGCAATGGCGATGCGTTGGCGCTGGCCGCCGGAAAGCTTGATACCACGCTCGCCCACCAGGGTGTCGTAACCCGAGTGGCCTTGCTTGTCGCTCAGTTGGCTGATGAACCCGTCGGCCTGGGCGTTGGCTGCGGCACTTTGGATTTGTGTATCGGTGGCATCGGGTCGGCCATAGGCGATGTTGTCGCGAATGGACCGATGCAGCAGGGAAGTGTCCTGAGTAACCATGCCGATGGCGCTGCGCAGACTGTCTTGGGTGACGTGGGCGATGTTTTGCCCGTCGATGCGAATTTCGCCTTTGTCGACGTCATAGAAACGCAGCAGAAGGTTGATGAGGGTGGATTTTCCGGCGCCGGAGCGACCCACCAGGCCGATTTTTTCGCCTGGGCGAATGGTCAGGCTCAGGCTATCGAGCACCTGGCGTTCGCCGTTATAGTTGAAGCTCACGTTGTCGAAGGTCACCGCGCCGCCGGAGGTGACCAGCACGCCCGCGTCAGGCGCATCCTGCACCTTGGGGCCTCGAGTCAGTGTCTCCATGCCATCCTGTACCGTGCCGATGTTCTCGAACAGCGATGTCATCTGCCACATGATCCAGTGCGACATGCCGTTGATGCGCAAGGCCATGGCCGTAATGGCCGCCACCGCTCCTGTTCCGACTTCGCCCTGGTGCCACAGCCACAAGGCATAACCGCCTGCGCTCATGATCAGGACCACCACCAGTGCCTGGTTGACGATCTCGAATTGGCTGACCAGGCGCATCTGGCGAAAGCCGGTGTGTTTGAAATCCTCCATCGCAGCCCGCGCAAAGTGGGCTTCACGTTTGGAATGGGAGAATAGCTTCACTGTGGTTATGTTGGTGTAGGCATCCGAGATGCGACCGGTCATTGACGACCGCGCATTGGCCTGTTCCTGCCCGACTTTTCCCAGGCGAGGCACGAAATACAGCATGGCCAGACCGAACAACGCCACCCACGCAATGAACGGCAGCATCAGCTTCAGATCGAAGCCGCCCGCCAGTGCGATGATCGCGATGAAGTACACCCCGATCCCGGGTGCGATCTCGATAATGGTGAACAGCACCTCGCGCACGGACAGCGCCGTCTGCATCACCTTGGTGGTGACCCGCCCGGAGAACTCATCGGAGAAGAACGAAAGGCTCTGGCGCAGCATCAGCCGATGGAAGTCCCAACGCAGCCGTAACGGCAGGTTAATCGCCAGTACCTGGTGCTGCACCATGGTGCGCAACGCGACCAGCCCAATGCTTGTCAGCAATACGATGCCGATGCCCCACAGCACGCGACCTTCCTGCGCGGCCCCATCACCGCCGGCCTGCCAGGTCGATAGCAGATCCACGACCTGCCCGAGAAAAGAAAACAGCCAGGCTTCGTAAATCGACACACCGGCACTGAGCAGCGCGAGCGCGAGGATATAACCGCGGGCGCCCCGTGTGCAGGCCCAGAGAAATCGCGCCAAGCCAACGGGCGGCGGCGGTACTTCGTCAGGCGGGAAGGGGTCGAGCCATTGTTCAAACAGGCGAAGCATAGTGATCTCCAAACGATCCAGTGAGGAGATTTTGACACTTAAAGAGTGCTTGAAGGGTTTTTCAGGCGTTGAATGTCACTCGCCAGGACTTTTCCATGATGTTTTGTGCGTTGTGCGTTGTGCGTTGTGCCTTGGCACTCATCCCCAGCGTTCAGGAAAACCGGAGGAAGGTGAAAGCTTTCTGCCGTGATTGAAGTGGGGAGACGCAACCGTTTCTCTCCGCGCTGCGGGGCGACTGACTCATTTGTTGCCGGTTTGCGTGTGGCCCATTAAAGCTCCTGGTCCAGTTGGATCGGGCCCGATCCAATAGGGAACAATTGAAATGCTCTGCGCCCGTTGGTGACCCAGGTGCGATCACAGCCTTGTAGCAAGGGCCGTGTCCGCTCCCTGGTCTGGGGGATGTCGTTGACGCCGGTTAATCAACCCATATCGACGTTGAAGGCGATGTTGAAAGTACCGGCTCCGTTTCGAGCCACTCCCATGAGCAACAGTCCCAGAGCTTCCAGCGTTTGCGCCATCTGCAAGCTCCCGACATCGAGCGGCCGCAACCCCAGACGCTTGATGAAGGTCGAGACGCGCTGTTTGATGTGCACATCGTCGGCGGCGAAAAACGCGTCAAGCTGTTCACCCCGCGCAAGCACATGGCCGAAGATTGAGTTGAACGCTTTCACCACATGCGCGCCGCTCGGCAGACCCTTGGCAATTTCCTGCGCCCCCGAACTTCCGTACGGTGTGACTACTCCCATGGCGTCAGTGGTAAACGGATTGGTGATGTCGATGATCACTTTACCGTCGAGCATGTCGCCGTAATCGGCGACCACCCCAGCCGCGCTGGCATACGGCACCGCGAGGATGACGATGTTACCCGCTGGCGCAGCGCCGTAAGTTCCGCTGAACGCCTGGCTTTTGAGTTGCGTGGCCAGCGCCTGTGCCTTGGCGGGGTCGCGGCTGATGACCTCGACCTGGTATCCCGCCGCGGCGCTACGACCACCGATCGCTGCGGCCATGCCGCCTGAGCCAATGATGCTGATCGTGCTCATAGGTTGAATCCTCATGGGTGGGGCGTCGCTCGACTCGCAAACGATTCGACGATCGCGTATGGTGTGAAATCAGCCGGGCTTTTCACTTGTAAAAAGCAAGTAATAGTCTGAAATTTTACTTGCGCCATACAAGCGATGTTAAGATCCGGTCATGAAGACAACGGCTAAAAAAGACATTCGCTCCCATTGCGCGGTGAACTATGGCGTGGAAATTTTCGGTGACCGCTGGTCGCTGTTGATCATTCGCGACATCGTTTTTGTCGGCAAGAAGGCCTACGGCGAGTTCCTGAAATCGGAAGAGGGCATCGCGACCAATGTCCTGGCGTCGCGCCTGGCTTTCCTTGAAGAACAAGGCATTCTCTCGAAAGCGCCGAGCCCCGACGACGGGCGCAAGGACTTCTACACCCTGACCGAAAAGGGGCTGGACCTTATTCCCATCGTGCTCAACGTCGTCCTTTGGAGCGCGAAGTACGATTCGCAATCCTACGTGCGGCGCAGCGGCGAATTCTTTGCTCGATTGAGTCAAAACCCCATGCAAGTGAGCGAAGAGGTGAGGGCGCTGGTGCGCGATGGCGGCTGTATTTTTCCTGAGACCAAGGGATGATCAAGATTGCAGGCGCGCCCTGAAGCGGAACTTGAGCGCTACGCTGTTTGCCACTTGATGAGTTATTGAGCCGGACGGGGATCATGGACAGGTTTCAGGAGATGAAAGTGCTGCTGGCCGTCGCCGAGGCGGACAGCTTTGTCGCCGGTGCCAAGCTGCTGGGCATGTCGGCGCCCAGCGTGACGCGGGTCATTGCAGGCCTGGAAAATCGCCTGGGGACTCTGCTCCTGGCACGCAGTACCCGAAGTTTGCGCTTGACCGAGGCGGGCCGGCGTTATGTGGAGGATTGCAAGCGCATCCTGCAGGATCTGGAAGAGGCTGAAGAGCTGGCCACTGGCAGCAGCATTCGAGCGCGGGGTCACCTGGCGGTCACGGCATCGGTGATGTTCGGCGAGCTGTTTCTGATTCCGCTGATTACCGAATACCTTGCGCTGCATCCCGAGGTGGCTATCAATGCGCTTCTGGTGGATCGTGTGGTGAACATGGTCGAGGAGGGGCTGGACGTCGCCATCCGCATCGGTCAATTACCCGACAACGGCCTGCAAGCCCTCAGGGTCGGGCAAATCCGCCCGGTAGTCTGTGCCGCGCCTGCGTTTCTCGATCAGGTCGGTCGGCCGACTGTGCCCGATGAGGTCCTGGCGGCACCTATCGTGATGTCCTCTGCCAGTGGCCTGCTGACTGACTGGCAGTTCGAGGTAGCGGGAAACGCGATCACCCTGCACCCAAAGCCACGCCTGGTAGTCAGTTCCAATCAGGCTGCCATCAATGCTGCACGCATGGGCTGGGGGTTCACGCGGGTGCTGTCCTATCAGGTGGCCGAGCTCGTTTCAAAGGGCGAACTGGAGATTGTCCTGAGTGCATTTGAAACAACCCCGTTGCCCGTGCATGTGGTTTATCAGGGGGGCAAGCGGGTATCTGCCAAGGTACGCACCTTCGTTGACCATTGCGCCAGCCGGCTCCTTAACGACCCGGCACTGCACAGGGTCGCGGTGGTCTAGTTCATGATTCGTTATCGTGAAATGCTCATCTTCGAGGCCGTGGCGCAGGCGGGCAGCCTCGCTGCCGCAGCCCGGCAACTGGCGCTGTCACCGGCGACCATCATGCGTACCATCGCGTCACTGGAAACACGCCTGAGCAACACGCTGCTGATTCGCGGGCCGCGCGGTGTCCAACTGAGTCAGGCAGGTGAGCAATTCGCAGTGAGTTGCCGCCATATCCTGGAGCAGATCGACACCGCTGAACGCTACGCAGCGGGCATTCATACGTGCCCGGCCGGGCAACTGACCGTGTCGTTGCCGCTGCTGATGGATCAGTCTGTATTCACATCCCTCGCCCTGGCCTACCTGGCCGAATTTCCGGATGTACAGGTGGTCACCAGAACTTGCGTCGGCATACCGAAACTCCTGGAGGAAGGCATTGATATAGCCCTCGTGGTCGGGCATTTGCCAAACTCGTCGGGTTTTGCCGTGCCGCTGGGCATGGTGAAACCGGTTGTGTGTGGTTCTCCAGCCTATCTGGCCGCGTGGGGACGCCCGCAGACACCCGATGACCTCAACAACCACCGCACGGTGGTGACCACTGCCACGGGTCTTGAAAATGAATGGCGCTTTTGCCACGAAGGATCCACGCGGGTCATCAAGCCTGTACCGGTACTGACCTGCACCACCACGCGCGCCGCTATCCATGCTGCCACCCTGGGGCTGGGGTTGATCCGCTGCATGAGTTTTGAGGCACATCATGAATTACAGGGTGGAGTGCTCGAGCCGGTATTGAGCGGTTTTGCCGGCCAGGCCTTGCCGGCTCAATTGATCTACCGCGATGGTCGCCGGGCCGATGCCCGGGTAAGGACCTTCATCGCCTTCGCCACGCCAAGGCTGCGCAGCCATCCGGCGTTCCTCGGCTAGCGCGCAAGGCTGACAGGTAATGCAGAAGGCAATCTTTTGCAAAACGAAATTATCCATTGTTCGAGGTGGTGATTCTGCCCGGCGGCTGGCAGGTGCAGCATCACCCTCCAGCGCAAGGAGGCCTACAGGGTTTGATTTCTGCGCTTTCCCTTAGTCAGAGCAGGAGCCAGGACCATGACGCAGCCAGTGATCAAACTTTATCGCCACACACTTTCAGGCCACTCCCATCGCGTCGAGCTGATGCTTGCCCTGTTGAAGCTGCCCACTGAACCGGTCTTTGTCGATCTGGCCAAGGGTGCCCACAAACAGCCTGAGTTCCTGGCCATCAACCCCTTCGGTCAGGTGCCGGTGATCGATGACGGGGGCACCATTCTCAGTGACTCCAACGCTATCCTCGTCTATCTGGCGAAGAAGTATGGTGACGGTAGCTGGTTGCCTGATGATCCCCTTACCGCTGCCCATATCCAGCGCTGGCTCTCGGTCGCTGCAGGCGAGATCGCCAGCGGCCCTGCGGCGGCTCGGCTGATCACGGTGTTCGGCGCTGCCTTGAATGCCGACAACGTGATCGCCCGCGCTCACGCCTTGCTCAAAGTAATGGACAAGGAACTTGCGCAAACGGCATTCCTGGCGGGTGATACGCCTACGGTGGCTGACGTCTCCTGCTACACCTATATCGCTCATGCCCCGGAAGGCAACGTGTCGCTGGAGGCCTATCCGAACGTGCGTGCCTGGCTGGAAAGGGTGCAAGCACTGCCAGGCTTCGTGCCCATGCAACGTACCGCCGCAGGCCTGCAGGCCAACTGAACCGGCAATCCGCCGCCGGGCTTACCTGCAGACTTCTCAAGGAGCGCTTCATGGACACTTTGCCCAAGCACCGTCGCTCGCCCTGGCACGCCGGGGAACGAATACTTCAGCAACTCCACAGCGTATCCGAGCGGATGGAGGTTATCGGGCAAAAAGTGATCCGCAACTATATGCCCGACCAGCATAGGGAGTTTTACCAGCAGTTGCCCTTCATGATCGTTGGCACTGTAGACCCGCAACAGCGACCCTGGGCCACCTTGCTCGAAGGGCCGGAAGGCTTCGTCACCTCACCGGATCCGCAGCAGTTGCTGCTTGCTGCCCATGCCGACGACCAGGACCCGGCCATGCCCGGGCTGCAAGCGGGTCAGGCCATCGGTATGCTCGGCATCGAGCTGCATACCCGTCGGCGCAATCGTATCAATGGCGTGATTCAGCAGGACTCTGTCGATGGCCTTTCGGTCATGGTCGAGCATTCCTATGGCAACTGCCCCAAATACATTCAGGCAAGGACCTGCCAACGTTTTGCGAACCTGGTGCAGGACCGGGCACCGCGTCAGGACTTCGATGCCCTGAATGACCGAACTGCCGAACTGATACGTGGGGCCGATACTTTTTTTGTGGCCAGTTACTTTGACCATGACCCGCAACATCGCTCGGTGGACGTATCCCATCGGGGAGGCCGGGCCGGATTTGTCAAAGTCGAAGGCAACCGTCTGACCATTCCTGACTACGCCGGTAATCTGTTTTTCAACACCTTGGGTAACCTCCAGATCAATGCCCTGGCCGGACTGCTGTTTGTCGATTTCAGCAACGGCGACGTGCTGCAACTTTGCGGACGTACCGAGCTGATTCTGGACAGCCCGATGATCAAGGCTTTCGAAGGTGCCGAGCGTCTCTGGACTTTCGAGGTCGAGCAGGTGGTGCTGCGCCCGGCGGCGGTGTCGCTGCGCTGGGAGTTCCATGACTACGCGCCCACCAGCCTGGCTACTGGCACCTGGGCCGAGGCGGACGCACTGCTGCGTGAGAGAGAGCAGCGTCGGCAGTGGCATCCGTGGCAGGTGACGCGTATAGAACAGGAGAGCAAGGACATACGCTCGTTCTATATCCAGCCGCTGGACAACTCCGCCGTAGCCTTTGTCCCCGGGCAGCACCTGCCGATACGTCTTTTGCGCGGCGGCGACGAGGCAGCACTGATCAGGACCTACAGCCTGTCCAGCGCTCCGTCGGATGGACACATCCGCATCAGCGTCAAGGCGCAGGGGCCTGCGTCACATCATCTGCATGACAATGTGCGGGTGGGGGACATACTGGAGGTCCGTCCGCCGTTGGGCAGTTTTACCCTGGCCGAAGAAACCGAACGTCCGGTGGTGCTGATTGGCGCGGGCGTTGGCATCACGCCGCTGATCTCGATGTTCAGGGAACTGATTGCACAAAACGTTCAGCATCGGCGGCATCGCCCTATCCATCTATTCCAGAGCGCCAGGACCCTGGAAGACCTGCCGTTTCAGGCCGAGCTCGTCGAGCTGCAACGGCGTGACGCTGCGTCGGTTCATATCCATCGAGCCTTGAGCAGCCCTGGCGCCGAGGCCATGGCTGGTCGGGACTTTGACATCATCGGACGGCTCGACTTTTCCCAGGTCAAGGCTCGATTGCCCCTGGATGATTACGACTTTTACCTGTGCGGGCCAGCGGGTTTCCTGCAGGCGATGTATGACGGGTTGCGTGGGCTGAACATTACCGATGAGCGCATTCATGCCGAAGCCTTCGGCCCGTCGACGTTGCAGCGGCTGACGGTCGCGCAGGAAACCCCGACCATTCAGCCACCTGCTGCCACGACGCCCGTGCCGGTGTATTTCTCGGCATCGGCCAAGGATGCACGCTGGACGCCGGGCAGTGGCAGCCTGTTGGAGTTGGCGGAAAGTCGTGGCCTGAACCCGGACTTCAGTTGCCGGGGAGGTTCTTGCGGCACCTGCAAGACGCGCCTGGTCAGCGGCAATGTCCATTACCCGAATCCGCCAGCGCAAATGCCGGATGCCGATACGGTGCTGATCTGCTGCGCCGTCCCGGCAGCGCATGAGGACGGTGTGCAACCTCTGGTCCTTGATCTCTAGTAAGAATTTTTGCATGGACGTCTTTCACACACCGGGAGCAAACAACATGTCGACCACCGAAATACGCCAACCTGTGCCGCCCTTTACCCGTGAGTCAGCCATCCTGAAAGTCCGCCTTGCCGAAGATGGCTGGAACAGCCGCGATGCGGCGAAAGTGGCCCTGGCCTATACCCCCGATACCCGATGGCGCAACCGCGCGGAGTTTGCGACCAGTCGGGATCAGGCCCAGGCATTTCTGCAGCGCAAGTGGAACAAGGAGCTCGAGTACCGCCTGATAAAGGAGCTCTGGGCATTTACTGACAACCGGATTGCCGTGCGTTACGCCTACGAATGGCATGACGACTCGGGCAACTGGTTTCGCTCATATGGCAACGAGAACTGGGAATTTGCCGAAAACGGCCTGATGGCTCACCGATTTGCCTGCATCAACGACCTGCCCATTCATGAGTCCGAACGCAAGTTCCTCTGGCCGCTGGGTCGTCGCCCCGATGACCATCCGGGGCTTTCGGAATTGGGTCTGTAGATCAACCGACCGAGGCTGTCCGATCAGATTCGGGCCGCCTCCCCAAGGCGGGTTACACACCCTGCACAAATGCCTGGCTCGCCGACGACGCTTCAGCGTTATTGCGAAGATATCTACAAGTCCAGCGCCCAGGTCTGGCTGACCAGGTCCTTGCCAAAGCTGTGAACCGGTTCTTCTTCGACCAGATGAAATCCTGCCCCTTGATACAGCTTTCGGGCGTCCGTGAGTATGCTGGTGGTCCAGAGGATTATCCGTTTGTAACCGGCCTGCCGGGCAAACCGTAAAGTCTCTTCGACCAACCGCTTGCCGATGCCCAGGCCCCTGGCACTGGCGTCCACGTAAAGCATGCGCAGTTTGGCGGTGGTTTCGTCGTGCCTGACGACGAAGACTGAACCGATGACCTTGCCATCCTTTTCCGCGATCCAGCAGCGCTCGCTAGATTGATCGAATTCACGCAGGAACCTGGCGACGATCTCTGCCACCAGAGCTTCGAATTCCGAGTTCCAGCCGTATTCGCGCGTATAGATTTCAGCCTGCTGCTGAATGACTATGCCCATATCACCGGCTCTCGGGTCTCTCAGCAGGTAGGAAGAGTCACTGTCACTCAATAGTGATTGGACCTGCCGCATGGCTTGGATCAATTGTTCCTGGCGGGACTCGGGCATGCCCCGCAGCATCGCCATGACCTCATCGCGCGCGGCCTGTTCAAGGGAGGCAAGGACGGTTTTTCCCTTTTCGGTAAGTTGTATGAGCATTGCACGGGCGTCGCTGGGTGAGCGGGTTTTGCCGATCAGCCCTTTTTTCTCGAATCCACCGATAATCCGGCTCAGGTAGCCCGCGTCCAGACCCAGCATCTGACAGAGTTCAGCACTGGTCAGGCCGGCACCGGCACCCAGCTCATAGAGGATGCGGCTTTCACTCAGGGAAAACTCGGCCTTTAGCAAGTGCTCGCGCAGGGCGCCGATCTGCCGAGTGTAGAAGCGGTTGAAGCGCCGAACTGTTTCGGCGCGGGCCGTGAGGATGGCGGTCATGTCAGATACCAAATGGTTGCCTTAGGCAAGTATATGCTTGCCTTTAGCAATCATGTCAACGCTAATGTGCTATGCGCGCCAATGTCAGAAGATACCGAAGGCTGCGAATGGATGTTCCATCATCAGCCCGACGCCACCATTTCGCTTAAGCAAACGCCGCGTTGATAAATGCTTGCAGGGCATTTTCTTCCAGGATCTCGATAGAGAAGTGCCCGAAGCGCTTGGGCAGCCAGATAATGCGTGTCCCGGATGGGGACTGCAGGTTCTCCCGTGCCAGCGGTTTGCCGTTTTCATCTTCAGGCTGCACACCGCCGGCAATCAGTTGGTCATAGGTTTGCTCAATGTCCGGCGTTGAGTAGCAATGACGGTAAATCATTCCTTCGCCTGTAGTGTCCAGCAAATCCTTGAGATTACCCGCCAACGGCTGGACCAGCATGAAGCGTTCCAGGCCGATCATCGCGATCGCATAGCGCACATGCAGCCCACCGCGCTCCCAGACCAGTGTCCTGGAAATACGGGCGTTGAGAATTTGTGCGTAATAGGTGCAGGCTTCTTCGAGGTTGTTGACCAGTACATCGACGTGACTGAATTTCAGCTCCATCACTTATCTCCCGGGTGCCAGCGCCTATCTAAACATGGCTTGCGCTGCGCTCGAAGGCTTGTGTGGAGACATTTGCCCATTTTCCGGTTCGTTGGAGGATGAAGCGGTTGGCCAGAGTCGGGCAGTTATCAGACCTGGCCAGAGGATGGAGGCGGTATTTACGAACCGCTGCCAGAGCCTTTGTTGCCTTGCGAACTCGACCCTGCTCCCGAAGGCGTTTCATTACCGGGGCTTGAGTTGCCGCCACTGCCTGCCTCGCCGCCGGAACCGGGCAGGGCCGTGCCTTTGGTATTGGCGCCGTTGGTGCCGCTTGGTTTGGAAGACTGCCCGGAGCTGGACGAACTGCTCCCTGAGGACGTTGACGGGGCGCTGGTATCGGTGGCGCTGGTGGCTGCCATCAGTGGGGTCGACAGTACACAGGTCAAACCGGCCATGGCCAATGCAGAAATTATTGTTTTTTTCATCAGGAAAAGCCTCTTGGTAGAGATGAACAAAGGGTGCAAGTGCTGGCGTCTTTGCCAATCGCTCTACGGTTGTGACTCACCTGTGCAGGGAAAAAGTTTGAAAATTTGCAGAATGGGCGATGAACGGTTGAGCCAGGCGGCTGATGCGTTCTAGGCCTTGGCGCCTCGACTCTCCCCAAGAATCCGCGCCGTATCCCGCGCCGGGGACTGGCCAAACACCCGCGTATAGTCCCGGCTGAATTGGGTCGCGCTTTCATAACCGACCTCAAATGCTGCAGCCGTGACGCTCCTGGCGCTGGCGACCATAAGGGTTCGTGCCTGGAGCAGACGCACACGCTTCTGATACTGCAGCGGGCTCAAGCTGGTGATGGCCTTGAAGTGGCGATGAAACGCCGAGACGCTCATGGCCGCTTTTTGCGCCAGGCTCTCGACCCTGATGGGCTCGGCAAAATCCCGGCGGATCCATTGAATGGCCATGTTTACCCGGGCCATGGCGGTGTCGGGCGCGGCGATTTCACGCAGCATCCAGCCGTGGGGGCCTTGTAGCACGCGATAGAGGATTTCCCGCTCGTAAACCGGTGCGAGGGCCGCGATGGCTTCAGGGTTGTCCATCAGGCGCAGCATGCGTACCCAGGCATCCATCAATTCCGGGGTGACGGCAGCCACCGAAAAACCGGGGTTATTCTCATAGCCTCCTGTTGGTCTCGGCACGTCGGCTAGCAGTGTCGTCAAAACTGCGGGATCCAGGGTCAGGCTGACTGCCAGATAGGGCTCGCCGGTCGTGGCCGGGTGCACGGATCCAACGGCGGGCAGCTCGATCGACATCACGAAATAGGTCGCCGGGTCGTAACGCAAGGTACGATCGCCGACCGTCATGGCTTTGCTGCCTTGCAGGATCAGATTGATCATCGGATCGTAGACGGCCGCCAGCATATGCTCGGGAATCTTGCCCTGAACCATGGCCACGCGAGGGATGCCCGTCTCGGTGCGGCGGTTTTCGGCCCTTGCGGCCAATGACCTGAGTTCGCTCAATTGATCATTCATGAGCGCCATGCTGAGTGACTCCGGGTACGCCATGCAAGCGAAAAGCAGAAACAGGCAGGTTTCGAGCAGGAACGGCTGAGTCTGGTGCTTCTGCGACGACTACTGTGATGGCTCCTTTTCATCGACAGTGGAGTACGTCATGGGCGTTATCGTAATTACCGGAGGCAGCCGTGGTATCGGTGCCAGTGCAGCCGAATACAGTGCCCGACGTGGCATGGGCGTCATCCTTACCTACAACGCCAATCCGGCGGCGGCCCGGGCGGTCGTGCAGCGTATCGAGCAGGGCGGTGGCAAGGCCGTTGCCCTCAAGCTCGACGTTGCTGATATCGCCAGCTTCGCCGCTTTTCGTGAGTCTGTAGTCGATGCTCTCGCTCAAACCTGGGGCGTGAGCACTCTGGCCGGCCTGGTCAACAACGCGGGCTATGGCTTGTTCAACCCCATGGAATCGGTCAGCGAGGCACAGTTCGACGGGCTGTTCGGGGTCCATCTCAAGGGGCCGTTTTTTCTGACCCAGACACTGCTGCCGTTGCTGGGCAACGGCGCAAGTATCGTCAATCTCAGCAGTGCAACGACCCGGGTGGCAACCGCTGGCGTGGCGCCGTATGCCGCGTTCAAGGGCGCTCTGGAAGTGCTGACTCGCTACATGGCCAAGGAATTCGGTGAGCGGCGCATTCGCGCCAATGCGGTCTCTCCCGGGGCGATTCGTACTGAACTGGGCGGTGGCTTGAACGATGAGTTCGAGGCATTGCTGGCGTCGCAAACGGCTTTGGGCCGGGTTGGTGAGCCGCAGGACGTGGCACGGGTCGTCGCCATGCTGCTGAGCGAAGAGGGCGCCTGGATCAATGCCCAGACGATTGAAGTCGCGGGCGGCTACATTATCTGAATCTCTGAGGGCTTAATCATGCTCGACCATATTTTCCTTTCTGTAAGCGATATCGAACGTTCCATCCGTTTCTACGAAGCAGTCCTGCCACCACTGGGGATTACCACGCGTCACGACTACGACGGCAAGGACGGCCCGCCCGGGCACCCGGATCTCAAGGGCTTTGGCGCCAATGGCCGGATGTTCTTCTGGTTGCGTGAGGGCGTAGTGGAGGGGCGGGCGGCGCACGTGGGCTTCGTCGCGAGCAGCAAGGCTGAAGTAAATGCCGCCTACGCCGCTGCCATGGCACAAGGTGCGACGGACAATGGCCCTCCGGGCGCACGCATGCATTATCACCCGGACTATTACGCCGCCAATGTCCTGGACCCGGACGGTTATAGCCTCGAATTCGTCTACAAGAATTGGCAGCACCGTCAATGAGCGATTGGATGATCTACGGCGCGACTGGTTATCCGGCTCGGTAACCTCAGGATGTCAGCTATTGACCGCCGACGCTGTTGTCCGAGGCCGCGGGCGTTCTGAAACGGGCTGCATCGCGCGCCGGTGGCAGACCGAACAGGCGGGCATAGTCACGACTGAATTGCGATGCGCTTTCATAACCCACCGTAAACGCGATGGAAGCTGCATCGCGAGGATCGAACAGCAGTAGCCATCGTGCCCGGAGCAGACGCAGACGCTTCTGATACTGAATGGGGGTCATGCCTGTGATGGCTTTGAAATGCCGATAGAACGCCGCGACGCTCATATCGGTCATCGTCGCCAGCGGCTCGACACGAAAGGGTTCGGTGTAGTGTTCGCCAATCCATCGGGTGGCGCGGCGGATCCTTGCCAGATGGCCATCCGGGCGGGCAATCTCACGCAGCTCCGACCCTAGCGGCCCCTGCAGGACGCGAAACAGAATCTCCCTCTCAATCATCGGTGCCAATACCGCCGCTTCGCTCGGGCGATCCATCAGCCGCATCATGCGCAACCACGCATCAATCATTTCAGCCTGGGCTGCTACGGCACCGAAGCGCTGCCCGGCCGGCTGCCCGGCGTTTAGGGTCTCTCCCTCCAGCAGGGTGGCGATAACCGTCGGCTCCAGGGCCAGACTGATCGCAAGATAGGGCCGATCATGCTCGCTTGAGTGAATCTCGCCGGTTGCGGGCACGTCCACAGGCACGACGAAATAGCTGACGGGTTCGTACCGCACTACCTGCTCACCGATGGACAGGGTCTTGGTGCCCTGAAGCACGAGATGCAGCATCGGCTGATAGACCTGACTCGCACACGCCTCGGCCTGGACCATCGCGACACGGGCAAGACCGGTGTCCGTCCATTTGTCTTCTGCGCGCATCACGAGGCTGCGCAATTCATCGATAGCTCTGTTCATGGGCTTGACCATGAGCCAGCGCCTAAGGCAAAGCAAGTCGTGTGAGAAGAATAGGCAAGCATCCGATAACAACTGGCAAGCGTCTGGCGGCCTGGTCCGCGAATACTGTGGGCAAGCGGCATGCCGAGCTCAGGGCATTAACACCTGACGGCCAATGCCTTTCAGAGATATCACGCTATTCATAAAGGTCGGCACCATGAAGCTTGAAGGGAAAATCGCAGTTGTCACGGGCGCGTCGAAAGGCATCGGCGCAGGTATTGCCAAGGCATTCGGTGCACAGGGCGCTACCGTGGTTGTGAACTATGTGTCGAGTAAAGCTGACGCGGATGCGGTCGTTGCCCAGATCCGGCATCAGGGCGGCAAGGCGGTGGGTATTCAGGCTGACATGAGCCGCATCAAGGACGTAGTGCGTTTGTTCGACACCGTCCGGGCTGACTACGGAACCCTGGATATTCTGGTCAACAATGCGGGGGTTGCAATATTCCAGATGATTGAAGATTTGACTGAGGAGGCATTCCATCAGCAATTCAACGTCAATGTGCTCGGCTATCTCCTGGCGGTGCGGGAGGCGATGAAACTGCTGAGCCCGTCGGCCAGCATCATCAATATCAGCTCTATCCTCAGCACCGATCCCTATTTGGCATCGAGTGTCTACTCGGCAACCAAGGGCGCGGTGGATACGTTGACACTTGCATTGGCCAGAGAGTTGGGACCGCGGGGTATCCGGGTCAATTCGATTCTGCCCGGCCATACCAATACTCCGGCGACTGCAGACAATTTCGCCGGTGAGTTTGGCGAAAAACTCATCGCCGGTACGCCATTGGGTCGCTTTGGCGAGCCGGAAGACATTGCACCTCTCGCTGTATTCCTGGCGTCTGCGGATTCGCATTGGGTCACCGGCGAATCCATTAGGGCTTCCGGGGGTGTGCGCGGCGTCGGTTACTGATTGAGCGGCAGGTATCACCGCCTGGAAAGTGCGGTGGTTCCGCCGTTGCGATCCGCCGCAACACCCGCATAAATCGTTTAGCGAGGCAACATGCGTCGCAGGGTGTTATCCCGCACATAGTAATGATGGAAGAGGCCGGCTGCGGCGTGCAATGCGATCAGCCAGTACCCAAGACTCCCCAGCCATTCATGCCATTCCTTGATTTGCTTGGCCAAGGCCGGATCAAGCGCTATGGGCGCAGGCATGAAGAATTCGAAATAAGGCATCGGTTTGCCCCCTGCAGCCAGCATCAGCCACGCCAGAATGGGCGTTGCAATCATCAGCCCATACAGCGATGCATGCATCAGGTGCGAGAGCCCGATCTGCCAGCCCGGCGGGGTGGGGGTGATGGCTGGCGCCTTGTACATCAATCTGCCCAGCAGACGAATCCAGACCAGCGCGAATATGGAAAGGCCAAATATTCCGTGCATGCCCAGAATGGCCGAGCGCAACGTGCTGCCGCGAGGTGCCAGGCCTTTGAGTTCAATACAGGCATAAACGGCGACAAACAACGCGAGCATCAGCCAGTGCAAGTAAATCGAGAGTTTGGCGTAGCGGTTTGTGGGTGAAGACATGTTGGAGCTCGCTGTATGGGGGATAGGTTGTTCGAAGGCGTCTGGACTGTGCCGCAACTGGCTTAAGGAAGTCTGAAGATACCTTCCTGATCGATTTTCTTCACCTTCAGACTCGGTTAAGAATCCGCGCTGATACTCCTGTCCATTCGCCACTGGGGAGGAGCCTCACCCATGCAGGGTCTGGACTGGAACATCTGTTTACCCTTGAGTTTCGGCAACACCGCAACACCCGCACTTTCACTCGACCGCGCCCTGGTTCAAGAACCGTTGCGCAGCGAGTACGAAGCCTTTATTCAGCATCGCTTTCGCAAAGCCCATAACGCCGAGATTCGTCAGTTCATGCCTGAACTGTTCGGCCTGCATGACGGTACAGGCACGCTCTGTGCGGTAGCGGGTGTTCGCCTGGGCACATCAGGCCCTCTGTTTCTGGAAAACTATCTGGATGAGCCGATCGAGCATGCCATTGAAGCTGTTGCATGCCGACCGGTAGACCGCCAGGGTATCGTCGAGGTGGGCAATCTGGCGGCCAGTAATATTGGCAGCGCACGCCTGAGTATCATCACCATCACCTGGTTGCTCGCCATGGGCGGCCTGGAGTGGGTGGCGTTCACGGGGAATGCCAGCCTGGTCAATAGTTTCAATCGCCTGGGCCTGCGGCCAGTCACGCTGTGCGCTGCCGACTCCATGCGTCTGGGCGAGGAGCGCCACGCCTGGGGCACCTATTACGACAGCCAGCCCAGCGTGCATGTCGGCGACATCCGTTCAGGCTTCCTGCATTTGAGCAGCAGCGGCCTGTTCGAGCGCTTCGGTTTGCCTTTGACACTGGAGCAGACCTGCCATGTCGCCTGAACTGTCTGATTTTCGCCAACGCATTGCCGACCTTGCCATTGAGCAGCCCCATGCCTGGGCGCTCTGGGGTGACGAGCTGAAGCTGGACTATGCAGAGCTCGATGCCGAAATCCGCCTGCGTCAGCAGGTCCTCAAAAGTCTCGATGTCCAGGTCGTTGCCCTGGCGCTTGAGAATGGTCCCGACATGCTGATCTGGGACCTGGCGATTTTATTCGCAGGCCTGACCTGCCTCGCGCTGCCGCCGTTCTTCAGCCCGGCCCAGCGCTTGCATTGCCTGGATCAGAGTCGGGCGGGCCTGGTTATCGCGGCGCCGGAATATGCTGCGGAGCTGGAACAGGCCGGTTTCCAGCTGAATGACGGATTCTGGGTTCGCAGTATTGAGCAGCCCTCTGTGCTCCCCGCAGGAACCGCCAAACTGACCTTTACCTCGGGGACCACCGGGACCCCGAAGGGTGTGTGCCTGAGCGCCGAAAGTGTGTTGTCGGTGGCTCGTGAGCTGTATCGCGCCAGCGAATCGCAACGGCTGGAGCACCATCTCTCGTTGCTGCCCCTGGCCATTTTGCTGGAGAACGTCGGCTGCTATGCGGCGCTTTACGCGGGCGCCATGTTGAGCCTGCCCACTCAACGTACCCTGGGTATCCAGGGCGCCAGTGGCGTGGATATGCCACGGCTGCTTTCCACTCTGGGGACGCGCCGACCACAGAGCATGATTCTGGTGCCGCAGTTGCTGCTGGTGTTGGTCAGCGCCTGTGAGCTCGGGGCATTCGACTCTGCCCAGTTGCGATTCGTCGCAGTGGGCGGCGCCAAAGTCTCCCGCGACCTGCTGCGGCGTGCCGAGGCCGCGGGGATTGCGGTCTACGAGGGCTATGGCCTTTCCGAGTGTGCGTCGGTCGTGGCGCTGAACCGCCCCGGCGCTAACCGTCCGGGCAGCGTTGGCAAGCCGTTGCCCCATGTGCAGATAAGGCTGGCGGATGACGGCGAAGTGCTGATAGCCGGCGCCGGGATGCTCGGTTATCTGGGCGACGATAATGCCGTCCCTGAATGGTGGCCGAGTGGCGATCTGGGTGAGTTCGATGCTGATGGTTATCTGTACCTCAACGGACGCAAAAAGCACCAGTTTGTCACCAGCTACGGTCGCAACGTAAACCCCGAATGGGTCGAGGCCGAGTTGACCCAGCGCGGCCAGATCGGCCAGGCGTTCGTCTACGGCGAAGCCCGGGCGCACAACCACGCGCTGCTCTGGCCGCTGCGTGCAGAAACCACCGATTCGCAAATCGCCGACGCCATCAATCAGGCCAATCAGGCCTTGCCCGACTATGCCCAGGTGCATGGCTGGACACGGCTTGAGGAGCCTTTCAGCACCCATAACGGCATGGCCACGGCGAACGGCCGCCCCAAGCGTGAAGCCATTCTGGCTCACTACCGACATCACTTCATTGAGCCCAAGCAAGCCGAGGATCTTCAATCATGAGCTTTTTCCAGACGTTGCAAGATGCTACCCGTACAGAGCGCGAAACCCTGTTCAACCTGCCCGTCATTCGTCAGGCGCTGGCAGGTCAGGTCACCCTGGGCAGTTATCGCGCGTTTCTGACCCAGGCCTATTACCACGTTCGGCATACAGTGCCGTTAATGATGGCGTGCGGCGCTCGACTGCCCGCTCGCCTTGAATGGCTGCGTGGCGCTGTCTGCGAATACATCGAAGACGAGTATGGGCATGAACAATGGATTCTCAACGACCTGCGTGCCTGCGATGCCGACGCCGATGCCGTACGCGACGGTGCGCCAGGCTTGCCCATCGAGCTGATGGTCGCCTACCTCTATGACCTGATTGCCCGGGGCAACCCGGTGGGTTTGTTCGGCATGGTGAACGTCCTGGAAGGTACCAGCATCGCCCTGGCAACTCATGCCGCTGGCAGTATCCAGCAACGCCTTGGTCTTCCGGCAGAGGCGTTCAGTTACCTGAGTTCCCATGGCAGCCTGGATATCGGCCATATGGAAACCTACCGCAAGCTCATGGATCGTCTCGATGATCCCGATGACCAGGCGGCGGTGATCAAGGCGTCAAAGGTGGTGTACGGGCTATACACTGAAATGTTTCGCCAACTGCCCGTCGCCGATGCCCTGCCCGAGATGGAGGCCGCTCATGCGTCTCTCTGAAGCCCGGGTGGTCTTGACCGGCGCCAGCGGCGGCATTGGTATGGCTATTGCCGAGGCGTTGTGCAGCCATGGCGCGCAGGTGCTCGCGGTGTCCCGGCATCAGGAGCCGCTGCTGCCCTTGCAGGCACAGTTCCCCCATTTGTTGCATTGGGTGAAAGCGGACCTGACTACACACGAAGGTCGCCAGCATGTATTGACGACGGCCCAGGCCATGGGCGGCGTCAACCTGTTGATCAATGCAGCGGGCGTCAACCACTTCGCCATGCTCGAGCAATTGCCCGATCGTGAGATCGACTCAATGCTGAGCATCAACCTGAGTGCGCCCATACAGCTCACCAGCATCATGCTTCCGTTGCTACGCCAGGCAAGCGTTGCCATGGTCGTCAACGTCGGTTCGACCTATGGCTCGATTGGTTACGCCGGCTACGCGACCTACTGCGCCAGCAAGTTTGCCTTGCGCGGTTTTTCCGAGGCCCTGCGCCGAGAGTTGGCTGACACCCGCATCGGTGTGCTCTATGTCGCACCACGTGCCACGCGTACGACGATGAACAGCCCGGCCGCCCGTGCGCTCAACACCGCGCTCAAGAGCAACGAGGACGATCCGCAGACCGTCGCCGCAGCTGTTGTCAGCGCGATTGTCGGTAATCAACGTGAACTGTACCTCGGATGGCCAGAGCGGTTTTTCGTACGCCTCAACGGCCTGCTGCCCGCCGTCGTCGATCGCGGACTGCGCAAACACCTGCCACTCATACGCCGACTGAGCAGCACGCACCTCGAAGAGAAACCAAAACCATGAAAAAAACACTGACAGCGCTACTTGCTATCCTCAGCCTGCCCGTATGGGCGCTGGATGCCCCTGACCAACAGCGTCTGGCCTCCATCCAGCAAGAATGGGCGCACATCCAATATCAACTGCCAGAAGAACAGCGCGTCGGCGCGTTCGAAAAACTCGCGTCACAGTCTTCGGCCTTTACTCAGGAGCGGCCAAATGTCGCTGAAGCCTGGATCTGGTCAGGCATTGTCACCAGCAGTTGGGCTGGCGCTCAAGGTGGACTCGGTGCGCTGGGCAAGGTGAAACAGGCCAAGACTGATCTGGAAAAGGCGCTGGCTCTGGATTCCGGAGCCTTGCAAGGCTCCGCCTACGCCAGCCTTGCCGCGCTCTACGATCGAGTTCCCGGTTGGCCCATAGGGTTTGGCGATGCGGATAAAGCCCAGGGGCTGTTGGAGCAAGCGCTGAAGATTAATCCGGACGGCATTGACCCGCTGTATTTCTGGGGTGACCACTTGTTCCGACAAGGGCACTATGCTCAAGCCAGGCAAGCACTGGAAAAAGCCTTGCAGGCACAGCCCCGCCCTGGCCGGGAAGTGGCCGACACGGGACGCCGCAAGGACATCCAGTTGCTGCTGATCGACGTTAACAAGAAACTTAAATGACGGAGCGTTCATGCGTTTGCTGCTGATCGAAGATGATGTCGCGTTGGGCGAAGGGATTCACCAGGCGTTGATTCGTGAGGGTTACACCGTCGACTGGGTCAAAGACGGGGCCGGCGCCTTGCATGCGTTGTTGAGTGAAGTGTTCGATCTGGCCATTCTCGACCTCGGTCTGCCAAAAGTGGATGGGCTGACAGTGCTGCGCCGACTGCGCGAAAGCGGCTCGGCCTTGCCCATCCTGATTCTTACCGCTCGCGACGCGACCGAGGACCGGATTGCCGGACTGGATGCCGGTGCGGACGACTACCTGATCAAACCTTTCGACCTGTCCGAACTCAAGGCCCGGCTGCGCGCCTTGTTGCGGCGCAGCGCCGGCCGTGCACGGGTGATGATCGAACACGCGGGCATCCGCCTGGACCCCACGACCCAGCAGGTGACCTACAATAACGATCCGGTTCCCCTGACGCCCAAGGAATATCAACTGCTCTACGAACTGCTGTCGCCGCCGGGACGCGTGATGACACGTGAGCGTCTGATCCAGTTGCTGTACGGCTGGAATGAAGAAGCCGAGAGCAACACGCTGGAGGTGCATATCCATCATCTGCGCAAGAAGTTTTCCAGTGACCTGATTCGTACCATTCGCGGCGTCGGCTATCTGGTGGAGGAACGTTCTTGACCTCGATCCGTCGACGTACCCTGACCCTGATCATCGGACTGGTACTCATCGGTTTGCTGATTCTGACGTTGTTCAACGTTCATGACAGCAATCACGAAATCGCAGAAGTCTATGACGCCCAACTCGCAACCAACGCCAGGCTACTGCAGGGAGTCATGCGCATGCCTCTGGCCCGCCAGGAACATGCGCAGTTGTATCAAGCCTTCAATGAGGCGTTGGGGCAGGCCGAACCCCGGGTCGACGGACACCCCTACGAGAGCAAGATCGCTTTCCAGGTATGGGATATGCAGAACAATCTGCTGGTACATACCCCGAGCGCACCGAGCCTGACCCATGCCCCCCGATACTCCGGATTCAGCGACATCGATGACCTGAAAAAGCACCAGTGGCGCACGTTCGTGCTCAAGGACGAGCAACACAATCTGCTGATCTGGGTGGGCGAGCGCGACGACGTTCGCTCGGACCTGGTCAACCGGATCGTACGCCATACCGTGCTGCCCAATCTGATCGGCAGCCTGCTGTTAGTGGCCGCCATCTGGGTGGCTATCGGTTGGGGGCTCAAGCCTCTGGCTGACCTGGCGGCCATCTTGCGAGGTCGTCATCCAGGCTCTCTGGAGCCGCTGCAACTGGCCCCATTGCCCAGCGAACTTGAGCCGATGCAGGCGGCGCTGAACAGACTCCTGGGGCAGATTCAGGAGATATTGAGTCGTGAGCGCCGCTTCATCGCCGATGCGGCCCATGAAATGCGTACGCCGCTCGCTGTCCTTCGGGTACACGCGCAGAACGTATTGGAAGCGCGGAATGAAGAACAACGGCGCCAGTCTTTGAACTACCTGATCGTCGGTGTTGACCGCACCACCCGGTTGGTCAACCAGTTGCTGACCATTGCGCGTCTGGAACCCAACGCCGGAGCAGTGAAGACTACCAGGGCCGATCTGGTCACGGCCGTGCGCGAGAGCCTGGTGCAGATGACCCCCTGGGTCTTGAGCCGAGGGATGGAGTTGTCGTTCGACTGCAATGAACCGTCTCATGCGGTCGAGACCGACTTTCCCGCTATCGACATCGCGCTGCAAAACCTGGTGACCAACGCGGTGAACTTTTCACCTTCCTGCGGGCAGATCAGCGTGGCGTTGCAGTTCACTGAGCACAGTTTTCGCCTCACCGTCGCTGATCAAGGACCGGGGATCGACGAAGCAGAGCGCGAGCGGCTGTTCGAGCGTTTCTACAGCTGTGGAAATGATCAGGGTGTCGGGCTGGGTTTGACCATCGTGCAAACGGTCGCGACGCGGCTGGGAGGGGAAATCAGGTTGGAAAACTCGCCTTCGGGAGGGTTGGTCGCTGCGCTGATAGTGCCAACGTGACTCCCCAAAGAGTCTCATTTCAATTCATCGGCTTGCACTGAGTTTGATGAGTGCGAACCGCCCTGGAGTACCTTGGCCGCTACGGTTTCGAGGCACGGGTCCACGAACGTAGCGGTGATCAAGGATGCTGAGCATGATTTGCTCCGGGGCGATCGGCCAGTCTTTCACCCCATGCGCCCGCCCCCCAGTGCATCCCGTTGCATCGATTGCAGGTTCTTCTCGATGGTTTCGCAGATGCTCTCCATCTGGATCTGGTGTTCACTGGAGTGAAACGGACTTTGCAAGTCGGTGCCAATGCGTTCGATGGCCAGCAGCATGAAGCCGACCACGGTGGAGGCGAGCGGGGTGAACCAGCCCAGGGATTCTACAAGGCCCACCGGCACGATCAGGCAGAACAGGGAAATGAACAGTCGCGGAAAGTACACGTAGGGGTAGGGCAGCGGTGTATTGGCGATCCGCTCCATGCCACCCTGAGCGTTGGACAGCTCGACCATGGTCGACTCCAGCCGCGCCAGGCGGATGCTGTCCAGGCTGCCGGCCTTGTATTGCTGGGCCAGCAGGGCGGCTGAGCCGTTAAGAATATCGTTGGCGAAGTTATTGGTTGCGCCGTTGCGCGCGAACTCGTCGGAGGGAATGAATGCCCGGATTTCCTCCGGGCAAGGCTGGCCTTTGAGATGTGCCGCCAGGCAATTGATATAGGCCACATGGCGACGCAGCAACGTGGACTTCACCGGATTCACTTCAGTGCCGTGATCATCCAGCAGGGTCAACACCTGGCGGGCAAAACTGCGCGAGTTATTGACCATCGCCCCCCATAGCGTCCGCGCCTCCCACCAGCGGTTGTAGGCGCTGCTGTTGCGAAAACTGATCAGCACCACCAGCGCCGAACCCAGCAGGGTCAGGGGCATCAGCGGCAGGTTGATCTTGGTGTTGAGCACCAGCATGAAATCCACGGTGACGGCGATATCCCAGAGCAAGAGCCAGAATAGCGCCCAGCCGACGTAGCCCATGGTCTTGATGATCAGCCGGTATTTTTTGACGATGGCAGCTTTCAAACGGAAACCTCTCGATGAGCAAAAGCACAGATGCTCTGGATCGGACGCCGTTTGTCGGCGAAAGGTTCGCTGTGAGCTGCAATTGCGCCGTTGATCCCAGGGAGTGCGGGCTATTGAAGGTGGTAGCGCGACTGCACCAGGCGCACGATCCGCTGCAGGGCGTCCTGCGGCAGCAGCGTTTTATCTGCTTCAACGAGGCGGGTTCTGTTGGCGAGTACATCATCCCGAATGACCAGGCGGAACCAGTTGGAGAAATCTCCGGCATTCATGTGCTCGCGCAGGGCGTGTTCGTTGAGCCGGGTCGCCGCAGATACAAACTCAGTGAGGTTGCAGGCGTGTTGCTCAAGCGCGGGAAAATAGAAGGCGTGCCATGCGCCCACATCCCCTGAGACGTATTTGCCGCTATGCCGGTGATGTTGCTGATGGGGTTGTACCTGCTCAAGCAGCACAACCCCTTCGGTATCCCGCACGTTCCACAGGCAGGCATATTCGCGGCTGGGCAAGCGGCCGGGAAACTCTGGGCATTCGCGTTGCCTGTTCCGGGCAAACCGCTCGATCAGCTCCCTGGCCGTGCTGCCGAGCGTCACCAGTACATCGACGTCGTCCAGCAATGCAGGGCAAACCTGATCAAAATCCAGTGCAACAATGATGGCGCCTATGTTGCCGAGAAACCCCGGCGGCCAGACAGCACAGTGGGGGAGCATATAGTGGGCTTCGTCCACCACCAACCAGTAGGGGCGTCCCGAGGAGTGACGAAGCCTCTGGATAAACGGCAGCAAATCGCCGAACAATTGCACCCGGGCCGGGGGATCCAGTGCAAGAGAGCTGACCACTACATTCAGTTGCGCCTGTAAAAGATGGTGCACCGATTCTTCCGTCGTCGGAGGAACAGTCAGCCCTCCAATGGTCACTGCATCTTCCAGGGTCAGGTAGTCCCCCTCGGGATCGATGACACAGAACCCCTGGCGCGCTTCAACCATGCGTTCTGTCAGCCAGGTGACGTAGCTGGATTTTCCGGCACCCGAGTTACCCACTACCAGCAATACGGACTCCGGGGGCAACCACATCTTGCGCGCATTGCTGGTCTGGCCCAGGCACATGCCGATCCGCTCGACGGGAACCAGCGCGGCGTCCTTGAGCAACAACAGGTCCACCAACTCACAGACGCCTCGGCCATGATCAAGGCTCAGGAGCACGTCGGCACTGGCTTTGATGGACTCGATGGCATTGTTTACTGGGGCTGAGCAGCCGCAGATCGATAGAAAGGAATGATCGTTTTCTGCATCACCCACACCGACCACGTTCAACTCGCTGATACCCAGTTTGCGCAAACCCGCGCTGAGGCCGGATGCCTTGTTCACGCCGGGCGGCAAGACCATGATCGCGTCCTTGTTGAACGTGATCTGAAGTTCAAAACCCAGCTCCCGAATAGTGTTGACTACGGCCTCTTCGAATGGATGCCAAGTGGCGATTACGGAGCGACCGACTGACAGGGGCGAGACCCCCTTATCGCGCAGGCGGCTGACCAGGTCGATCGACGCCGCGTCGGCAATGAGTTCTTCGCAGTTCTCCTGAGGGTCGTACAGGAGCGCGCCATTTTCTGCGACCACCACATCGAACAGATCAAGTTGCGGAAAATGATGTTTAAGCGCCTGTAACTCCCTGCCGGTCACCAAGAGCAACTTGCGGCCACTTTTTTTAAGGGCGGTGAGTGCCGCGTGGACTTGTGGCGGAACGCTGCCGTTTTCGGCAATGGTCCCGTCGTAGTCCACCGCCAGGGCTAAGAAGTGCATGCTCGCTCCATTACAGGCTCAGTTGAGTCCTGCTGTCGTGCAGGAAAATGGATTGTTGTCGTCACACAGATCCGCCGCTGCCCTCACGCGGTATTCATGCCGTGGAGGTGGGCCAGAGGCCAGCAGTGGCCCGGATGGCGGTGGGCAGCGCCATTGAATAAGTGTTTAAGCCAGAATACGTTGAGATTTATCAGAGTTCCTGGAAGCACGGGGTTAACGCTGTTGCCGTTGGCTCATCCGCTCTTTAATGCCTGGCGTGTTTGGGTGATGTTGATGTAGGTCAGACGACTGGAAACAAGCAGGGGGATTATTGGGCCCTGCGGATGCAGAATGCCGGGCGGTTCGGATCTTTCACCAGGCTACTTCATCATCGCCCGTTGCACTCATCTTCACGATCCACCCCTCCTATCGACCAGCCTGGTCTGCTCAAGGGTATTTGCTCATGGTCATCCGTTTTACCCCAAAGGTTAACGCCCCAAGTGACAACTGCCCAGGCAATCCTCCACTGGATCATACCCCGCAAAACTGGTCGGTCCTGTCGATTGAACAGGCCGCTCGACTGTTGAAATCAGATCTCGCGCTCGGCCTTACGGGAAGTGAATCGGACCAACGCCTGCGGTGCTGGGGTATTAACCATCTCAGGCGTCACCCGGGCCGACCGGTGCTCACGATCGCTCTGGATCAATTCAGGAGCCTTATCGTGGTGTTGCTGCTGGTTGCCACGATATTGGCTTATTACATGGATGGCGTCCTGGAAGCCATGATGATTTTGGTCGTGATCCTGCTCAACGCGGCGATCGGCTTTTTCACTGAATGGCAGGCTCAAAGAGCGTTAATCAGTCTTGAACAGCAGGATATTCGTTTGTGTCGAGTTATCCGCAATGGCACGCAGCAGCGAATTGCCACCGTCCATTTGGTGTCGGGCGATCTGGTCATACTTGAAGCGGGTGATCGTATACCCGCTGACGGCCGGATCCTGGAGAGCCATGGTCTGCAGGTCGATGAGTCTGCGTTGACCGGGGAATCAATTGGCGTCGAAAAGGTATCTGAACCACTGCCGCAGTCTACGACTTCCCTTGGGGACCTCATCAATATGGGGTTCATGGGAACGCTTATCGACCGCGGGCATGGCCGTATGCTGGTGACGGCAACCGGTGCCCGGACCGAGCTCGGCAAAATTGGCGGGCTTATCAATGAAGCCAGCAAACGCGAGAGTCCACTGGAAGGGCGGCTGCAGCGCCTGGGCGCCAACCTGGCGGGTATCGTGGTAGTGCTGTGCGCGGTGATGGTCGTCGCCGGAATGCTCCGCGCAATGCCGTTCTTGCAGATGTTACAGATCGCCTTGTCACTCGCGATCGCGGCTGTACCCGAAGGTTTGCTGGCGGTTTCTACCATGACGTTGGCCATCGGTATGCAGCGCATGGCCAGGCAGGGAGTTCTGATCCGCAATCTGGCGGCGGTGGAAACACTGGGAGCTGCCACAGTCATTTGCACCGACAAGACCGGCACGCTGACGCGCAACGAAATGACAGTCGAAAAGCTCGTGGTGGATGATCGAACCCTGAGCGTCAGCGGCAATGGCTACAAGGTGCAGGGCAGCTTTTCAGAATCTGCAGGTGTCGTGGATGTGCACGCAGACGAGTCGGTGATCAAGCTCTTGCAGATCGGCGCATTGTGTAACGACGCCAGAGTCACGCATACAACCGAGAAGGACGTCATATTGGGCGATCCGACCGAGGCCGCATTAATCGTATTGGCGGAAAAAGCGGGGATTGACCTGCCGACGCTCAACAACCGATATCCACGAGTTTGCGAAATCCCGTTTTCCACCGAAAAAAAATGGATGATGACGGAACATGGCCTGCAGGGCCTGCCACCTGTCGGTTTCGCCAAAGGGGCGCCATTACGTATCCTGGGACTTTGCAAGGAAGAGGCCTGGCAAGGCGGTATCAGGCCCTTGACTGCCGAGCGCAGGCATTGGTGGGAGGATGCAAATACACGTCTGGCAAACGAGTCATTGCGCGTCCTTGGCTTTTGCTGTCGCGAGGGGCGCCCGCAAGCGCTGTGTGGTGATGTGGAAACCCATTGGGTATTTGCCGGGCTGGTCGGCATGATTGATCCACTGCGCAGCGAAGCGCACTCGGCAATCACTCGCTGTCGCGAAGCCGGAATCGCAACGATCATGATTACAGGTGATCAGGTGGCAACCGCACGGGGCATCGCCCGCCGGCTCGGGATTGATCGCGCCACCGATGGTTCTACCCTGGAAACCGTTCATGCCCAGGCGCTCGCGCAGTCGGATCCAGATCTATTCAACACTCGTCTGGCCCGCATCGCAGTGTTTGCCCGCGCAGAACCCAGGCACAAGCTTGAAATCGTCAGAGGCTTGCAGCAATCAGGGCATGTGGTCGCTATGACCGGCGACGGTGTCAACGACGCCCCAGCGTTGAGGCAGGCCGATATCGGTATCGCCATGGGCAGCAGCGGTACTGACGTTGCCCGACAAAGTGCCGATATGGTCATAACGGACGATAACTTTGTCAGCATCGTTCATGCCGTAGAACAGGGGAGGGTGCTTTACGCCAACATCATCCATTTTGTTCACTATTTATTGTCGTGCAATTTTGCTGAGCTGCTGACGGTATTTCTGGCAATCATGTTTGGCTGGCCGCTGCCATTGGCGCCACTGCAGATTCTCTGGCTGAACATGGTTACTGATATCTTTCCGGCGTTGGGCCTGGCATTGGAGCCTCGGGCACCCGGAATCATGAAATGCCGCCCTCGATCGCCGGATTCGGCGCTTCTGACGCCCATGTTGATGCTGGTTATCGCGTGGCAGGGGTTGTTGCTTGCGATCACCACGCTGGTGGCTTTTTACATCGGTCTGCAATGGTACCCGGAACATGTCGAACATGCGGCCACCATGGCGTTTATGACCCTGGCATTCGTCCAGATCTTCCATGCCCTGAACGTACGCTCAAGGCGCCGATCGGCATTGACCCGCAGCTTTGCCACCAACAAGTGGTTGTGGAGCGCAATGGCAGCGTGCATGGGACTGCAACTGCTGACCGTGAGTGTGCCTGCTCTGCGTGTGGTGCTGGGAACGACAGCACTGCAAATCGAGGACTGGGCGGTGATACTCGGCTGTTCAGTAGTGCCCGTTGCTGTTGTCGAGCTGACCAAGCTGACCTGTGCATGGACACGCAGGAAGGCTGGCGCCACGACAGGCAGGCAGCCATGAACTGGCATGATTTGCTGCATTAGCGCAAGTCTCAGGCCATCGGTTCCGGCGCCAGTACCCAAAGGCTGCAAGGCATTTCGTACAGCAGACTCTCCACTGTGCTGCCGACCAGATGGTCTTGATCACCGTGCCCGACACGCCCCATGACGATGACGTCAATATCGTAGGCCGATGCATAACTGCTTAACACCTTGGTCGGCGTGCCCATGATCATGTGGCGTTGCTCCGGGGGGATGCCATTGCGGTCGGCCAGTTCGTTGAATGCATCACTCTGAGCCTCAAACAGTGTCCTGGCTGTTTTTGAGGAAAAGAACGGCGAGCCATTGTCGAAGCCGAACTCCATTGCACTGATCGAGGAGAGGTCATGGGCGTAAATTACATGGATCGTGGCGTTGCAGGCGCTTGCCAGTTTCACCGCCTCATGCAGGATCCGGTCATTCAAATCCTGATAACGCCCATCGCGATGGAAGGGGTCGACGGCTGCCATTATCCGGCGTGGCAAGGCATGCTTGGCATCACCGACGAAATGCAGCGGAGTGGGACATTTGCGTAATAGTTGAATATCCAGAGGGGTAAAGATCAGACGCGACAGTTGCGAGTGGTACTCGATCGACTTGAGCAACCCCGTCATGGGTTGTTCTTGCAGGTGGATCAGGATCTCATCCAGCGGGTTATCGACCCAGACCACTTCAGTGGTCACGCTCAGGCCTTGTTCGCGAAGCAGGCTGGCGCGCTGTTCCAGCCATTGACGATGGCGCTCGACATAGTTCTTCCCGAGCACTTCCCGGATCTGCTCGTTGACCAGGTCAGCGGTGACCAAGCCTTCAAGGTAATCGAACGCAACGATATGCAGCGCAGCGTCATGGGCTTTTGCCAGGGCGGCGGCTCTATCGAATATCGCGTTGTCTTGCATTCGCGATGGGGTGATGAGCATGAAGCGGGGTTGCTCGGACATGACAGGAATCCCCTCAGGGTGGCGTGGCATTGTTGTTGGCGGTATCGGCTCGCCATGGACTTGATGCTGCGGCTTTTGCCTGCCATTAACTTGATTTGAATCAGATCCGGGCCACGACCGACTGCCGCTCCGACGTGCGGTGAGGATTGCGGCGACCAATGCACGAATCCTTGACAAGGATCAAGCGAGTCAGCCCGGCCCAGGTCAGGCTGAAGGCTGATCGGAATGTTCCGGCGTACCTGTCGAGGACCATCATGGCCAGCATGAAAGCGGCGATCTTCGTCGAAAAAAATCGCATTGTTCTGGAAGACAAACCCATCCCCGAAATTGGCCCGCAAGATGCCCTGGTGCGCATCACCACGACCACCATCTGCGGGACAGACGTTCACATATTGCGAGGTGAATACCCGGTTGCCAGGGGCCTGACCGTAGGTCATGAACCGGTCGGCGTGATTGAGCGGCTCGGTTCGCAGGTACAGGGCTTCTATGAAGGGCAGCGAGTGATTGCTGGCGCCATCACGCCCAGCGGCCACAGTTATGCCTGCCTGTGCGGTTGCGGGTCCCAGGATGGACCGGACACTGCCCACGGCTTTCGTGCCATCGGCGGCTGGAAGTTCGGCAATACCATCGATGGTTGTCAGGCCGAGTTCGTCCGGGTGCCGGATGCGATGGCCAATCTGTGTCCGATTCCTGCTGGTCTCAGCGACGAGCAAGTGCTGATGTGTCCCGACATCATGTCCACCGGGTTTTCCGGTGCCGAGCGCGGCGGCGTGCAGATCGGTGACACGGTGGCGGTGTTCGCGTTGGGCCCTATCGGCTTGTGCGCGGTGGCTGGCGCTCGTCTGAAAGGCGCCTCATGCATCATTGGCGTGGATACGGTGGCGAGCCGCATGACTGTCGCCCGGCGTTTGGGCGCAACCCATGTCGTCGACTTCAAGAACGGCGATGTGGTGGAGCAAATCCTGGCGCTGACCGATGGGCGTGGCGTCGACGTCGCCATCGAAGCGCTGGGTACCCAAGCCACGTTCGAGTCGGCGTTGCGGGTTTTACGCCCCGGCGGCCGACTGTCCAGCCTTGGCGTGTACTCCACGGACCTGCACATTCCATTGCAAGCATTCGCGGCAGGCTTGGGCGACGTCAGCATCGTCACGACGCTGTGCCCCGGCGGCAAGGAGCGGATGCGGCGGTTAATGGCGGTTGTCGGCGGCGGTGCCGTCGATTTGTCAGCGCTGGTGACCCATCGTTTCAGGCTTGACGATATCGAGGCGGCATACGACCTGTTCGCTCATCAGCGAGATGGCGTGATGAAGGTCGCCATTACACCTTGATGGCAATCGGTGGTGACGTGCTCGTGCCGGGCGCGGCCAGACGTTCCAGCTGGCAGAAATGGGCAGGGCAGACTTCTCCGTCTTTCAGGGCGGCATGACGCTATGCGCAGGGAGATCAGGTCAAGGGATCTACGGCTTTTTGTGGCCGGGGGCGGGGGTATTGGATTCCTGGAAGCTCCAGTACTTCTGCATCTCGATGAACAGGAAAGAGGCTGTCCAGGTAATTAACACCAGGCCGGTCAGGGCTTCTAGCCCGGTGAGGAACTTGAGTGGGCCAATGGGTGAGATGTCGCCAAAGCCTATGGTGGTGTAGGTGGTAAAGGAGAAATACACCGAATCCAGGAAGCTGCCGTCAAAATTGCCGGTCAGGCTGCCCAGCGTATTGCTGCGGGTCATCAAGTAGTAGCCCAGCGCGAATACCCAGACCTCAATGGCATGGGCCGCCAGCGCGCCCAGCACGCCGAAGACAATTCTGAACCGATGCCAGATCCTGAGCCTGGGCAAGAGCAGGTTCAGGCGCATCAGGCATTCATAGTGAATGATCACAACGGTGATGATGATCAGCGTATTGATCAGGGTAACAAGGACCATGGACAAGGCTCCGCTTGGCGGCTATTGACAGATGTTGAGGCGGCTCAGGGCTGATTATGACCCCAATCCTGGTGGCCGCCCTGACCAGACGCAGTTTTCTGATTTAGATCAGATTCGTCTGCCGCGATCCATTCACACTGCTGACAGTCCCTTATCTGCGCTATGGCACTCAGTGCCTGCGACGGCCATCCGGGGTGGTGAGCGAGGTCGCCATGAACGAGTCATCGGAATTTTTGTTGATCGCTTCATCAATGATGCAGCGTACTCCGGCTTTTGATCGCGCTGTTGCGTTGGCCAAGGCCTACGGTGCGCCGCTACGGATTGTCGCGCTGGACTATTTCCAGGCCTTGGAGGTCATGGGCATTTTCGACCACTCGGCCCTGAGCCTGTTGCGTGACGGCTATTTACAAGCCCATGGTCAATGGTTGGAGCAGCAGGTCGCGCAAGAACGTGCCAAGGGTCTTGAGTGCAAGGTAGAGGTGTTGTGGACGGACAGTTGCTTCGAGGCAATCATTGCCTGTGTCCGGGCGGCTCGCCCGCAAATGCTGATCAAGGATGTACATCATGAGCCGCTCTTTGCCCGGCTATTTTCTACGCCCCTGGACTGGCATTTACTGCGTGATTGCCTGTGTCCGGTGCAGCTTGTCACCGGAGGCCATTCGCCTTTGCCGCGCAAGGTACTGGTGGCCGTCAACCTTTATCGTTATGAAGACGCTGACCTCAAGTTTAACGACAGGTTGATCGAGACGGCGTCGCGCATTGCGAGGCAATGCGGTGGCAGCGTTCATGTGTTGTACAGCTATGACTGGTCAGTGTTCTACGCCACCAATGTGACTCTGCTCGGCGCCTTGCCGGTCGAGACGGGCTTTCATGAGGCGCTGGGCGAGGCCCATGCCGAGGCTTTTGCATCTCTATGCGATCGTCATGCGATCCCGGCCGAATGCTGCCATTTCCTGGTCGGCACGCCACAACCGACCATCAGTGCCTTTGCTCGTGAGCAAGACATCGACTTGCTCGTCATGGGCAGTCTGCCAAGGACCCGCCTGGAAAAAGTCATCGGCAATACTGCCGAATCGTTGCTGATTCACTCGCCTTGCAGTGTGTTGATCATCAAGCCCGGCGACGACCCGGACGAGTCCTGCGCCCTGTCTTCCGCCAATCTACAGCCACGCGCAGCTCAGGTCTGCGCACATAGCCCCAAGGAGGTGTGAAATGCCCGAAGCTGAACGTTTGATGCTGATCGCGTCGCCGTTGCTGGAAAGAACTGCGGCGTTCGACCGCGCCCTGGCGTTGGCCAAGGCACAGGGCGTTGCCTTGCACGTCGTCGCGTTTGACTATGTGGAAGCGCTGGCTACGGCCGGGCTTGTCAACGAGCAGGCACTGCGTGAAATCAAGGATGGGTATCTGGACCGTCATCGCGAGTGGCTGGAACAGCAGGCCGTAGCAATGCGTCACTCCGGTGTTCAGGTAACCCAGGAAGTGATTTGGGTGAGGCGTCCGCTTGACGAAATCATGGAGCACATCCGTGAAATGAAGCCCTCACTGGTCATCAAGGATCTTGAGCATCAATCGTGGCTGTCCCGTGCGATGTTCACCTCGCTCGATGAGCACCTGCTGCGCGATTGCCCGATATCCCTGCATCTGGTCGCCCGAATGACCCACGCCATTCCGCGCAAGATCCTGGCAGCGGTCGACCCTTTTCGCCTTGAAGAGCAACATGACGGCCTGAACGACAGAATTATCGCCACGGCGGAAAAACTGGCACAGCAGTGCAACGCAGACCTGCACCTGCTGTACGCCTATGACCTGTCCGGTGTTTTCGGCTGGGACAGTGACATGGCATTTTCCTCTGAAGCCCATGCGCAGATCTACGATCTGGACAAGGATGCTTTTGATCGGCTCGCAGCCCGTTTCGGAGTGCCTGCCGATCGCAAACATTTGTTGATGGGCAATCCGGCCAAGGTGATCGAAGCCTTCTCCCGTGCCCACGGTTTTGACGTGATCGTGATGGGCACTGTGCACCGCAGTGCGATGAGCAAATGGCTGGGCAGCACCACTGAGCAGGTGGCTCATCATCTGCAAACCAGCCTGCTGACGGTCAGCCCTCGTGCTGACAGGCCCAAAGAGTAGACGGGCGAAACGCCGGATTTCTTGACCAGGCCGGCGCGGCAATGGTTTTTCCCGTCGGCTGCACGCTTTATGCATTACGCAAACGACTGTGTGGTGAGCGGACTGAGTGTATCGCCCGACCAAGGACTAGACTCAATCAAGTCCCGCCTATGGGGTGGGAACGGGTTTGCCTGCGCGCTGCTGCGTCGGGCATCAACGTGGTTTATTCACCCGACCACCGCCAACAGTTGTCAGGTTCTCTACGCCCGTGCCGACGGTGGCCTTCTCAAAGGAGGTTATACAATGGACGAGGCGAAACTTCATGAGTTCATGGGCAGGCTGGTGTCCGATATGGGTGCCGCAGGCATGCTGGCCAATATCATGCTTGGCGATGAACTGGGGCTGTACAAGGCCATGGCTGACAGCCAGCCCGTCACCCCCGAAGCCCTGGCTCGCAAGACCGGCTGCAATGCCCGACTGCTTCGCGAATGGCTCAGCGCCCATGTGGCATCAGGCTATATGGAGCATCGCGAGGGGCAGTTCGTGTTGCCCGAGGAGCAGGCCCTGGCTCTGGGCATCGAGGATTCACCGGTCTATGCCGCCGGTGGTGTCATGGTGGTGGCATCGATGTTTCACGACAAGGACAAGCTGGTTACGGCCATGCGCGGTGATGGCGCTCTGGCCTGGGGCGATCACCATCCCTGCATGTTCAGCGGTACCGAGCGCTTTTTTCGGCCGGGGTACAAAGCCTATCTGGTGGACCAATGGCTACCGGCGCTGGACGGGGTCGTCGACAAGCTCAAGGCCGGTGCGAAGGTGGCCGATATCGGCTGCGGACACGGGGCTTCAACCATCGTGATGGCCAAGGCTTTTCCTGCGTCGAATTTTGTCGGTATCGACTATCACGCACCGTCCATCGTCACCGCCACTCAGCGTGCCAAAGAAGGCGGCGTCAGTGAGCGAGTCCGTTTTGTCGAAGGCACCGCCAAGAACTTCCCCGACAAGGATTACGATCTGATCTGCTACTTCGACTGTCTGCACGATATGGGCGACCCGGTTGGCGCGGCGAAACATGCTTATCAGGCACTGAAGGCCGATGGCACGGTTTTGCTGGTGGAGCCTTTTGCCAGCGACACCCTCGACGCCAACATCAACCCGGTGGGACGGCTGTTCTATGCCGCATCGACCTTTATCTGCACACCCAATTCGCTGTCGCAGGAAGTAGGACTGGGATTGGGAGCGCAGGCTGGGGAGGCGCGGCTGAGAAATGTCTTTGCCGAGGCGGGCTTCAAACACTTTCGGCGGGCCACCGAGACCCCCTTCAATCTGATTCTGGAGGCGCGTAAATAATCTTGTGATTGCATGACTGGCCCGGTGCAGTGCAGGTGTGTTGCCTGTCCTGTCCGGGCTTGAAGGGTCATGATTCAACTCTTCTACCTCTCAATCTTCTGGTGTACACCGTCTGCTCGCAAGGAGCCGAATGAATTTGAGTGGGTGGGTCTGGGTCATTAAGATGCAGGGTTCAAGCTTGCTATATCACCGCAGTCAAGGACGTCTCCAATGCTACGAAGCTTCGTTGTTGCTCTCTGTACGTGCCTGTCTTTTTCCGTATTTGCTGCGCTGCCGGCGGCACCGATGAATGACGCCACAGTGGCTAAGATCAATGCCGCTTTCGCGCCAGTAGAAAGTCAGTTCAATCGAGAGCTGAACGCCGTTAAAGGCGATCCCGAAAAATCCGCCGAAGTCATTGGACGCTATTCAAACCGGGTTTTCAGCCAGATCGGCTACAGCCATGATGAGACGGTTTATAAATACCTGACTGATCCAGGTATTGACCCGTTTCAGAAGAATTTTTTTGCCCGGGAAGCCGGTCTTGGCAACGTGATTGCGCAAGTCGCGAGCCAAATTCCAGGCTATGCACAGGGGTATCTGAAAAGTGGAGCACTGACTCAGCGCACCATCGATAGCATAACCAAGGGCAGTACACCCGCGACCGATGCCAAGGAAGTCACTCTCTCTCCCATTGCCGGCTGGCAGTACCCTGCCGATAAATTCGTCAGGGAGTCGCGCATCCGCATGCCGCTTTCTCCCTACAAGGGGGAAGGTCAGTGGGCCGGTTACGTGATGTTCAGAACGTACAGCCCGGATGATTACTATGTCGTGGGTGAGCGCAGCTCCTTCGATACTCAGACACTGGCATTGCTCGACAAGATTATGGCTGCAAAGGGCAATGTCACCGTCGACGGTGCCTATCGCGCTTATCAGGGCAGTAACTACAAGATTTGCATGCTGGACCGGTCCAAGGCGGTGAAGCTCATATTGGCGAAACCGGTAGACACCTACCGTTAGGAAAATTTGGATTTTTTTACGAAAGCCAATGTCGCCAAGATCGCATGCCCTAAACCAACGAGCCTTCCTGCGCCGAATATTCGCTCGTTGATGTTGCGCCGCTGTTAGCTTTTACTGAACTTCGCCCGAATCTCGTCAGTCAGCTCTGTATGACGATCATAAGGCGATAACCCATGCATATCTCGTTGCAGCAACAAGTCGCGCTGGTCACCGGTGCCAGTTCCGGATTGGGTGAAGGTGCTGCCAAGGCCCTGGCGGCTGCCGGCGCGGCAGTGGTGGTGAACTACAACGCCCATGCCGAGCCTGCGGAAAAACTGGTCGAACAGATTCGGGCTGCGGGCGGCCAGGCAGTGGCCATTGGTGCCGATGTGTCCCAGGAAGAGCAAGTCGAGAAGCTGTTCGCCCAAACCCTGGAACACTTCGGCCATCTCGATATTCTGGTGGCCAATTCCGGTCTGCAAAAAGACGCGCCTCTTGTCGACATGAGCCTGGCGGATTGGAATTCCGTGATCAACGTCAACCTGACCGGGCAATTTCTCTGCGCCCGGGCTGCCTTGCGTCAGTTCATCCATCAGGGTATGCGTCCCGGGGTGTCCCGCGCCATGGGCAAGATCATTCACATGAGCTCGGTGCACCAGTTGATTCCCTGGGCCGGACACGCCAATTACGCCGCGTCCAAGGGCGGCGTCGATTTGCTGATGCGCAGCATCGCTCAGGAGGTTGGCGAGCAGCGCATCCGGGTCAACAGCATCGCCCCCGGCGCTATCCGCACCGCCATCAACCAGCAGGAGATGCAAGGCGATGGCGAGGCCAAAATGTTGAAACTGATCCCCTATGGCCGGGTCGGTGAAGCTGAGGATGTCGCCAACGCGGTGGTCTGGCTGGCGTCGGATTTGTCTGACTACGTTCATGGCACGACGTTGTTTGTCGATGGCGGCATGAGCCTGTATCCGGAGTTCCGCAACAATGGCTGATCATGGTGAAGAGGCGCAAAACTCTATCGAGAATCACGGCATCATCGGCGATATGCGCAGCGCAGCGTTGGTGGCCGATACCGGCAGTATCGATTTCTGTTGCTGGCCGGATTTTGACAGTCCGTCGATCTTCAGTGCGTTGCTCGACACCACTGAAGCGGGGATCTTTCAGTTGGCGCCGGATCTGCCCGATGCCCGTCGCCAGCAGATTTATCTGCCGGACACCAATGTGCTGCAGACCCGCTGGATCGCTCAGGACGCGGTGGTGGAGGTCACTGACTTGATGCCCATTGGCCACAACGAGGATGATTTACCACGTCTGGTGCGGCGCATCGAGGTGCGCTACGGCAAGGCCAATGTGCGTATGCGCTGTCGGGTGCGCATGGACTACAGCCGCGCGCGGATGGAGGCGTACATGGACGGTGAGGATGTCTGCTTCGCCGCCGAGGGGCAGCCGGGTATGCGCCTGTCGACCACCACTGCCCTGCGTCTTGAGCAGCAGACCGCGGTTGCCGAATTTTCCATGGAACAGGGGCAGATCATCGAGTTTGTTCTCGGCGGTATCGACGATCCGCAGGTGGTGGCCGGGCAGTGCAGCCGCTATTTCACCGACACCCTGGCGTTCTGGCGGCGCTGGAGCAGCCAGTCTGAGTACCGCGGCCGCTGGCGGGAGATGGTCAATCGTTCGGCGCTGGCGCTGAAGCTGCTGACCTCGCGCAAACACGGCGGCATTGTTGCTGCGGCCACCTACGGCCTGCCGGAAACCCGTGGTGGCGAGCGCAACTGGGATTATCGCTACAGCTGGATCCGTGATGCTTCGTTCACCGTGTATGCCTTCATGCGCCTGGGTTACGCCGATGAAGCCAATGCCTTTATGAGTTGGGTGCGTGAACGCATGGGCGACTGCTGTGCGGATTCGACCAGACTGGGCATTCTCTATGCTCTGGACGGTCGTGAAGAGCTACCCGAAGAACACCTCGCCCATTTTGTCGGTCATGGCGGCGCTGCGCCGGTACGCATAGGCAACGAGGCCTATCGGCAGACGCAACTGGATATCTACGGCGAGTTGATGGATGCGGTGTACCTGGCTAATAAATATGGCGAAGCCATTTCCTACGAAGGCTGGAAACACGCAACGCAGCTGGTGGATCACGTCTGTGAGCACTGGCAGGACAAGGACGTCGGCATCTGGGAAATGCGCGGTCAGGATCAGCATTTCCTGCACTCGCGCTTGATGTGCTGGGTGGCTCTGGATCGTGCCTTGCGTCTGGCTTTCAAGCGTTCCCTGCCGGCACCTTTCGACCGTTGGGATGCGCAACGTCAGGCGATTCACGATGACATCTGGAAGAACTTCTGGAACGCCGACCTGGGCCATTTCGTGCAGCACAAGGGCAGTCGCAATCTTGATGCGTCGATGCTGCTGATGCCATTGGTGCGCTTCGTCGGTGCCAGTGACCCGCGCTGGCTGGCGACCCTGGACGCCATCGAAGGCGCTCTGGTGCGGGACGGCCTGGTTTATCGTTATCGTAACGATGACCACGACGATGGTCTGACCGGTGAGGAGGGAGCATTCACTGCCTGTTCGTTCTGGTATGTCGAATGCCTGGCCCGGGCGGGACGGGTTGAACAGGCGCACCTGGAGTTCGAGCAGTTGCTGCGTTATGCCAATCCCCTGGGCTTGTATGCGGAGGAGTTTGACGTGCATGGCTGCCATCTGGGCAATACGCCTCAGGCCCTCAGCCATCTGGCGCTGATCAGTGCCGCAAGTTTTCTGGATCGCAAACTGGATGGCAGCAAGACCTTGTGGCAGCCCTGAAACTGGTGTCCGCAGCGGCTCCGTTGAAGCAAATGCGGGACCTGATTGTGGGAGTGAATTGTGGGAGCGAATTCATTCGCGAAGGGGCCGGCGAGGTCGATATATCTATATCGTCTGTAATATTCTTTTCGCGAATGCATTCGCTCCCACAAGATTGGCTTCTACCTTCAGCCAAAGGTTTGCTGCGCCGCAGGCACTCTTGAAAAACGCATTGATTCAACCGCCCTGTTCAAGGACAGTTACCCGCTTGGTTGAATCACTCAGGGAAGCGTTACATGGCGTTCAGGGTATTGGTGGTCGGCGGCTACGGGAATTTTGGCAGTATCGTTTGCAGGCATCTGATTGCGATGTCCGGTATCGAACTGGTGATCTCGGGCCGCGATCCGCGCAAGTTGCAGGCCAAGCTCGATGAGTTGCAGGCGTCGTCGGGCAAGGTCTGCGAGGGTTGGTGCGGCAATGCCATGGGCGCCGAATTCAAGTCCGCCCTGGGTACCCTGGATATCCAGTTGGTCATCCATACCGGCGGCCCGTTTCAGGGGCAGTCCTATGCCGTCGCCGAGAACTCCATCGATGCCGGGGTGAATTACTGCGACCTCGCCGATTGTCGGACTTTCGTCAACGGCATCACCGTTCTTGACGCCCGTGCCCGGCAGGCGGGTGTGGCAATTCTCAGTGGCTGCAGCTCGGTGCCGACGCTGTCGTCAGCCCTTATTGATCAGCAGCGCCATCGCTTCCAGCGCATCGACTCCATCGAGCATGGCATTTCCTCATCGGCAAAGATGCCGGGCCTGTCGACCATCGAAGGCGTGCTGGCCTATGCCGGTAAATCTATTCGGCAGCTCAAAGATGGCCAAGTCCATGAGGTCTCAGGTTGGCAAGGCTTGAAACTGCGCAGGATGCCGGATCTGGGCACGCGCCTTCTCGCCAATGTTGACGTGCCGGACCTGGATATTTTCGCCGCCCGCTACGGCGCCCACACTCTGAGCTTTCAGGCCGGGGCCGGGCTGAAGCTCGCCGGTATCGCCAATTTCCTGCTTGCCCAGGCAGTCAAGACAGGCCTGGTCCGTGATCACGCGCCCTGGGCTGCGCGGCTGCATCGCTGCGGGGTGTTGTTTGAAGGCCTGGATGACGGCAAAAGCGCGATGTTCATCGACGTGCACGGCGTCGGCACTGACGGCAAACCCCTGTCCATGACCGTGCAACTCACGGCAAAAAATGGCAAGGGCCCGCAAATCCCCAGTTGTGCCGCCGTGGCTCTGGCCACGAAGCTCGCCGCAGGTTATCTGCCCGAACCCGGTGCCCGGCCGTGCGTCGGGGAAATCAGTGTCGATGAATACATGGCGGCGATCAATGAGCCACAGAGCTTGAGCGTCAGCGTTGAATTTTCTGACGGGCAGGTTTTGCGTCCATAGGCGTATCAGAGGTATTTGGTGATCTGCTTGAAAGCTTCCAGCGGTGCGTGTTCGCCATTGGCCAGGGAATCGACAGTGTCCTCCAGGCAGTGGTCGATATGGTCATGGATCAAGGTGCGCTTGGCCTGGCACACGGCTTTTTCCACAGCATGCAGTTGCTGGGCGATGTCAACGCAGTCACGGCCATCTTCAATCATGGTGATGATGCTGCGCAGGTGGCCATCGGCGCGCTTGAGTCGCTTGATAATGGCTTCATGGGACTGGTGGATATGCCCATGAGGATGTTCATGCTCACTCACGATGTGCGCCTCTTGCCTGGATGATTCAGCCAGGCATCCTATATACCGTGGGGGGAGAGGGTCAAACCGGTGCAACGGGATGACTCAATGGTTCAGGTCTTTTGGCCACCGCGGATGCCGGTCATCGATAATGTAAGGATGACGATGAGTGGGCGCGCCCGCCTCACCGTGATCCGCATCGCCGTCGCCGTCATGGCTATGTTCGATGTACTCCAGGTCATGGGCCGGGCGCCATATAGCCATGCTGCACAGCAGCGCAGCGCCGGCTACCGTAGCCAGGGCCATGAACGAAGTGTTCAAGCCGATTTTTGCCCCGAGCCAGCCCGCCAGTGGATAGGTGATAAGCCAGCATGCGTGAGACAAGGCGAACTGCGCTGCGAACAAGGCCGGGCGGTCTTCCGGGTGGGCAGAGCGGCGCAGCAGCCTGCCGCCGGGCGTCTGGGCCAGGGAATAGCCGATGCCGAGGAAAAACCACAATGGCAGCAGAGCGGCATAGCTGTGCAGCGTCATACCAGCCCCCAGGCCCGCTACCAGGATAGCGCCACCGCCGAGCATGGCGCTGCGGTCGCTGATGCCCTTGAGCATGCGCGGAAGGACCAGGGCCGCGAGCATCGAGCCGCCACCAAACGCCGCCAGGGCGAGGGCCGTCGAGCTTTGCGCCAGACCGAAGCCGGATTGCACCAGCACCACGGTATTGACGATCACCATGGCGCTGGCCGCCGCCACGGTCAGATTCAGCGCAAGCAGGCCGCGCAGGCGCGGCGTCGCCAGAAAAATGCGCAACCCCCGGGTCGTCCGCTCATAGACACTGCGCCGCTGCACGACCTTGGCCTTGGGCAGTACCGTCGTGCAGACCAACGCCGCTGACGCCAGGAAGCCCACGACTGTGCCGGCGAACAGGTTGTGGAAACTCATGACAGTCAGAAGTGCGGCGGCGAGCATCGGGCTGGCGACACTTTCCAGGTCATAGGCCAGACGGGAGAGCGACAGAGCCTTGGTGTAGTCGTCCTCATCCACAAGAATATCGGGGATGGACGCCTGGAACGTCGGCGTGAACGCGGCGGATGCCGATTGCAGGACGAAAATCAGTACGTAGACCTGCCAGACCTCATGAACAAATGGCAACGCCAGGGCGACCAGAGCCCTGATCAGATCAAGGGAAACCAGCAGGGTGCGGCGCGGCAGGCGCTCGGCAAATGCTGCGGCAACCGGGGCGACGCCGATATAAGCGGTCATCTTGATCGCCAGCGCGGTGCCCAGCACGGCACCGGCTTCAGCGCCCGCGAGGTCGTAGGCGAGCAGTCCCAATGCGATGGTTGCCAACCCGGTGCCCACCAGTGCAATGACCTGCGCCAGAAAGAGATGCCGGTAGGTGCGGTGGGTGAGGATCTTGAGCATGATCGGTCTCGGTTTTACCAGGTGGACTTATCCCCCCTGGGAGGATATGAGCGAATGCTAGCCGATGACCTTGGTGGGCTCAAGCAGTACCCACTCAGGTGTCATTTGAAACCGATCAGTGAAGTTTTTCTTTCGTTAAAATTGTCGAACAACAGTACCTGAGCGAGACCCAGGCCTACGAACTGATGCGGACACGGGCGACCAAACTGCATGTAACGGTCGCCGAGGTGTCCGGCATGATCATCGAAGCCCACGAGGCCATGGAGCGGCTTGGCTTGAAACTCTAGCCGGCGTGCCGGACCTTCAGGTCGACTGTTTCGGGCGGCGCCGAACGCGGTACGCGAGCCAGATACAGCCCCAGTACGCCCCCCAGCAGCAGCGCTGCAGATACCATCAGCAGGGCATAGTCGTAGCTCTGCGTGGCGTCCTTGATCCAGCCCATTACTGGCGGCAAGCCAAGGCCGGCGATATTGGCGATGGAGTTGATCAGGGCAATCGACGCGGCTGCCGCAGCGCCGGACAGGTACTCGGTGGTGGTCGCCCAGAACACCGGAGTTGCCGCCCAGTTCAAGCCCACCGCCACCACCAGCAAGGCATAGGCCAGCCACGGATTGCTGGTGGCCACCGCGAGGGCCAGCAATGCCCCGGCCAGCATCAAGGGCACGCCCAGGTGCCAGCTGCGTTCGCGTTTGCGGTCCGAGTGAGTGCCGTTGAGGTACATGAAGATGCAGGCAAACAGAAAGGGCAGGGCCGATAGCACGCTGACGGTAAACGACGCCTGTCCGGACACCGACTTGACGATCAGCGGCAGGAACAGGGTGATGCCGATGGTGCCGAACGCCTGCAATAGCCAGAACAGACTCAGCAACCAGACCTGGCGGCTGCGAAAGGAGGTCTGCCAGGCCGCGTGATGGCTGATGGGCGACGTTGCCTGTTCGGCAGCAATGGTGCGGCTCAGCCACTCTTTTTGTTCGGGTTGCAGCCAGTGGGTGCTTTGCGGAGTTTCCGGCAGATAGCGCAATACGACGATACCCAGTACTACTGCCGGTATCCCTTCGAGCAGGAACAGCCAGCGCCAGCCGCTGACGCCAAAATACCCGTCCAGATGCAGGAAGGCCCCGGACAGCGGCAGACCGATGACCGAGGCCAGGGCAGCGCCTATGTAGAAGAACGACATGGCTTTGGCCCGGTCACTGCGCGGGTACCACTGGGACAGGTAATAAATGATCCCCGGGGTGAATCCGGCCTCGGCGGCCCCCAGCAGCAGGCGCATGCCGTACAGCTGATTGGCGCTCTGCACCAGGCTCATGCTGGCGGCGACGATGCCCCAGGTGATCATGATCCGCGCAATCCAGCGCCGCGCGCCGACCCGGGTGAGGATCACGCTGCTGGGCACTTCCAGCAGTATATAGGTGAGGAAGAACAGGCCCACGCCGATGCCATACATGCGGGCGGTAAGGCCCAGCTCGGCATTCATCTGCAGCGCGGCAACGGAGATATTGGATTTGTCGATGTACGCGACCATGTACAGCAACATCAGGAAGGGGATCAACTTAAGGTTGAGGCGCTTCATGGTGCTGGCGTGCAGGCCCGAGTCGGCGAATGGCTGATGCATGAGACCCCCTGTTATTTTTATGAGAGTGGTAGCGGTGCATCGTTCACCTTAGACGAGGTTGTCGGATGACTCAATATATGATTTAAAGTCCCATATAGTGGGATATCAACTGTGTTGCTTTTTACTGATAGTGTGACCTCCGGATATCCATTTCAGATTCAGTTGGGGGGCTACAGCCCCAGACAAATCGCTCCGACCGCCACCACCACGCACACTGCCCAACGCTTGGCACTCACCGCTTCACGCAGAAACACCCGGCCAATCAGCACCACCATCACCACGCTGGTCTCGCGCAACGCCGAGACCATGCCCATGGCCCCCGATTGCAGCGCCCAGATCACAATGCCGTAGGCACCAATGGACACCAGGCCGCCGACAAAGGACGATGTGACGGCCGCAGGGTTGCTCCGGATCGGCCCCAGCAGCCCGGCCACCCCGCGCCTGGCCACGAACACCAGCACTGTCCCCCAGTAAAACGTGAACATCCACAGGGTATAGGCCAGGGCCTGTCCATCGGACTGACGCACGCCAATGCCGTCGATCACGGTATACAGGGCAATGATCGCGCCGGTGGTCAACGCCGTCAGGGCTGCCGCCCGGGAGACGTGGCGGTCGAGCAGGGCCAGGGTCAGGATGCCCCCCGAGATCAGCGCGATGCCCAGCGCATGGATCGGTGTAATGGCTTCATGGGCGAACAGCGCGGCGCCAAGGGCCACCAGCAAGGGCGAAGAACCCCGGGCAATGGGGTAGGCCACCGCCAGGTCGCTGTTGCTGTAAGAGCGCACCAGATTGATGTTGTAGAAGATATGCACCAACCCGGACGCCACGATATATGGCCACGCCGCTGCGGGTGGTAACGGCAGCATCAGGGCCGCCACCGTGGAGATCAGGGCAATGGCAATGCTCATCCAGGCCATGGACAGGTAGCGATCGCGATTGCCATGCAGCATCGCATTCCAGCTGGCATGGAGCAGGGCGGCCAGGAGGACGAGGCCGCCGGTATAACTGAGCATGGTGTTTTCCAGATCGAAAAGATTGTCAGCAAAATATCTATCTTGGTGTTGGCTGACAAACCAGATAAATTGTCTTTTCACTTCAATAAAACTATTGCGAATGACTCGGCCAATCCCTCCGCTCAACGCGTTGAAAGTCTTCGAGGCCGCAGGTCGACTCGGTAGCTTCAAGGAAGCCGCTATTGAACTGCATGTCACTCAGGGCGCAGTGAGCCAGAGTGTGCGCCTGCTTGAAGACTGGTTCGGCGCGCCACTGTTCGAGCGTCACAACCGGCGTGTGCTGTTGACCCCGCCAGCCAAGGCCTATCTGGAAGCGATCGGACCGCTGTTCGAGCAACTGGCCCAGGCCACTGCAAGGTTTGGTTCGCTGGCCAATGCACCGCGTGTTCTGCGGGTGAATGCCCTGGCGTCTTTTACGTTACGCTGGCTGGTGCCACGGCTGGAGAGATTCCGCACTGAGCATCCCGGCATTGATGTCCGGATAGAGACGTCGAGCAAATCGGTCGAGAGCCTGAAAGACAGCTGCGACATTACCATTCGTGGCGGGCCGGATACGCTCTACGGTTATTCGACCCGGACCTTTCTTTATGAGGAACGGCTGCCGGTCTGTAGCCCCGCGCTCCTGCAACGCCTGCCGTTGCGAACGCCTGACGATCTACAGCAACACACCCTGTTGCATACCTCCAGCCTGCCACGGCTCTGGCCCGACTGGCTGGCAAGCGTAGCCATACCCCGCCTCAAGCCTTCGGCCGAGCTGGTTTTCGATCATTTCTACCTGACCCTGCAGGCGGCCATCGACGGTCTTGGCATCGCCATGGGGCCTATGGCGCTGGTCGCCGACGATCTCAAAAGCGGGCGGTTGGTGACCCCCTTCGAAGGGCCGCGTCTGCCGTCGCGAAGTTATTGCGCTTATGTGCCGGTGGAGAGGCTGGAGGATGAGGCGGTAAAGGTGTTCTGCGCTTGGCTGGAGTGGGAGGGCATGGGGTTGCCGGTATCAGGCACGACGCCAATGTCTGAATTGAAATGACACTTCTGCAGGAGTTGTCACGGCGTCCCTGACACTGCGCTGTCGCGCAGCAGATACAGGACCTGTAGGAGTCGGCTTGCTGGCGATGGTGTAGGGTCAGGCACTGAAGTCGTCGTCTGCTCTATCGTAATCGCCAGCCGGCTCCTACAGAACCGTGTTTTCTGTGCGACAACCTATGATCGCCTTGCTCACCGTCTCATCCCACGGCGTTATCGCCGGAAACAACTCGCCCAGGAACCCGACGAACGCTTTCACATTGGGGCTCCCCCGGCGGCTTTCCGGCCACAGGGCAGTGATGGTGAAGCGTTCTACCGTGAATTGCGGCATGACGGGTACCAGTTCACCGCGTCGGACATAGGGCGCAGCCACGTAGTGGGGGGAGATGCCGATACCGCCGCCAGCGGCAAGCACGGCCGCGACCGCGTCACTGAAATCGACAGTGATCGCTGCCTGTGGGCTGGCCTCCAATGGCCTCCCAGCGACCAGATAAGGCCATCGCAGGCTTTGCCCCGAACTCTGATAACGAAAGTTGATGCATTCGTGGTCTGCCAGATCCTCGGCGGTCACGGGGGTGCCTTTGCGCCGCAGGTAGTCGGGGGAGGCAAAGGCACCGATGCGATGGGGTCCCAAAGGCCGCGAAACCAGGCGCGAATCCGCCAGGTTGCCCACCCGGATCGCTACGTCGATACCTTGCTCGATGATGTCCGTCACCTGATCGCTCAATCTCAGGTCGATCATAAGTTTGGGATAACGCTCGCGAAAGCGGGGCAAGGCTGGTGCCAGGATATTCAGGCCGATGGGCGGGGGTGCGGTGATTTTCAGGGTGCCGGACGGCTCGGCCCGTGACGCGACCGCTGCCTGATCGATCTCTTCCACTTCCTGAAGAATCCGTAACGCCCGCTCGTAAAGGTCCCTGCCTTCCGGCGTCAGGGTCAGTGAGCGGGTCGTGCGGGTAAAGAGCTTGAGGCCGAAATGCTCCTCGAGGCGCTGCACGCTTTTACTGACAGCTGACGGCGATACCGACAACGCTCGTGCGGCGGCTGTATAACTGCCCAATGAGGCTGCGCGGGCAAATGCGATGAGCCCGGTCAGCCGATCCAATCCTATTTGTTCCTTCATAGCACTAGTAAAGCGACTTCTGCCCCAATTATCAATCTTCTCTCCAAACCTTAGTCTTGCTCCATCGAACGCCATTCAGGGGTTCCACAGGAGATTCAACATGACTATCACGCAAACACTGCCCTCCACGCTCAACGACCGCACCGTGGTTATCTTCGGCGGCACATCCGGCATCGGTCTGGCTGCGGCCATACAAGCGAAGGCGGCAGGGGCCAGAGTCATCGTGATCGGCTCCAACGCCGACCGCGCCCGGCAAGCTGCGCTGGATAACGGCCTTGATGGCTGGCGCGCCGCCGATGTGACGCGCAGTGAAGCAATCGACGCAGCACTGGCCGATATTCCCACGGTCGATCATCTGGTGCTGCTGGCCGGTACTTTTGTCGTCGGCACCGTGCTCGTCGCTGAAATCGACCATCTGCGCCGGGCGTTCGAAGAGCGCATCTGGGCTGCCCTGCACGCGATTCGTGCCCTGGGCGACAGGCTGGCAAAAGATGGCTCGGTGACGTTTATTTCCGGCGCGCTGGCCGACCGGCCCAATGCCTACGGCACCGCGGTAATAGCCGCGGCATCGGCGGCCATGGAGGCACTGGCGCGGGGCCTGGCGCTGGAGCTGGCACCAATTCGTGTTAACACCCTGTCCCCCGGCCCGATCAATACGCCGATCTTCAGCAAGGCGTTGGGCGAGGGGCGTGATACCTACGTGGCTGCGCTTGAGCAGACTCTGCCATTGCGTCGGCTTGGTACTGCGCAGGAAGCGGGCTCGGCAGCGGTGTTTCTGATGGCCAATGCTTACATGAATGGCGCCGTGCTCAATATCGATGGTGGCGCACGGCTGGTCTGATCCGGGCCTTTACTGACGGGATGTTGAGGCCAGGAATGAATGTGGGACCGGCGTTCGCCGGGAAGCCGGCAGTTCATTCGATATATTGGTATCGTCTGAGACCGTCTTCCCAGCTGAAGCCGGTTTCGCGATCAGCCAGTGCGTAGGCTGAGTCGACTACCGGCAAACCATGCCAATCCGCCTCAATCCAGTTGTTTGCCTTTGGTTTCAGGCAACAGCATTGTCACCACCAGCACGACAAGATACGCGCCCCCGGCAAACATGCCGATCGCCGCGGCCAGGCTGCTGGTCTGGCTCAGGTAGCCCACCAGGCCTGGAAACAGAGCGCCGATGCCGCGGCCGAAGTTGTAGGCAAAACCCTGACCGGTAGCGCGCACCGCCGACGGGTAGAGCTCGGTGAGGAATGCGCCCATGCCACTGAATATTCCCGAAGCGGAAAAACCCAGGGGGAAGCCGAGGAACAGCATCTGGGTGTTGGTCAGTTCCAGCTGGGTGTAGGCAAAGATGGTGATGCTCGACAGCAGGGCGAAGATGATCAGGTTGGCCCGGCGTCCCAGTTTGTCGGTGAGGTAGGCGCCGCAGATGTAGCCGACAAAGGAGCCGAGAATAATCACCAGCAGATAGCCACCGGTGCCGACCACGGACAGGTGGCGCTCGGTCTTGAGGAACGTCGGCAGCCAGGTGGTAATGGCGTAGTAGCCGCCTTGCACTCCGGTGCATAGCAACGAGGCCAGCAGCGTGGTCTTGAGCAACGCCGGGGAAAAGATCAGCCATGGCGAAACCCGTTGCGCGCTGGCTTGTTGCTGGCGTTGTGCGCGCTGGAATACTTCGGGCTCGGGAACATGTTTGCGGATATACAGGACCAGCAGTGCCGGGATCACGCCGATCCAGAACAGCGTCCGCCATGCCCAGTCTTCCGGCAGCACGGAAAAGGCCAGGGTGTAGAGCAGCGCGGCCGCGCCCCAACCTATGGCCCAGCCGCTCTGCACCGTGCCGACCGCTTTGCCACGATGCTCGGAGCGAACGATTTCTCCCATCAGCACCGAGCCCACCGCCCATTCGCCGCCAAAGCCAAGACCCTGCAAGGCGCGCAGAACGAAGATCTGCTCGAAGTTCTGGGCGAAACCGATCAGCACCGTACACACGGAAAACCACAGGATGGTGATTTGCAGGATGCGCACTCGGCCGTAGCGGTCAGCAAGAATACCGGCACCCCATCCGCCGACTGCGGAAAACAGCAGGGTCACGGTGCTGAGCATTCCGGCCTGTCCCTTGTCGATGTGCCACAGGCTCATAAGGGTGGCGATGACGAAGGTAAAGACCATGAAGTCCAGGGCATCCAGTGCCCAGCCGCCGAAGGCGGAGATAAAGGTGCTTTTTTCTGTTTTGTTGAGATCGCTGAACCAGCTCATGGATAACTCCTGTTGTGCCTGGGCATCACGTCCGCAGGGGGACCTGGGGCAGGGCACCTTCTTATTGTTGTGATTGGAAACCGTAAAGACGTGCAGGGTTGTCGACCAGTATCCGCTTGCGCGTCTGTTCATCCGGGGCCCAGGTCGCCAGCAGGTTGCGCAGCCGTCCCGTATCGGGCATGCGCGACAACGAGACGTGTGGCCAGTCGCTGCCCCAGACCATGCGATCGGGCGCGGTCTCGATCAGTTTCTGCGCCAGGGGCACGACGTCGGCGTAGTCGTCCTGCCAGGACTCACTGATGCGATAGGCGCCCGACAGCTTGGTCCACCAGCCGTACTCTCCTACCATGTGCAATAGCGCCTGGAAGCCTGGGTGATCGAGACCCAGGCTGACCGGCATATGCCCCATATGGTCGACGATGCACGGGCATGGCAGTTTTTTCATACGCGGCATCAGCTCCGGCAATTGCCGCACGTCCATCAAAAACTGCATGTGCCAGCCCATGGGGGCAATGCGCGCGGCCAGGCGTTCCATGGCCTCGAAACCGGTACCGCCGCCGAACAGCACGTTGATCCGCAGGCCCCTGACACCGGCAGCGTGCATCTCGGCCAACTGCTGGTCCGTGACATCCTCCGTGACCACGGCGACGCCGCGCAGTTGCCCGGGATGACGCTTGAGCACTTCGAGCATGTAGCGGTTATCCGTACCGTACACACTGATTTGCACCAGCACGCCACGGCTCATGCCATTGGCGGCGAGCATGGCCAGATATTTGTCCTCGGGTGCAGGCGGTGGCGTATAGCTGCGGCTTTCGACCATCGGATAACCGGCATCGGCAGCGACCACGTGGGCATGGGTATCACAGGCACCAGGCGGGACACTGAAGGTTGCCGGTTCCAATTGATCCAACGGGGCCAGGCACTGTGCGGTCGAACGGGGTATGTCAGGGGTGAAATGGTCCATGTGCGCCTCTTGTTGTTGTACGGAATCCCGCTGCGAGCGCGGATATTCCATTGATTTAAAGGGTGAGTGAAACAAGCGATAAAGCGTTCATCCCGTGCTCAGTACCTTTTGGCAGATCATTTCGCCGATGGGGATCGCCGATGTCGCCGCAGGGGAAGGAGCGTTACAGACGTGGAGCATGCGTGGAGTCTCGAGAAACAGAAAATCATGCACCAGGGTGCCGTCGCGCATGACCGCCTGGGCACGAATCCCAGCTTCGACAGGCTGCAGGTCGTCTAGGGTCAGGGACGGGCAATACTTCTGGCACTGTTGCAGGTAGCCCTGTTTGAAAATCGAGTTCTTGGCCTCGACCAGGCCCGACCGCAAGTTGCTGGCGATGGTCCGCCAGAACCCCGGAAACCGGGCGAACTCGAGCACGTCCCCGGCGGTGGCGGCGAACTTGCGATAATTTTCCCGGGACAGGCTCAACACGGCGTTGGGACCGACCGTGACACTGCCGTCGATCATGCGGGTGAGGTGAATGCCGAGGAACGGCAGTTCCGGGTCGGGTACCGGATAGATCAGATGTTTGACGATCTCGTTCATGGACGGCGGCAGACGGAAGTATTCACCGCGAAACGGCACGATCTGATGGTCGATCTCGAGGCCGGCCAACCGGGCCAGGCGATCTGATTGCAAGCCGCCGCAGACCACCAGTTTTCTGGCTTGCCAGGTCTGCTCTTCGCCGCCGATGAGGACCAGGTCAGTGCTCTCCCTGATGCGGGTCACCCGTTGACCGAGATGGATTTCGCCGCCTGCGTTGCGGATCACGGCGGCCATGGCCGTACAGACTTCAAGGTAATCGACTATTCCGGTGCTTTCCACGAACAGGCCACCCAAGCCGACAATATTCGGTTCACGATTGCGCAGCTCACCGGCATCCACGCGTTCGACCTTGAGGCCGTTTTCTACCGCGCGCGCATGCAACGCCTGCATCCTGTGCAATTCGGCGGCGGTAGAGGCGACCAGCATCTTGCCGCAGACCTCGAAGCGCACGCCCTGCTCGGCGCAGAATGCCTTGGTGGCCTGGGCGCCGCGCTTGCACAGATCGGCCTTGAGGCTGCCGGGTGCGTAATAAACACCTGCATGAATCACACCGCTGTTATGGCCGGTCTGGTGCATCCCCAATTGCGTTTCTTTTTCCAGTAATAGCAGTGAGGCGCCTGGCTGCAGCCGTAGCAGTTGCATTGCCGTGGACAAGCCGACAATACCGCCACCAATTACACAAAAATCATGGATCACAAGCTCCCCCTCGGCAGATACCCGTGACATAAAGTCAGGTTGTCAGACATATAGCGCCAAAAAAGCCCGCTGCCAAGCAGCGGGATGGTTATTTTTTGATTAAGGAACTCTCCGGCAGCACAATCTGCAGTCGCCGCGCGGATGCTTCCAGGTGATCGGTAGCAGCCTTGGCGGCCGCTTGTGCATCGCCTGCTGAAATGGCTTCGAATACCCGTACGTGTTCTTCCTGCGCAGGGTCGGAGCCGACGTTCAGGCGTGCCGAATTCTCCCAGGCACTGCGTCGCGCTTGTGCCAGTTGGCGGCCCAGGAAGTCCAGAAAGGCGACGAAATACTCGTTCTTGCACGCTGCAGCGATGGCGCGATGGAACTCCACATCCGCAGCGGCGGATTTCATCAGGTCATGGGGGTTGGTGGCCATGATCTCCAAGGCATTGCCCATGCGCTTGAGGTCGGCATTGGTGCGCCTGATGGCCGCAACACCGGCTGATTGCGATTCGACCCACAGGCGCATTTCAAACAGCTGCTCCAGGTCGGATCGCTTGCCGCTGAGTTCAGGCAAGCGGAAGACGGTGCCGGTGGGTTTGTCGGAAATGAACGAACCGGAACCGCGTCGGCTGATCAGCACGCCATCGGCCTTGAGCTGTGAAACAGCCTCACGGATTACCGAGCGGCTGACGTTCAGCGTCTCGGCCAGTTCGAATTCCGTGGGCAGGCGGGATTGCGGTGCGAGTCGGCCTGAGTCGATCTCCTGGCGAAGGGAATTGACGACGCGTGCGACAAGGGAATCAGGGCGGTCAAGCTGGAGCATAAAAGGGATCATTTAGTCAGGATGTCAGACATATTTATAGGGTCAGCAGTGTCCGCCGTCAAGGCTCTGAACCGGGTCCCGGATGCGCTGCGGGCCTTGTTGTCTCTGGCTTTGCCAACTGTTGTTCTTGATAGATCACGGATTTCCGGCTCGCCCTTAAGTTCATCTCCTGAACGATCAAGCAGGGGGTGACCGTTGGCTCCGACCTTGTCCGGGCACCCTTTGCTATTTCGACTACGCCGGCCCGCGCTGCGCCATGGCCAGCCAGACCTTTTCCTGCAATTGCTGTTCGGTGAAAGGCTTCTGTACCACAGTGGAATTGTCCAGGCCCAGGACATCGGTGTCGGCATAGCCGGTGATGAAGACGATGGGAATTCCCGGCTGTGCCTTGCTCACCAGGGCGGCCAATTCGCCGCCGGTCATGTTGGGCATGGCGTAGTCGGTGATCAGCAGGTCAACGGCGGGGGACAGTTTGCTCAGGGCGTCGATGCCGCTGCTGGCCTGAAGCACCGTCAGGCCGAAGGACTCGAGCATGGTCGTGGTCAGATCCCGTACGACAGGGTCGTCATCGACCAGCAATACGGTTCGGGTACCCATATGCCGGGTGTCGCGGGCAGGGCTGGCGGTCGGGTTCAGGGGGGTGGCCAGGCCATCGATCTTTGGCAGGTACACGCTGACCGTGGTGCCGACGTTCAGCTCTGTCTCGATGCGCACGCCGCCGCCCGATTGTTTGGCGAAACCGAATACCTGGGCCAGGCCAAGGCCAGCTCCCTGGCCAACCGCCTTGGTGGTGAAAAACGGTTCGTAGGCCTTCTTCAGGGTTTCTTCGTCCATGCCGCAGCCGGTGTCGGAAATGGTAAACACGACATACCGGCCCGGTTCCGGGTCTTCAGGGCGCACGGCAGGGGTCTTGACGGTTTCGTTATGGGTCCGCAGTTTGAGCGAGCCGGCGGTGGACGCCATGGCGTCCCGGGCGTTAATGGCGAGGTTAAGGATGATCATTTCGGTCTGGGTCGGGTCTGCCGAGGCAGTCCACAGGCCGGGAGACAGCGACAGGTCAACCCAGATATTGGCACCCAGGGCCTTGCTCAACAGACCCTGCATCTCCTGGATAGTGGCGTTGAGATCCACCGGGCAGGGTTGCAGGCGCTGGCGGCGGGAGAACGACAGCAACTGGGCGGTGAGCCGCGCGCCGCGTTCCCCGGCTTCGCTGATGTGCTTGAGGCGCGTGGGGATCTTGTCCAGCTTGCCGCGCTCGATATCGCGGCTGGCAAAGGTTGCGCTGGTGAGGATCACCGTCAACAGGTTATTGAAGTCGTGGGCCACGCCCGCCGTCAGTTGCCCGACGACTTCCAGGCGTTGCATCTGTTGCAGCGTGGCTTCGACCCGCTCGCGTTCCCTGATCTGTTCCTGCAGATGCCTGTTGGCCGCTGCCAGCTCTTCGATGACCGCGCGCTCTTCGGTGATATCGCGCACTGCCGCGTACATCAGCCCGTTTTCCGGCACTATGGTCCATGACAGCCAGCGATAGTCACCGTTGCTGTGGCGCATGCGATTGACGAAGCGGGTCGAGACATTGCCGCAGGCGATGCTTTGGGTTTCCTTGATCGTCGCATCCAGATCAAGGGGGTGAATCAACTCCCACAGGCGCAGGCTGTTGATCTGCTCCCGGGACCAACCCAGAGCGGACTCCCACGCCGGGTTGAAGGCGATGGGGCTCATGTCAAAGCGCAGCACTGCCAGCAGTTCCCGTGACAGTTCCCAGGTGCGGTCGCGTTCGCGGGTGCGCTGCTCGACCCGCTGCCCCAGGGTCTCGTTCAGTTGCACCAGTTCCTGGGTGGCGACGCGGCGCTCGCTGATGTCCTGAATGACGCCGGTGAATTGCACGCAACGGCCGTTGCGGAAGGTCGAACGACCGTTGGAAAGCAGCCAACGGATCCTGTTGCCTGGCAGGACTATTCGATACTCGGCGTTGAAGGCCGAGTCCTGACTGAGGGCCAGGTCGATCTTTGCCTGCAATGCATCGCGATCATCCGGGTGGCTGAGTGCAATCATCGCGTCCAGGTTGAAATTGCCGATGGGCGGCAACTCATACAGCGCCCGGCAGCGCTCGTCCCACATGACCTCGCGGGTCTCGAGATTGACGTCCCAGACGCCCATTTCCGCCGCTTCTATGGCAATCCGTGCACGGGCTTCGACGTCTTCCAGGGCTGACTCGGCAGCCTGGCGTTTCTCCCGCTCGCGCACTTCCAGCACGGCACGGCGGATCGCCTTGGGCAAGACCTTGAGGTTCTGCTTGAGCACGTAATCCACAGCGCCCAGGCGCATGGTCTCGATGGCTTGCTGTTCGCCAAACATGCCCGAAAGAAAAATGAAGGGTGTTTGCGGGACGATCTGCTTGGCGACTTCCAGCACCTGCGTGCCGGAGGAGGAGGGAAGCAGCACATCGCAGACGATGACGTCGAATTTTTCCCGGCCCAGGGTTTCTGCGGCGCTGAGATGATCATGCACGACCACAGGGTCGACACGCAGGCCGTTTGCCTCAAGCGTGAGCAAAGTCAGCTCGACATCGTAGACGCTGTCCTCGACGAGTAGCAGCTTCACTTTTTCCAAGGGCATGATCGTACCGGTCTCACGCTTCAACGTCAGGATTTCGGGCGTCGCACGACGCGGGTCGAGCCGGGCGGCGGTTCATTGAGCACGGCCCAGAAGATTCCCAGGTCAGAAATGGCGCCGACGAATTCCTTGAAGTCCACCGGCTTCACCACGTAGGCGTTCACGCCCAGTTGGTAGGCACGGTCCAGGTCCGGCTCTTCCCGTGAGGAGGTCAGCATGACCACCGGGATGCTGCGCAGGCTGTCGGTGCTGCGGATATTCATCAGCACTTCAAGACCATCGATCTTGGGCAATTTCAGGTCGAGCAACAGCACGGCCGGATTGCCTTCGCTGCGGTCGGCGTATTCATTTCTCCTGAACAGATAATCGAGCGCATCCGCGCCGTCACGAACCACCACCACCTCGTTGGCCAGCTGACTGCGCTCAAGCGCCACCAGGGTCAGTTCGAGGTCGTGGGGATTATCTTCTACCAGGAGTATCGGTTTGAGCATGTATGGCCTCATGACCAGCAGTAATAGGGGGAACAAGTGTTTTTCTGGGCAGGGAAAAATAGAACGTTGCGCCGTTGTCCGGCAGCCCTTCAGCCCAGACGGTACCTCCATGGCGTTCGACGATGCGCCGGACATTGGCCAGGCCGATGCCGGTGCCTTCGAATTCTTCCATTCGATGCAGACGCTGAAAAACCCCAAAGAGTTTCCCGGCGTACTGCATATCAAAGCCGACACCGTTGTCCCGGACACTGACGACGATATCGTTTGCGCGCTCAAGTACTTCGACCTTGATGGTCGCGACGGCGCGAAGGCGAGTGTACTTGATGGCGTTGGAAATCAGGTTGCGCATGGCCAGGTGGAGGAAAGCCGGGTCGGCGACGACGACAGGCAATGCACTGAACGACCATTCGATAGTGCGGCCCTCATAGTCCGGCCGCATCTCCAGCTGGATCGAGGCGATCATGGCCGAGAGATTGACGTCGGACAGGTGCATGGCCGCCCGGCCCATCTGGGAGAAACTGAGCAGGTTGTCCACCAGCGTCCCGGCAAATTTGGCCGAGTCGCCGATGGTGCCGAGGAAACGCAGGCCGCGCTCCGAGAGATTGGAGCCTTCGATATCTTCCAGCAATTCTGCATAACCGGCGATATGTCGCAGCGGCGCGCGCAAGTCATGGGAAACGCTGTAGGAGAACGATTCGAGTTCTTTGTTCGAGCGTTTCAGGTCTTCCGACATCTGCGCCAGTTCCTCGGCCTTGCGTAGCACGATACCCAGCACCGCCAGGCGCAGTTCCTGTACACCTTCGATTTCACTGACGTCCCATGGGGTGGAGAAACCTTCGACGATCTGCTGCCATTGCTCGAAGCTCTGGCGGGGATTGAGCGAGCCGCTGTCGGCGATGGTCTTTTCCGGGCGCCCGGCCCAATGCACGACCTGGGATTGTTCCGGCTTGAACCAGATGAGGTAGTGCGGATGAATCTCGGAAATCGACACGGCGAGAATGCCGCTGGCCGATGCGCTCAGCCCGATAATCGCCGGTATGTCTCGACCGACGTTGTCGGTATGGAAAACCTCGGCTGTGCTCTGCTCGGCCAGCCATGCAGCCAGCTCACGGACCTGGGCCTTGGAGGGTGTGCGGCCATAGACATCACAACCGGACCCGGAAACCACCGCAGCCCCGGCGGCGCCGACAAAGTTGACGAAGATGTCCGGCAGGGAGCGCAGACCCAGCAGCACGCTATCGTGATCGGCGATGGCGCCAAGCATCTGAACGATACGCTGGCGAATGTCCAGCATCCGCTCATTGCGGATATGGGCTTCGCGCGTCTCGACCTGTAGCGACAGAACCCGGCCCAACAGCTCGCAGGCGGTACGGACCTGGAAGCTCACCGAATGGGGAGAACTGTGATGGCAGGACACCAGTCCCCACAGTTTGCCGTCCACGACTATGGAAATCGACATCGACGCCAGAGTCTTCATATTGCGCATGTATTGCAGATGCACCGGCGACACGCTGCGCAGGGTTGAAAAGCTCAGGTCCAACGGCTGTCCTGTCAACGGATTATCGGCGGGCAGGAGCCGGGAGGGCTGGTAATCGGCGTCTTCGATCACCCGGATACGATTGGAGCAATAAAGCTGCCGAGCCTGGGTGGGAATATCGGAGGCGGGGAAACTCAGCCCCAGGTAGCTTGGATAACCTTCGTCGAGCAACTCGGCGTTGACCTGGCCATTGCCGTCTTCGTCAAATCGATAGGATTTGACCCGGCCAAAGCCGGTGAGGCGCTTGATGACACGCACTGCCCGCTCACACAGGGCATCAATCGTTTCGAAGTCCGACACACCGCTGATGAATGAGCGTACCAGCGGGTTCAAACGCGAACTGCTCCCGGATTCGGCGCCGGTACGCTGAAACTCAGCGATCAGCACGCCGTCATGGCGGTGGAGCATCATCGGCACATGCCGTTGGCGCTCGCCTATCAGGAAGCTGACGTCGCCCACGTGATAGGGCTGGGACTCTTCATCATCCAGTTCGCCGAGCAGTTCAACGAAAGTGACAGCATTTTCCACGACTTCGTCGAATCGGGCAGCGAGCAGCTCGGCATTGCTGATGTTCAGCCATTGCGGGAGGTTTTCGCTGATTTGACGGATCGCCAGGCCCGGTTCCTCAATCACCATCATGAAGCCCTGGGGTTGAATACTGCCGGGAGTGCGGATCTGTTCTCGGGCGCAATTGGCCACTGCGATCTGAAATGAGTCAGTCGTTTCAGGGCTAGTCAAGATGTCCCTCCGTTGGGCGGCGCGGCAGTGGGCGGGGGGGGCGATGGGCTGACCAAGGCCGCTCACATGTAAAAAAACCGGTGACAAAGTAACAAATCCGACAGCCTTGAGATTGAAAAATTTTCTGCGCCAGCATTACAAAGCGGCGGCCCATCCTGGTCCAAGGACAAACTTGTGCATGGGGCGTTTGACTCATATCAGCCTCTAGACAGCGAGGGTTATCGATACGTTCACTGGCTTCTGAAGTTTGTTTGCCATCATCGTGGCCATTACCGAAAAAATTTGCATCAAGCCTTAAAAGGCATGCGGCGCGGACAGCAAAATTTCGCCATCCAGCCCCTTTACGCCCGCAGTTATTTTCCACGATGCCGCGAGGTACGCCTGCTACGGATCTCTGCCGTGAACATCGTGTGATAGTGCATGGCGAAATTTTGATACGACACGTCGGATTGGCGGGAGCGCCGGGCGGCGGCTCAAGCTTATTGTTTTCCTACAAAAGCAGGAAACAACCATCATGCTGCCGCCCATCAGAAGAATTGATAGCCACGTTCATTTTTACACTGCTCGAGACCTCCAGCGTGTGGCGGACTCATTGCCTTATGCCTTGCCAGCGCCACACTCACTGACCCGCTATCTGGATCGGCTGATCGACGGCGCAGTCATGCCGACGCTCATCAATAACGTTCATCTGAGTATTCTGCCGGATTCGGGAAATGTCTTCGCCTCGTTCACCGAGTTGGACGGTCTGCAGGCCGAAAACCCGTCGCGTTACGCCAATATCCGTCTGGTAGGGACGATCAAGGCCGATCCTGCATACGCTACCCGGGAACGGCTTGCCCATCCGCAGATCGTCGGCGCGCGAATTGTCCTGCATGACGCCAGGCCCGAGACAGTGTCCGCTGCACGCTTTAGCGACCGGCAATGGCAAGAGTTATATGCGCGCCTGCTGCCGCACCAGCACCTGCATATCTATGCAAAGGAAGCCGAGACCAACCTGCGGGTATTGCGCCAGATTCCCGAGAGTATTCGGGTCTTTATCGATCATCTGGGCAGTTGTCACTGCGAACGCGGTGCCAGTGAGCCTGCCTACCTGGCGCTGCTGGCAGAAGCGCGACGGCGCGGCAATGTGTGGTTCAAGGGGCCGGGCTATCGCACGGCTGTGCAGTCCGAAGACGTGGCGCGCTTCGTCATCCAGATCATCGATGGCGTTGGTGCCGATCGTATTCTGCTGGAAGCCAGCGATGCCCCCCACGTCGGCACCTCCAATGATGGCGTGCCTTATTCCAGTCAGTTCGATTTAGCCAAGACTTTCGATTTCGTCGACGCAGTCGCCCAACGCGTTGCTGCGCACACCCGTATTCCTGTTGGCCAGCTTCTTCGTGATGCAGTTGGCCCGTTGGCAGGTTGATCCAAGCCCATGTTCTAACTTCGAGATATCAAGCAATGACAGACGTCACTACAAAAGAGATAAACTTTGCTGTTAAGTACGGCGATGCAACCCTGAACCTCAAAGGCACTGTATTTGAACCTGCGAATATCGATGCGGCGGCCCGTAAACTGCCTCCGGTGGTCTTTAACTCCGGTTTTACTGGCGGCGTCACGATGTACGGCCAATTGTTCGGTCGAGCCCTGGCCGCGCGTGGCTATCGGGTCATGACCTACGACGTGGCGGGTTTCTTCTCCAACAAGCAGGTGCGCAACACCCTTCAGGCCGGTGACCAGGTGATCACCCACGTCATCCTCGAAGACCAGAAAGACGAAGTGCTCGGTGCCGTGCAATGGGCGCGGGACAACTTCGGTGAAATGCCGGTGGTTGCGTCTTGGGCAATGGGCTCGGTGGCCAGCCTCGGTGCGGTTGCAGAACTGGCCGCCAAGGGCGGCGAGCAGATTCGTCTCTGGGTACCGATGAGCTACACCAATATCCGCAAATTGCAGGACCTGCGCGCCGACAGTGCCGCTGCGGATGCGGCGATACGCGAACTCGCCGATGATGCAGCGATCCCGGCCTTCGATACCGGTACGGCTGCAACCAGGCTTGGCTACTATCCCTTGGATCCAGATACCCAAGCCTATGTCGATCAGCAACTGGGCGGCTACACCGAAGCGGGCGGTGCCGATCGCTGGCCGGGTTGCAGCCATGTCTCTGCCAAGTCTTACAAGACCTACGTGGCCTATGATCCGGAGCAATCCATTGAAGGAGCCCAGGGCTTCCCGCCTGCGCTGATCATTCATGGGGCTGACAACACCCTGCATATGCCTGCGGAGTCCATCCGCCTGCATCGGCACTATCCGGGTGATGCCGGGCCTGGCGCGCTGATTTTGCCGAACATGCAGCATGGACAGCAGAATCAGGTCGACAGCCCGGTGTTCAAATCGATGATACAGAGCATCGATGAAGCCATCCGCGCCCACGCCTGATCTGCCCGTCACCGCCTGCAAGACCCCGACACCGTGGTCTTGCAGCACCTTCGCTGTCATCCATCTTCAGTCTGGCTTTAGTATGCGGCTCAGGACTTGCGCCCGGCACCTCGCGATCACGCCTGGTGCAGCAGTGCCCTATGTCCGCTTGCAACCTTCCATGACAAGGAACTGGCGATGACAAGCCCCAGTGAACCTACAGCGCCTGCCAGCAGTGAATCAACCCGGCGTATCGGTCTGCTCATCCTGCCGCAATTTTCCATGATGGCCCTGGCCGGAGCGAGCGAGCCATTGCGTGCGGCGAATCGGCTTTCCGGCAAGCGGCTCTACGAGTGGACCCTGCTGTCGGAGTCGGGCGGCATGATCAGCTCCAGCAGCGGCTTTGAGATACAGACCGTCGCCATCGACCAGGCACCCGAGATCGACCGGGTATTCGTCCTGGCCAGCCTCGACATCGAAAACCAGAAGCCACCCAACATGCTGCGTTACCTGCAGCGCATGGCGGCCCGGGGCAAAACGGTAGGCGCCTTGAGTACCGGCACTTTCATTCTGGCCCGTGCGGGATTGTTGGAGGGTAAGCGCTGCACCTTGCATTGGGAGTCCATTGGCCAGTTTGCCGAAGAGTTCCCGACCATCGAGGTGACCAGGGAGCTGTACGTCAACCATGGCAATCGCTGGACCTGTGCTGGCGGGACTGCCGCCATCGACCTGATGCTGGCGCAGGTCGGGCTGGATTTTGGCAACCCACTGGCCGCCAGCATTGCCGAGCAGTTTCTGCACGCGCGCATCCGGGCGCCGGAAGAACACCAGCGAATGTCTATCCAGTGGCGTTTCGGAATCCATGACCGGCGCCTGACAGCGGCCATTGCCTTCATGGAAAACAACCTTGAACACGTCGTCGGCATCGAGAGCATTGCTGATCGCTGCAATCTGTCGCATCGGCAATTGGAGCGCCTGTGGCATCAGCACTTTGGCATGACACCGAAGAAGTTCTACCTGGAGCTGCGCCTCAACGAAGCGCGCCGCTTGCTGCGTGAAAGCGCCCAACCCATCGCTGCCATTGCCTACTGCTGCGGTTTTGTCTCGGCGTCGCACCTGGGGGCGGCCTATCGACGGGTCTGGGGTTGTACGCCGGGCGAGGAGCGGCGGAAATTTGATGAGGCCCACTCCTGACAATGATTGCCGACAAGCCGCGTAATGGCGGTTTTTTGATAGAGATCGTCGATCTCCAGGCGCTGTGACAGTTGCGCCTCGGGGTAAGGTTCTTCACAAGCCCGGCGGGCAATTCCAGATGCACTGCCGGCGAAAATAACAACGACGTGAAGAGGGCGCCACCATGGAAACCATGCACTTCATTCTGGAAAACGCCAGGCTGATAAGCCTGCTACTCGGGCAGCATCTGCTTATCGTGATGGTCGCGGTGGGGCTGGCGATCATTACCGGGGTGCCAGTCGGCATTGCCATTTCCCAGCATCCGCGTGCGCGGCGCTGGGTCCTGGCCTTCGCCGCGATACTGATGACCATTCCCTCCGCCGCACTGTTCGGGCTGATGATCCCGGCCTTGTCCCTGATTGGCTATGGGATCGGCGTGGTGCCAGCGGTCATTGCCCTGTTCCTCTACTCCCAGTTGCCGATTATCCGCAATACCACCACGGCCATTGCCAATATCGATCCGGCGTTGCGCGAGGCCGCCACAGGAATGGGCATGTCTTCCTGGCAACGCCTGCGCAAGGTCGAGCTGCCGCTCGCGGTGCCGCTGATCATGGCCGGGGTCCGCATGGCCACTGTGATCAATATCGGCATCGCGGCAATCGCCGCCTATATCGGTGCCGGTGGCCTGGGTAGCCTGATCATTCGTGGCATCGCCCAGTCCGACACCCGCCAGTTGCTGGCCGGGGCCATCGTCATCAGTGTGATTGCCATTGCTGCCGACTATGCGCTGTACGCCTTGCAACGCCTCTTGACGCCAACCGGCCTGACCAAAATGGGCGCAGGCCAAATGAAGGAAGCGACGACGTGATCCAGATCGATAACTTGAACAAAAAATTTGGCTCTATCACCGCCGTAGAAGATGTCTCATTCAAGGTTGAAGAAGGGCAGATCTGCGTACTGCTAGGCCCTTCGGGCTGTGGCAAGACCACAACGCTGAAAATGATCAATCGGCTGATACCACCCACCTCGGGCACGGTCAGGATCGCCGGTCGCGATACTGCCGAGCTCGATAGCGTGACACTCAAGCGCTCGATCGGCTATGTGATCCAGCAGGTGGGCCTGTTCCCGAACATGACGGTGGAAGAAAACATCTGCGTCGTGCCCAACCTGCTGGGTTGGGACAAGGCCAGAAGCCGCAAGCGTGCTGCCGAGTTGCTGGAAGTGGTGGCGCTGGAGCCGTCGAAGTTCCTGCAGCGCTATCCCTGCGAGTTGTCGGGCGGTCAGCAGCAACGCATCGGTGTCGCCCGCGCTCTGGCCGCAGACCCGCCAGTGATGCTGATGGACGAGCCGTTTGGTGCAATCGATCCGATTAACCGCGAGGTGATTCAGGATGAGTTCATGCGCATACAGCGCCAGGTCAACAAGACCGTGTTGTTCGTCAGCCACGACATTGATGAAGCCGTGAAGATGGCCGACTGCATTGCCCTTTTCCATAACGGCAGGATCGAGCAGTTCGGCACGCCCGACGATCTGTTGGCGCGGCCGGACAGTGAGTTCGTCGCCAATTTCATGGGCGGTGACCGGATCATGAAGCGCCTGTGCCTGCTGCGGGCGGCCGATGTCGCCTGCATGAATCCGCCACGTGAACAGATGCAGGTTGTGGGCGGCAACGGCGGCTCGTTGCACACGCCGTTGATCGTCAAGCCTAGCGACGATCTGCGCCAGGTACTTTCGCAACTGCTGGGGCGCGGACAGCAGTGGGCACTGTGCAACGACAGCGATGGTCGCATGGTCGGCTATGTCTACCAGGCGGATATCCTCGCCAGGCTGGTTGAAAACACCACAACGGCGGGGCACTGACGATGCCTGACGTGATGATGAAATTCTGGACCGGGCTGCAGTATTACTGGAGCGACATCAGCTATCTCAGCGGACAACACCTGCGTATCGTCGCCATCAGCGGCGTGCTGGCTCTGTTGGTCGCGCTGCCTCTGGGCGTGTGGATGAGTCGTGCGGCCAATCAACGCTATGCTATGGCCAGTATGCAGGTCCTTAACGTCGGGCAGGCCATTCCCAAGCTGGCATTGCTGGCCCTGGCCATGAGTCTGCTGGGCATTGGCGGTGGTGCGGCGATCTTCGGCCTGTGGGTCGCAACGCTGTTACCGGTGGCGGTCAATACCTATGAAGGTCTGCGTGCCGTACCCAGGCATCTGATCGAGGCGGCCGAAGCGATGGGCATGACCCCACGGGAAACGCTATTGAAGGTCGAAATCCCCAACGCCATGAATGTGATCTTCGCCGGTATTCGCACGGCACTGGCCATCAATGTTGGCACCGCGCCCCTGGCTTTTCTGGTCGGCGGGGGCGGGCTGGGCGAGTTGATCTTCACCGGGATCGACTTGAATGACTTCGGCATGATGCTGGCCGGTGCCGCCTCGACTGCCTTGCTGGCTGTCGCCGTGGATATGGGCTGCGGCCTGATTCAAAACGTTGTGGTGTCGCGTGGGTTACGGCTGGCCGGGCGTTAGTGCCCATTCCAGGGCTCGAACTGCTGGCGGCAACTGCACCCGCAGATCCTCCAGGGCTGCTTATAAAACTGATAATCCGAGGTGCATGATGATTCATCGAATACTCACCAGTCTGGTCTTCTCTCTGTCCTTGGGCGCATTTGGCAGCGCCAATGCCGAGAACACTATTGTCGTAGGCGGCAAGAAGTTCACCGAGCAGCAACTGGTTGCGGAAATGACTGCGCAGTTATTACGCGCCAATGGCTATAGCGTCGATAAACGCGCCGACCTCGGTTCTTCGGTGCTGCGGGCGGCACAGGAAAACGGTCAGGTTGATGTGTATTGGGAGTACACCGGAACTTCGCTGGTTATCTATAACAACATCAAGGAGCGGCTCGACGCCGACGAAACCTATAAGCGGATCAGCATGCTCGATGCGCAAAAGGGTATTACCTGGCTGAATCCATCAAAAGCCAACAATACTTACGCTCTGGCCATGCGCAAGGATGAAGCGGGTAAAGACGGCATCACGTCGATCAGTGATCTGGCGCAAAAGGTCAGTGCAGGCAAGGAATATAAGTTTGCCTCCAATGCCGAGTTCTTTTCCCGCTCTGACGGCTTGAAGCCTTTGCAGGAGATGTACAAGTTCGAGTTCGAGCGCAAGAACATCATCCGCATGGACGGCGGCCTTACCTATCAGGCGCTCAAGGATGGTCAAGTCGACCTGGCACTGGTGCTTTCTACGGACGGGCGGATCCCCGCGTTCGGTTTCATTGTGCTCAAGGACGATAAGGACTTCTTCCCCAGCTATGCGCTGACGCCCGTCATTCGTACAAAAATCCTTGCGGATAACCCCAGGATCGGTGAGTTGCTCGACGCACTGTCGGCCAGGATCGACGACGAAAACATTGCAAAACTCAATGCTCGGGTCGATGTCGGTCGCGAATCCATAGAGAGTGTCGCCAAAGCGTTTCTGCAAAATAACAAGTTGCTCTGATCACAGAGACTGCATCACCCGGGCCAGGCGAATAAAGCTGGCCTGTCTTGTCGGCTGCCATTCTTTTGTGTGTATCCATGATGGGGAATATCAATGCAGTTATTTGAAAAGTTCACAGCCTGTGTATTTTGCATGCTGGCCACCGCTGCCCATGCAGATGGCGCAATCGATCCTCTGACCCTTGTCGATATGCGCAAGGCCCTGGATAACGGCAGTATTACGTCAGAGCAGTTGGTCAGTCATTATCTGGATAATATTCGCGCCAATAATCGCCAGGGGCAAAATATCAATGCGCTGGTAACGCTTAACGACAATGCGCTGGAGCAGGCCCGGCAGTGGGACGCACAACGGGCGAAAAATCCCGGGGCCAGGCATGCGCCGCTGGCGGGTATTCCTTTCGTAGCCAAGGATAACTTCGATAGCAAGGGCCTGGTCACCTCAGGTGGCTCTTATGTCTTGCGCACGTCAGTGCCGGGCCAGGATGCCTTTGCCATCCAGCAACTGATCGACGGCCAGGCCATCCTGCTCGGCAAGACCAATATGTCGGAACTGGCCGCGTCTTTTGGCTGGTTTGGCTACAGTTCGTTCGGTGGCCAGACCCTGAACCCGCGCAATACTCGGCGTGACGCTTCAGGCTCCAGCAGTGGTTCGGCGGCGGCAGTGGCTGCGCAGTTCGCACCTATAGCCCTGGGGTCAGATACCAGCGGTTCGATTCGAGCCCCGGCCAGTGTCACTGGCACGGTGGGCTTGCGGCCTTCCATTGGCCTGATCAGCCGCAGTGGTGTCATTCCTTTGTCTCTGACTTTTGATACCGCGGGCGTCATTACCCGCAGTGTGCTGGATCAGGCGGTGGTGCTGGATGTCATCAAGGGCCAGGACAAAAACGACGCGGCGACCCTGGACCTGGCGTCCGCGCAGATACAGTTCGTCCGGGGCTTGAGTGGGGCATCGCTCAAAGGCAAGACTATCGGCATCGTCAGCAACTTCAAGGGGGCCAATCCCGAAGTCGATGCCGTGTTCCAGGCAGCGCAGCAAACCCTGAAAGAACGCGGCGCGCATATCGTCAGCATTGCTTTGCCCAAGGGGTTTGAAAGCCTGTGGAGTGATGTGCTGGGTCCGGTCGGTGATGCGGAGTTCAAGCCGCAATTCGAACGCTACTTGGCCACGCTCGATGCCAGCCAGCCTCGCACCCTCGAGCAGTTCGTCGAGCAGGCGGGCAAGAACCAGGCACAAAACAACGAGCACGGTATGAACCCGGCGCGTTTGAGTGGGCTGGAAGCCGTACTGAAAGCTGGCACGACCGATTCGCCACAGGTCATTTCCATCCTGACGCGCAAGATTCCACAGTTGCGTGAGCAACTGTCGGCGATCATGAAGCAGAACAAGGTCGACAGCCTGTTCTTCGCCACCCTCAACTGTCCGCCGTCGGTGGTGCATGGGGTAACAGATGACAGTTATGTCTGTACGGCAGGGGACACCTATGCCGCTTCCTATATAGCCTCGGCGACGGGATTCCCCGAGATAACGGTGCCAGCGGGGACGATCAAGGGCAATCTGCCGGTGGGGGTGTCGTTTCTGGGCCGGTATGGCGAGGACGCCAAGGTCGTGAGCCTTGGATATGCGTTTCTGGGGCGTTGAGTGCGGCTGCGACATCCCTCGCAGAACCCTCAGGAGCCTGGCGTGCCCGCGAATGGGCCCGTACATCCCGCGCATTTTTGGAGCCTGACAGTCAGTCTTCGCGCGCAAGTCCGGCCCCCACAGGGATCTGTGTCGCACGCAAGACCTGTGGGAGCCGGCTTGCTGGCGATCGAGTGCAAAGCGCTCGCAATAGCGGTGGTGGCCGTCCTGGGTCAAATCTGCCCCAGCAACCACCCGCGAAACGCCACGAGCGACGGCAGCATTTCGTTGCGCGGCGGGTAGGTCAGGTAATAGCTGCGCTGGCTGGCAAAGGTCTGGCCGAGGCTGATCAGTTCACCGCTGGTCAGCTCATCGGCCACCAGGATGCGCGGCACCAGGCCGATACCGATGCCGGCCCTGACCGCCTGAATCAAATGCGAAGTCAGTTCGAAACTCGGCCCAAGACGCATCAGGCGGTGGGGCAGGTGGTGATGGCTGAACCAGTCGCCCCAGACATTGGGGTTGTTGGCAACATTGAGCAGCATCAGTTCGCCGATGCGCTCCGGTGTCCATTCACCATGGGTCTGGGCGGCTTCCGGGGACATGATCAGCGCCAGTTCTTCGGCGTGCAGGCGGTGGCTGATCAGGCCCGGCAGGTCGGTGGTGCCCACGACTATGGCGGCGTCGATGCCACTGGTGTCGAAGTCGATGGCGTCTATCCGCGAATTGATATGGATGAGCATGCCGGGGTGGGTCTTGTAGAAGCCATGCAGGCGTGGCAGCAACCATTTCGAACCGAAGGTCGGCAACGTAGCCAGACGCAGGGTGCCGCCACCGGACTGGAAGGCCATGGCCTGCAGGGTGGCGCTGCGAATCCGGCCGAGCGCCTCGCTCATTTCTCGTTGGTATAAGCGGCCGACATCCGTTAACTGCACCTGGCGGCCTTCGCGGCGAAACAGGGTCAGGCCCAATTGCTGCTCCAGCGCCTGGACCTGACGGCTGACCGCGCTCTGGGTCAAGGACAGTTCCACTGCGGCGCGGGTATAGCTTTCATGACGGGCGGCGGCTTCAAAGGCCAGCAGCAGCGACATGGAGGGCGTGAGGTGACGGTAATTCATTCGGAAAAGTCATCGATAGCGGCAGGAATATCCAGTTGTCGTGCGCCATGACCTCCGGGATCATTGGCACAGACCAGGATCCGAGGCTGACCGATTAATGCCCGGACGACAAGTATTTTGCTTTTTCCCGTGACCGACCGACAAGAGGCCATCCCATGATGATCGCCCAGCTGACTGCCGCCGCCCCAGCGCCGCAGTATCCTGAATTTCTCGACGCCCTGCGCGCCAGCGGTTTCCGCGGTCAGCTCAGTGCCGATTATGCCACCCGCACCGTGCTGGCCACGGATAACTCGATCTATCAGCGCCTGCCCCAGGCCGCCGTGTTCCCCCAGGACGCCGATGATGTCGCACGCATCGCCACGCTGATGGCCGAGCCGCGCTTTCGCCAGATCAGACTGACCCCACGGGGCGGAGGCACCGGTACCAACGGCCAGTCGCTGACCGATGGCATCGTTGTTGACCTGTCGCGGCATATGAACGGCATTCTGGAAATCAATGTCGCCGAGCGCTGGGTGCGGGTCCAGGCCGGGGTGGTCAAGGACCAGCTCAACGCCGCCCTCAAGCCCCACGGGCTGTTTTTCGCCCCGGAACTTTCGACCTCCAACCGCGCCACCGTCGGCGGCATGATCAACACCGACGCCAGCGGCCAGGGCAGCTGCACCTACGGCAAGACCCGCGACCACGTGCTGGAACTGCACAGCGTGCTGCTCGGCGGCGAGCATCTGCATACCCGGCCCTTGTCCGATGCCGAACTGGACGCTGCCTGTGCCCGGCCCGGCCGCAGCGGCGAGGTCTATCGTAGCGCCCGGCAGATCCAGGAAACCCAGGCCGAACTGATCGAGGCAATATTCCCCAAGCTCAACCGCTGCCTGACCGGCTACGACCTGGCGCACCTGCGTGATGAACAGGGGCGCTTCAACCTCAATAGCGTGCTGTGCGGCGCCGAAGGTTCGTTGGGCTATGTGGTCGAGGCCAAGCTCAATGTCCTGCCGATTCCCAAGTATTCGGTACTGGTCAATGTACGTTACAGCAGCTTCATGGATGCCCTGCGCGACGCCAACGCCTTGCTGGCGCACAAGCCGCTGTCCATCGAAACCGTAGACTCCCGGGTGTTGATGCTGGCGATGAAAGACATCGTCTGGCACAGCGTTGCCGAGTATTTCCCGGCCGATGCCGCGCGCCCGACCCTGGGCATCAATCTGGTGGAGTTCAGCGGCGACGAAGTCGAGGAAGTCAACGCGCGGGTCGCGGCCTTCGTCGAGCACTTGCAAGCGGACACCTCCATCGAGCGTCTGGGCCATACCCTGGCCGAAGGTGAGGCCGCCGTGACCCGGGTCTACACCATGCGCAAGCGCTCCGTGGGCCTGTTGGGTAACGTTGACGGCGAGATTCGTCCGCAGCCGTTCGTCGAAGACACCGCAGTGCCGCCGGAACGCCTGGCCGACTACATCGCCGAATTCCGCGCCTTGCTCGACAGCCATGGTCTGACCTACGGCATGTTCGGCCATGTCGACGCCGGGGTACTGCATGTGCGCCCGGCCCTGGACATGAAGGACCCGGCCCAGGCTGCGCTGGTCAAACCGATCTCCGATGCCGTGGCCGAGTTGACCCAACGCTACGGCGGCCTGCTGTGGGGCGAGCATGGCAAGGGTTTGCGTTCGGAGTACGTGCCGGCATTTTTCGGCGACTTGTACCCGGCGTTGCAGGCGCTCAAGGGCGCCTTCGACCCCTACAACCAGCTCAACCCCGGCAAGATCTGCACCCCGCCGGACGCGGCCGAGGGCCTGCTCAAGGTCAACGAAGTTACCCTGCGTGGCGATCTCGACCGGCAGATCGACGAGCGCGTCTGGCAGAGTTTTGGCTCCGCCGTGCACTGCAATGGTAACGGCGCCTGCTACAACTTCGACCCCAATGACGCGATGTGCCCGTCGTGGAAAGCCACCCGTGAACGCCAGCACTCGCCCAAGGGCCGGGCGTCGCTGATTCGCGAATGGTTGCGTCTGCAGGGTGCGGCGAGCATTGACGTGCTGGAAGCCGCGCGGGGCAGGGCGTCCTGGCTCAAGGAATTGCCGACGCGGCTGCGCAATAACCTGGCGCGTTCCCGAGGCGAGGCGGACTTTTCCCACGAAGTCTATGACGCGATGGCTGGTTGCCTGGCGTGCAAGTCCTGTGCGGGGCAATGTCCGATCAAGGTCAATGTGCCGGAGTTTCGTTCGCGCTTTCTGGAGCTGTACCACGGGCGCTATCAGCGTCCGCTGCGTGACTACCTGATCGGATCGCTGGAGTTCTCCATCCCTTATATGGCCTACGCCCCGGGCCTGTACAACGCGGTCATGGGGTCGAAGTGGGTCAGCCGCCTGCTCGAGCGCCACGTCGGCATGCTCGACAGCCCGCTGATCCATCGCTACAACCTGCAAGCCACCCTGAGCCGCTGCAATGTCCGCGCGGCGACGCTGCCAGCGCTGCGGGAATTGAGTGACGAGCAACGCCTGCGTACTGTGGTGCTGGTGCAGGACGCCTTTACCCGTTACTTCGAAACGCCGCTGCTGGCGTCCTTTATCCAGCTGGTTCATCAACTGGGCTATCGAGTGTTCCTGGCGCCCTACAGCGCCAATGGCAAGCCGCTGCATGTGCAGGGCTTCCTCGGCGCCTTCGCCAAGGCCGCCACGCGCAACGCCACTCAGCTAAAGGCCCTGGCCGACTGCGGCGTGCCTCTGGTGGGGCTGGACCCGGCGATGACCTTGGTCTACCGCCAGGAATATCAGAAGGTGCCGGGCCTGGAAGACTGCCCGAAAGTCCTGCTGCCCCAGGAGTGGCTGATCGATGCCTTGCCGCAAGCCACGAGCTCTGCAGCGCCGGCAGCGTTCCGCCTGATGGCGCACTGCACCGAGAAGACCAACGTGCCAGCCAGCACCGGGCAGTGGGAAAAGGTCTTCGCCCGCCTGGGTCTGAAGCTGACTACCGAAGCCACCGGCTGCTGTGGCATGTCCGGTACCTACGGCCACGAAGCGCGCAACCAGGACACGTCCCGGACCATCTTCGAGCAGTCGTGGGCGACCAAGCTGGACAAGCAGGGTGAAGCGTTGGCCACCGGCTATTCGTGCCGTAGCCAGGTCAAGCGCATGGCTGACCGGCAGCTGCGGCATCCGTTGGAGGTGGTGTTGGAGCGGTTGTTGGCCTGATGCAGCTAGCGGTGTGATCGAATCTATGGCGGCGAATTCTGTGGGAGATTCTATGTTTGCTGTAAAGCCAGAGCAGCCCCTTCGCGGATGAATCCCACAGATCCGACGATATGCACGCGCTACTGTGGGAGCGAATTCATTCGCGAAAGCGGCATAACAGGCGATAAATATTCATCGGATGTACTGGCCTCTTCGCGAATGAATTCGCTCCCACAGGGTTCGGCGATTCAGCAGGTTTTGGCGTGTTTACAGGAGAGATCATCGACCCACAGCACATAGCCAAAGACTTCCCGCAGAAAAACCGGATAATGGCGGCCATTCGTTTGCTCGCTTATTGATGGTAATGCCACATGGAAATCAAGGTTAACTTTCTCGACAACCTTCGACTTGAAGCCAAGTTTGATGACTTCACGGTGATCGCCGATCAGCCCATTCGTTACAAGGGCGACGGTTCGGCACCGGGTCCATTCGATTACTTTCTGGCTTCGTCGGCGCTGTGTGCGGCTTACTTCGTCAAGTTGTACTGCGATACCCGCAATATCCCCACCGATAACATTCGCCTGTCGCAAAACAATATTGTCGACCCGGAAAACCGCTACAACCAGATCTTCAAGATTCAGGTCGAGTTGCCTGCGGATATTTCCTCCAAGGATCGCCAGGGCATCCTGCGTTCAATCGATCGTTGCACGGTCAAGAAGGTAGTGCAGGCCGGGCCTGAGTTCGTTATCGAGGAAGTTGAAAACCTTGATGCCGATGCCCAGGCGTTGCTGATGCCGAGCCTGGCGTCCGGGGCCAGTACCTTTATTGCGGGCAAGGACCTGCCGCTTGAAGAAACCATTGCCAATATGTCCGGCATTCTCGCCGGTCTGGGCATGAAGATCGAGATCGCCTCGTGGCGCAATATCGTGCCCAATGTCTGGTCGCTGCATATCCGCGACGCCCACTCGCCCATGTGTTTCACCAATGGCAAGGGTTCGACCAAGGAAGGCGCCCTGGCATCGGCACTGGGTGAGTTTATCGAGCGGCTGAACTGCAACTTCTTCTATAACGATCAGTTCTGGGGGGAGGAGATTGCCAATGCGCCGTTCGTGCATTATCCGGACGAGCGCTGGTTCCAGCCGGGCCCGCAAGATGAGTTGCCCAGCGAGATTCTCGACGACTACTGCCTGGAGATTTACAACCCCGATGGCGAGCTGTTTGGCTCCCATCTGTACGACACCAACTCCGGCAATATCGAACGCGGCATATGCTCGCTGCCGTTTGTGCGCCAGTCGGACGGCGAAGTGGTGTATTTCCCCTCCAACCTGATTGAAAACCTGTACCTGAGCAATGGCATGAGCGCCGGTAATACCCTGGCTGAGGCTCAGGTGCAGTGCCTGTCGGAAATCTTCGAGCGCGCAGTCAAGCGCGAGATCCTCGAAGGCGAACTGGCGTTGCCCGATGTGCCTCAGGAAGTCCTGGCCAAGTACCCCGGCATTCTCGCCGGTATCCAGGGCCTGGAAGAGCAGGGCTTCCCGGTGCTGGTCAAGGATGCCTCCTTGGGCGGGCAGTTCCCGGTCATGTGCGTGACTCTGATGAACCCTCGCACCGGTGGCGTATTCGCCTCGTTCGGCGCGCATCCGAGCCTGGAAGTGGCACTGGAGCGCAGTCTCACTGAATTGCTCCAGGGCCGTAGCTTCGAAGGCCTCAACGATCTGCCGCAGCCGACTTTTGAAAGCCATGCGGTGATGGAGCCGAACAACTTCGTCGAGCATTTCATCGACTCCAGCGGCGTGGTGTCGTGGCGCTTCTTCAGTGCCAGGGCCGATCATGAGTTCGTCGAGTGGGACTTCTCCGGCCAGGGTGAAAACTCCAATGCCGAGGAAGCCGCAACCCTGTTTGGCATCCTTGAAGAGCTGGGCAAGGAAGCCTATATGGCGGTCTACGAGCACCTGGGGGCCAAGGCCTGTCGTATCCTGGTGCCGGCTTATTCGGAAATTTATCCGATCGAAGACCTGATCTGGGATAACACCAATAAGGCGCTGTTCTTCCGCGAAGATATCCTCAACCTGCACAGCCTGGATAACCGCGACCTCAAAAGCCTGCTCAAGCGTCTGGACGAAAGCGAACTGGACGATTACACCGACATTACCACCCTGATTGGCATCGAGTTCGACGACAACACGGCCTGGGGACAGCTGACGATTCTCGAATTGAAATTGTTGATTCAACTGGTCCTGAAGAAATACGACGATGCCAAAGAGTTGGTCGAAGCCTTCCTGCAATACAACGACAACACTGCCGAGCGTGGTTTGTTCTATCAGGCGTTGAATGCGGCGCTGGAAGTGCAGTTGGACAGTGATCTGGACATGGCAGACTACGAAGTCAACCTGCGTCGCATGTTCGGCAACGAGCGCATGGACGCAGTGCTGGGTTCGGTGGACGGTAGCGTGCGCTTCTACGGCCTGACCCCGACCAGCATGAAACTGGAAGGGCTGGACCGGCATCTGCGCCTGATCGACAGCTATAAGAAGCTGCATGAGGCGCGTGCTCGATTGGTCGGTTGATCCGACCGATAACGTTGAACAGGAAAAGCACCTCAGGGTGCTTTTTTTATCGCGGTGCGCCGTCCGTGTGAATTGCTGTGAAATCTCTGTGTCTTTGCGAATTGCTGTGAAGCCCGCAGTTGGGGCTAATGGCTTCATGCTACCGTCGTGGACGTAGGCATCGTAATCGCGATATGCCACAAATCCATGAAGGAGCAGAGCCGATGTCGACCGTATCGCCCGCTGGCAGCAACCCGACGCCCCAGAAGTCCACGACGTCGGCCTTCGACGACAAACTTAATATTGCCAAGTCCAGCAAGACTGTTGCCGACTACATGCGCCAGAACGGCAAGTCAGCCATTTCCGGTCAGGAACTGGCGCAACTGGCCAATAACACCTCGGGCAAGGTGCCGGCCGATGTTTCTGCCGCTGCCCAATATATGCAGCGTCACCCGGATGTCTTCACCGCCATCGAAACCCATGACGTCGCCGGTGCCGACAACCTTTCCGGTGTATGGAATTTTGACTGGGCCGCCAACGGTGGACTCAACGGTACGCCGACTGATGCCATCGCCAGGATGCAGGACACCTTTGACCTGGCGATTGCCAAGTCTGCGCAGATAACTGAAATCACCACGGGCAAAAAGGCCGAGCTGGATTCAACCAAGCAGCGGCCCAGTAACTGATAAGGTGCAAGGCAATCCTTGTGGGAGCCGGCTTTGCCCGCGAAGAGCTAGGGACAGGCGATACACCTCCTGTGCCCAATCCATCGCCTTCGCGGGTAAACCTCGCTCCTACGGGTTCAATTCAGCTTACCAACGACCGTAGTCGCGACCATGATCGTAACCGTAACCGCGGTCATGGCCCCGGTTGTAATAACCGTAGGGCGGTGGTGGGGCGCGGCGGTATTCGACGACCCGGGTTACCGGCACATAGGCCACCGGTTGGTAATAGCGTGGTTGTGGCGGGTAGGCCCGATACTCAGGGCGATAGTGATCGTGGCTCGAACCGCTAAGTGCCGTGGCGACAATGGCTCCCACTGCTGCTCCGGCGATAACAGGCACTATCACATCGCGCTCGCTGGCGGATGCCGTACCTGCTGCAACAAGGCAACCGGACAGGATCAAGGCTTGGGTTATCTTCGAAAACATGGGTGTCTCCTCTGGCGAGATAAGTGGGTTCGCCATGGACGTATCTAACACCCGATTCGTGTAAAGAAAGGTCTGGATTCGGTAAAGATCAGGTAAAGCACGGGTTACCTGTACAACTATCGGTGCTATTGATAGTGAGCATCACGCATTATCAGTTCTGTTCTGTGCATATAACTGGAAAATAGCGAACATAGAAGACCCTGCTCTCTCAGCAGAATATCGTCCAGGATATCGCCCATGCGCTTTTCACTTGTCCCTGTTCTCGCCATCGCCAGCTTGCTGCTGTCCGCTTGCGCCTCCACGCCCAACCAGCCAACGGAGACTTTGCACACCAGCAAGAGCCCTGAAGAGTACACCGACTGCGTCATGCCCAAGTTGCAGGGGCCGACCCAGGTCCCGACCCTGACCCAAACCCAGCGCCACTACAAGATTGTCGTCGCCAGCGCACTCACCGCAGACAACATCCTTGAAGCCTACAAGGCGCCCACCGGCGGCAAGATTTTCCTGTATGAACGCGGGCTGCTTGCCAACAGCTTCAAGCACGCGGCACAGGAATGCCTTTAATCGGCGGATGATGCAAACGCCCTGTTGGTGATCACGATGTTATTGCCATTGGGATCCTGGGCATTGGCAAAGCAATAACCATCGGCCTGGTGCATGGAGCCAAACTCCAGACCCCGGGCCAGGCATTGCTGCTTGAATCCTTCGACGTCTTCGATATCAAAGCCCAGCTTTACCGTGACCTGTCCGGTTTTGACGGCCTTGCCCGCCAGATGCAGCATCAGGATCGCGCCACCACCCGGAGCCCGCAGCTCGACGATGCGGTCGCCGTCCTTGCGGTGGCTGACAAAGCCGAAATGCCGCTCATAGAAATCGCAGGTGGCCTGCATGTCTCTGACGTACAGCACGATGCGATTGAGTATCGGTGTCATGGGGGCTTCCTTGAGTGCGGCAGATTATCAATCGTGATGCGGCGCATCTTCAGGGGGCTGGCGGGAATTGTCGAGTGGACGGTGGGAGCAAACCCCACCCGCAAGCGCCTGTGACGATATACTCCGCGCCCTCAGCAAGCGTTCGGGAGAGGCCCATGCGGCAGGTGTTGCTTATCGTTGATGTCCAGTCCACCTTCAGTCCGCCCGAATGGCTGGTCGATGGGGTGCGGGCGTTGTCCGCAAGGATCCCGACCGTTGCATCGATCGAGCTCCATGATGAACAGGTGACCCCGTTCAACCGGCAATTGGGCTGGTACCCGGCTGCCGAAGACGAAAACCTGGTCGAGGCGGACAAGGTCTTCGTCAAGCACGGCTACGGGCAAACAGCGCAAACCATCGACTACATCAAGCAGCTTGGCGCGGAGCGCGTGCTGGTGTGCGGCCTGCAGACCGAGACTTGCGTGCTCGCTGCCGGTTTTGCCCTGTTCGATGCCGGGCTGACCCCGACACTGATTACCGACCTGACCGTAGGCTCGTCCCTGGATCGCTCTGGCAAGCTGGGTATCAGTCTCTGGGAGCATCATTTCCGCCAGGTCACCACCCGGGCAGAGGTGATTGCCGGGCTGGATGCCTGGCCACAGCACATATTGCTTCGATAACCGCTTGCCGCTAAAGTCTGACCCCGGGCGTGCGCTGCGCCTGCGGTCCGCGCGAAGGGGTAACCCAGGCACTGTTGCACAATTCTCTATTCCAGCTCCGGCTTGTCGGCGGACCGAGCCCTTCAAGGAGTTGGCATGCCCGCTATTCCCGCTTCCCGTCATCACGGTCTGCTTGATCTGCCGGCCCTGCGCAAGCGCGCCAAACGTCTGCTCAAGGCCCTGAAAAATCACGAGGCTGAGGACATCAGCCAGCAACTGCGCACCCTCGGCGTTTCAGGACCCGATTACCGTCTCGCTGACACCCAATGGCTGGTGGCCCGAGAGGCCGGTTTTCCCAGCTGGCCAAAACTCATCGCCCACGCCGACGCTGTCGCCTTTGCAGCCCATCACCCAGGCTTTACTGCGGACGGGGAGGCGAGGGTGCAGCATTGGCGCTGCGGCAATGATATAGAGCACAGCTTGCGCACTGCGGGCTTCACCGGCGCATTTCATATGTTCGATGATCCGATGGTGATGGGGCCGGTGCCTGCATTGTCCGAAGATCAATACTGGGCCGTGCGCTCGGCCTACGTACAGCAGGCATTCGGGCTCAACGAGCGCGATGCCGAACAACGCCAGGCCACGCAGCGCGCAGCATTGGCCCAGTTGAGCGCTGACAGTGAGGTGGTGCTGTGGTGTGAAGGCGATGCCTATGACCAGTTATTCCTGATCCGCCTGCTGGCAAGCCTGCCCGTGTTGCCGCGTCGACTCGAATTGATCGAAATTACCCAGGTGCCCGGTATCGAGCGTTTTATCGGCATCGGCCAGTTGGCACCGGACCTGCTCGCCTGGCTATGGCCGCAACGCCGCGCCCTGGGTGAAGACGCCCTGGCATTGGCGCGTCAGGCATGGACCGCCTATACCGCCCCCGATCCCACGGCCTGGGCAGGCCTTGCCGCTCAGGATCATTCTGCGTTGCCACTGCTGGCGCCTGCACTGGCCCGGCAGCTTCAGGAGTTGCCGGGTGCAGACGACGGCTTGAGTCTGACCCAGCGCCTGGTCTTGCGTATTCTTTCGACCCATGGCGAACTGCCGGCTGGCAAGGTGTTTGGCCAGCTGATGATGAGTTACGAGCCGTTGCCTTATCTGGGCGACCTGATGTTTCACACACTGCTTCGGGCACTGATCGATGCGCCGTTCCCGCTGATCAACGAGTTGCCGGGCGAACGCTGGCAGCACCGGACGCTGGGCCTGACCGCGCTTGGCGAGCAGGTCCTGGGCGGGCAGACGCACTGGCTTGATCTGCACCCCGCCGAGCGTTGGGTTGGCGGGGTGCGCATCGTTGCCGATCAGGCACCTTGGCTGGTGAGTCGCGAAGGACGGGTGTGGCGGCGCTGACGTGAGCTGGCAAGGCTCTCCGGATTCAATTCGGCGGAATGTGAACGGGTGCTCATCAACGTCATGGAGAGCAGTCGCTCCCGAACTCAAACGTCCTTTGTGAGTCCATCATGGGCACGTTTTCCAGGGAGAAACACCTATGTCCGAGAGTGATGAGTATGTGGCCGACAGCATCAAAATGTGGGTCTGGTCCGGCTTCTATACGCTGGAAGAAATGGACGAGATGGTCGACGACATCATTGATGACGATTGCGATGTCCCGGCGCTAAAGGCGCTGATCCTGCCAGAAGTGCAGCGTAAGCTCGAAGCTGAACGCTCATGGCCGCAGGTCACGGCCTGCGATCGACTCGATGAGGTTTTCTATCACCTGCATGAGGACGGTATCTGCGCACTGTCCAATGCCGGTTACACGATGTCTGACGGTTTTTCGGATGTCGCGCAAGCCGTTCACGAAGCACCCACCGGGCATTATCACGGCTACTGCTTCTATCACGGGCAAGACGTCGAGCGCGCGGTGGAAGCCAATGATCTGATGATTGCCTTTGGTTCACTGGACGACGATCCGGGGCGCAGTCTCAAGGTGGGGCAGCGCGTGGCCGAGGTGCTGAAAAATGCAGGCTTTGACGTGCATTGGGATAACACGGTGGAGCAGCGCATCCAGCTGCCTGCTTTCAAGTGGCAACGCAGATCGCCATGACCGGTCACGATACAGCCGACGAAGTCGATATCGCCAACAATTCAGGTACGCGTTCTCGTGCCGTTCCGCTGTCGGCCCGGGGCGGTAGTTGGGGCGCGTTTGTGTTTGGTGGTGTTTGGGCGTTGTGTAACGGGGTCTGGTTCGGTGCACTGAGCTTTCTGGCCGTGCTGACGCCGTTGCTGGCACCGCGGTTGACCCCGTTCGCGGCCCTGGTCACGCTCTTCGGCGCGGGTGTGTGGCTTTACCTGGCCGCCCGCGGACGCTCTTTGGCGTGGGCCCACAAACGCTGGGCCAGCTATGAAGCGTTTGACGCTACGCAGCGCACTTGGTCGAAGGTGGCCAGGCTGGTATTTGCCGGGGGACTGGTGGTATCGGGGATACTCGCAGTGGCGTTCTGGATGATGCTGAAGGAGGGGTTGAGTGCGATGAAGGGCTGAGGCTCTGCGCACGCTGACGGTCTTTGTGCTTGTGGTGGGTGATGGCTCTACTCTATAAGAGGGCAATAATAACTCCCACAAAAAAAGGACGGGCTATGAGTAATTCCTGGAACGAAGGTTATTTTACCGACGAGGGGTATGTTTTCGGATATTGCCGCGAGATCAATCCTGTATTCCAACGTTATTGTCTGTTGCTGCGTGGCTTTCACACGCTGGAAAGTACCGAGGCCTACCATTGCGAGCTGGGTTTTGGTCAGGGTGTCTCGATCAATATCCATGCTGCCGCCAATCCAGGATCTTACCTGGGCACGGACTTCACCCCATCCCAGGCAGCCCATGCCAATGCCCTGGGCGCCACGTTTGGCAGTACCGCACGCTTATATGACGACAGTTTCGAGCAACTGCTGGCCCGTGCCGACCTGCCGCAATTCGACAGCATCAGCCTGCACGGTATCTGGAGCTGGGTCAGCCGCGATAATCAGAAGCTGATCGTCGAATTCGCCCAGCGTTACCTCAAGCCAGGTGGCCTGTTGTACGTCAGCTACAACTGCCTGCCGGGATGGTCTCCGCTGGCGCCGTTGCGCAAGCTGTTCAGTCTGCACGACCGGTTCGCTTCCCACGCGGTTCGCCCGGCCGACCGTATAGATGCCGCCCTGCAATTCTCTGAAGTGGTGCTGGCTGCCAACCCCAACTATGCCAAGACGGCCCCGAACCTGGACGCCAAGCTGCAGAGCATCAAAGGCGAGAATCGCCAGTACGTGGCCCATGAGTATTTCAACCGTGATTGGGACTGCGTTTACTTCACCGATGTAGTGGACGCCCTGGCTAACGCCAAGCTCGACTACGCAACCACTGCGGTACCGCTGGACGCGGTGGACCCGCTTAACCTGAGCAGCGAAGGCATGGATGTGTTGGAGGCTATCGAGCACCCCATCATGCGCGAGCAAGTGCGTGACTACTTCGTCAACCAGCCATTTCGTCGGGACCTGTATCAACGCGGTACCCAGCGACTGTCCGCGTCGGAACAGCGCGAGGGCATGCTCAATACCCGCTTCGTCATGCTGCAGGTTGCAGAAAGCGTATCGAGCACGGTGAAGGGGGCGGCAGGCGAAGCTTCGCTTCAGGTCGAAATATATGGCCCTGTGCTCGAGGCGCTGGCGGCCAAGACCTACGCACCGAAAACACTGCGCCAGTTGGCGGGCGCTGTACCGCAATTGACCTATGACGCGCTCGAGCAGGCGGTCAACGTGTTGGTGGGTATGGGCGCTGCGGCACCTTGCCAGAGTGAAGCGGCCGAGAAGCAGGTTCAGGCGCGCTGCACCACGCTCAACCTGCAATTGTGCAAACGCTCACTGCTCAACGACCAGATCCAGACCCTGGCCAGCCCGGTAACCGGTGGCGGCGTGTCGGTGGGCCGCTTCCAGCAGATGTTCCTGATCGCGATCAAGCAAGGCAAAAAGCAGCCTGCGGAATGGGCGCAACTGGCCTGGGACATTATCGGCGATCAAGGCGAAGGACTGGTCAAGGATGGCAAGGCACTGACCACTGCCGTAGAAAACATTGCCGCCCTCACCGAACAGGCCGAGGCGTTTGCCGAAACATCTTTGGTTATTCTCAAGGCACTGAAAATCGCGTAACCAACCGCGGGGTGCAATCTGCAGCGGTCTCGTAACTGGAGTCTATCTCGCGCAACACGATACCGGCGAAGATGGCCCCTTTGCACAGGTCAGGCAGTGATCATGCCTGACCTGTTCGCCAGCAATCGAGCCACGCCTCACGCGTAATCGGCCATCGGCTCAGGCAAAACCGCCATTGGCGCGAAGTACCTGCGAGTTGATCCAGGCGCCGTCGGGACCTGCCAGGAAGGCGACCGCGTTGGCAATGTCTTCAGGCGTACCCAGACGTTCCAGGGGCGCCAGGTTGGCGATCTGCCTGATTTGCTCGTCACTTTTGCCCTCAAAGAACAGGTCGGTGCCGACAGGGCCGGGCGCTACGGCGTTGACGGTGATGCCCCGTCCGCGCAACTCATTGGCCAGTACGTGTACCAGTCCCTCGACACCGGCCTTGGAGGCGATGTAGGGGCCGTAGGCCGGGAACGACTTGGCGATCACGCTGGTGGACAAGGCGATGATGCGCCCACCTTCCTCGATATGAGCCGCCGCCTGGGCCAATACCAGAAATGCGCCGCGCAAGTTAGTGGCAATGACCTTGTCGAAGTCAGCCAGGCTGCCCTCGGTGATCATGGCCATGGGCATAACACCCGCGCTGTTGACCACCACGTCAATATGCCCGAACGCTTGTTTGGTGCCATTGAACAAGGCCGCGACCTCGTCGGGATTACCGACGTCCGCCTGAATGGCGATGGCTGTGCCGCCAGCGGCCTTGATGCTTGCAACGGTTTCCTCGGCCCTGGCTGCGTTATGGGTGAAATTGATCACCACGGCAAAACCGTCGGCGGCCAGGCGCGTGGCGATGGCCTGGCCGATGCCACGGGAGCCGCCGGTTACAATGGCCGTTTTCACTGCTTGGTTATTCATAAGTTGCTCCACAGGCAAAAGAGAGTCGGATCCGATTGATCATGAAGCCATTGTGCTTGTTTGCCTGGAGCGGATAAATACCGCTACATTGATATCAAAATTCAACCAGGGACAACAATCAACCCATGGATCGTTTCGATTCGCTGCAGTTGTTTACCCGTATTGTCGAACTGAGCAGTTTCAGCCGGGCAGCCGCCATGCTGGGAATTCCCCGGGCAACCGCGACCCATGCCATCAAGGAGCTGGAAGCCAGGCTCGGCATCCGCTTGCTCGACCGCACCACTCGGCATGTGAGGCCAACCCTCGACGGTCAGGCGTTTTATGAACGGTGCGTCTTCGTGCTCAGCGAGCTTGACGACGCGGAGTCGTCCCTGCGTCTTGTTGCGTCCAATCCCCGTGGCATGTTGCGCGTGGACATGCACGGCACCCATGCAAATCGGATCGTTCTGCCCCGGATCAACGAGTTTCGTCAGCGCTATCCCGGCATCGACCTGACGGTCAGCGGCGGCGACCGCCTGGTCGATCTGGTGCGCGAGGGGGTGGATTGCGCGATACGTGCCGGTACGCCACGTGATTCGAGCCTGGTGGCGCGGCCGCTGGCTGTGATGCCTCAGATCATCTGCGCCAGCCCGGATTACCTGTCCCGCTTCGGTACGCCGCAAACGCCGGAGGAGTTGCCCAGCCATCAGGCGGTCAGGTTCTTCTCCAGCAGCGGCGCGGTGGATTATCCGTTCGAGCTGCTCATCAACGGCCAGATTCGCGAGTTCGCCCTGGAAGGCTGGATGTCGGTCAACGATGCCGAAAGCTACGTCGTTTGTGCACTGCGTGGCTGCGGTCTGATCCAGGTGCCGCGGTTCCATATCGAAGAAGAACTACGCGCGGGGCTGCTGATAGAGGTATTGAGTGACTGGACCAGTCCGGGGCTGTCGCTGTCGGCGATCTATCCGCATCAGCGGCATCTGTCGCCCCGGGTGCGCGTGTTCATTGACTGGTTGAGTGAGGTGTACAAAGACCGATTCGGGCCGCTTCCTGCCGCGCATCTGCTGTCAACCTGAGTCTGGTAGCGTTGCTGTTGGCGCAGAGCAGGCGCCTCAAGCCAGCAGTTCATCGATCCAGCGCACTTGTCGGGCCAGATCCTGCACCTTTTCTTCGGGCAAGGCCTTCTGCGCTCGGGCGAAGTTGCTCAGAGTGCGCTGTTTCTGGCGCAGCCTGCGTTGCCATTTGGCCAGAAACGCCGGGCTGCGTGCCTGCATCAGCAGCGGGCCGAAATACAGCTCTTCGGCGCTGTATGGCTGCCGCCCAGCGCGCTCGGCGACGATGATTTCGTAGTCGAAACGGTTTTCCCGTAGCAGTTCCTCTACGAGGATTTGGTAGTCGTTGTCCATCAGCCATTGGCGCAGTGGCTGCTCGCCGCCGTTGGGTTGCAGGATCAGGCGCTCCCGACCGCTCAGGCGTGCCTTGCCACTGGCGAGGATATCGCGGATGGTCTCGCCGCCCATGCCGCAGATACTGATCGCGGTGATGCCATCCTGTACCTCGATTGCTGCCAGGCCATCGGCCAGGCGCACACTGATCTGTGCGCCCAGGTCGTTATCGGCCACGGTGCGTTCGGCGGCGTGGAAGGGCGTCAACGCCACTTCGCCAGCCACTGCCGCGACGACGGCGCCTCGGCGCAACAAGGCCACGGGCAGATAACCGTGGTCCGACCCGATATCAGCCAGGCGCGCACCTGCGGGCACATGGGCTGCCACTCGCTCCAGGCGCATGGACAATGTCTGTTCGTTCAACGCTGACCTCTATCAAACAGCACAGCTGTTAGCTGAATTGGAATGGGATTCGGTAGGCGGATGTTGGCCGCGCGCTAGCTCAGGCTTCTGTCCTTCTGAGCGGATCGCGGCGCGATTGTGTCGGCCATGGCCGTACATTTCAAATTTTTGCAGCAACGGAGCAATAGGCACAGATCAGGGAGGATTTGGCAACGCTCGCAGGGGTGACCTGGCGTAGCTTGGGCTACACGTAAAGAGCAGTGCATTTGAGGCAATGGGCGCTACGCCGGTCTTCAGTGCCGTCACTCGGCGCTGCGCCAGTGCGATGGTGACCGAAAGCTTCACGCCGCAGTTTCCGGTGGCCCTGATCGAAAAGGATTTCGACTATTTCATCGAGGCGGCAGAAAGTGGCGCTGCACCGACGATTGCCGCTGCCCGCCAGGTATTCAGTGACGCTATTGAACAGGGCCTGGGCGAGCTGAACATGACGTTGGTGGTAGCCTTTAAGCCAGGTCGTCCGAATGCTGAGTAGCCCGTCCTTGCGCTCGTTCTAAGCAGTTTCACTGCGCAGCGCGTCTTCCAGGAAGTCGATGAATGCACGCACCTTGGCATTCAGCGCCGAGCGCTCGGTGACGCAGGCATAGATATCCATCGGCTCAGGTTCCGCGCAGGCGAGGTTACGGCTGTCAGGCTGAAACAGCTGCAGCAGTTGGCCACTGTCGATGAATGGCTGGGCGACGAAGCTGGCAAGGCGGGCGATGCCGCCGCCGTTTGCGGCGATCCGGGCGATGATATCAATGTCATCGCAGACGAAGCCCGGCTTGACCCTGGCCTCGAAGCGTTTACCGTCGCGGACGAAGTTCCAGGGCAGGAAGCGGCCATCGGTTGGATAACGAAAGACCAGGCAGGCGTGCTGTTGCAGGTCGTCTGGCGTGGCCGGAGCGCCCGCGAGGTCCAGATATGCGGGCGAAGCGCAGAATACGAACGGACGTGAGGCGATATGCCGCGCGATCATTTGATCGGTCAACTGCGCCTTGATGCGGATGCTGACATCGATCCCCTCCAGCCGGTGATCGACCCGTCGATCGGTGCTGATGAGTTCAATTTCGATGCGCGGATAGGCGGCGCTGAACGCAGGCAGCAACGGCGCCAGGACGTGACGGCCGAATGCAGCGGTGGTCGCAATGCGCAGTGGCCCCTGGGGTTCACTGGCGACCGTCGCCGCCTGGGAGGCGAGTTCGATATCGCGGGGTATATGGCGGACCTTGTCGAAATAGCGCGTGCCGCTTTCGGTGAGGGCCATGCTGCGGGTTGTGCGTGACAGCAGGCGCACGCCCAGGTGTGTTTCAAGCCGCGTGATGCTCTGGCTCACCGCCGCAGCACTCATGCCCTGGGCCCTGGCCGCCGAGGCAATGCTGCCGTTTTCCACGACGCGGATAAACGTATTGATCAAGCCGAGGATGTCCATCGGGCTCCTGCCACTGGATTCGTCAATTTTACTTACGGATGATTCAAGCTCGGCATCTCTACCGGCGCATCAGACGGATTGTTAGGTTAGCTGCTGTTCGCTGATTACCTTTGACAAGGACTGACCGATGACCGATAGCACGGCAAGAAAAACCAGTTATATACGCTTCCCCAAACAGGCGACGCCCTATGTCTTCGCCCTCTACATGGCAACCATCATGGCGTTTCTGATGTGTCTGGTCATTACCCTGGCCGAGTTCGGCATGGACGAAAACTACATGAAAAATGTGATGAATGCTTATCGGGTAGCCATGCCGTCGGCATTTGTCTGCGTGCTGATCGTGCGTCCCATCGTTGCCCGGCTGGTGGCCTGGACGGTACATGGTCACTGAGGCTGGCTAGAGCGAAAGCTCGTACCGCCGCTCCTTGTCGCCCGGGGAGAGCGGCGCAGGCAGAAACCCGCAACGCTGCAGTACTTTCTGTGAACCGATATTGTCGTCATAGACATAAGCCGCCAGCCGCGTCAGACCCCAGCGGGTTTGCGCCTGCTGGATCAGATGCTGCAGTGCCAGGGTTGCCAGGCCTTGGCCACAGGCGCGCTGCCCGACCCGATAGCCTACTTCGGCAGAACTCTCGGGTGAGTGGATACTTTTCAGATTTGCCCGCCCGACAATCTCACCATTGGCATCTTCGATGACGAAGGGGTGCCAGGTGCCTTCTGCGAAGTCAGTCAGGTAGCCTGCAATGTGTTCGGCGACGCCCTCTAACGAGTAGAAAGTCGGGTCGCGGGCTTCGATATGAGATTCGAACCACTCGCGGTTGTGGATTTCGAATGCAAGCAGAGCCTGCGTGTCCGTACGTCTGAGCTCCCGGATTTTGAATGCTGTCATTACGTGCTTACCTGATCGGAGTGCGAGCATAAAGCGTTTCGCCCAGCAATTCACACACCCGCGATGTCAACGCTTCGACCGCGAATGGTTTGGTCAGCACCCACATACCCGTACCCAGATGGCCATTGCCGAGTGCGGCGTTCTGCGCGTAACCGGTGATAAAAAGAGTTTTGAGCCCTGGTCTGACTTCTCGTCCAGCATCGGCCATCTGTCGGCCATTCATGCCGCCCGGCAAGCCGACATCGGTAATCAGCAAATCGATATGTACGTCGGAGCGCAGCACTTTCAGGCCAGCGACGCTGTCAGCTGCCTCGATCAGGGTGTAGCCCAATTCGCCAAGGGCATCGGTCAGCAGCATGCGTACGGTCGGTTCGTCGTCGACAATCAGAATCGTCTCGCTACCCTTGGATGTTGGCCCTTGTTCCTTGTCAGTAACCGCCTCGACTGTCGCTGCCTCACCTGCGTAGCGCGGCAGATAGATGCTCATGGTAGTGCCCTGGCCAACTTGTGAGAAAGCCCGGACCTGCCCGCCGGACTGTTTGGCAAAACCGTAGATCATCGACAGGCCCAGGCCAGTGCCCTGGCCGAGGGGCTTGGTGGTGAAGAAGGGGTCGAATGCCTTGGAAATGATGTCGGGGCCCATGCCGGTGCCGGTGTCGCTGACGGACAGAACAACGTATTCACCTTCGGGGATGTCGTGGATGCCGGCGATTTCACGATCCATCCATTGATTGGCAGTCGCGATGGTAATGCTGCCGCCGTCAGGCATGGCGTCACGGGCGTTGATGCACAGGTTCAGCAGGGCGTTTTCCAGCTGGCCTGCATCGACCAGCGTCGACCACAGACCAGAAGCGCCAATGGTCTCGACCTGGATGCCCGGACCCACCGTACGTTGCACCAGCTCGGTGATGCCGGTCATCAGCGTGTTGACGTCGGTCGGTCGCGGGTCGAGGGTCTGACGGCGAGAGAAGGCCAGTAATCGATGAGTCAGCGCGGCGGCGCGTCGGGTTGCGGCCTGGGCGGCCTGCATGTACTTGTCGACTCCATCCAGGCGACCCTGGAGGATTCTGCTGCTGATCAATTCCAGGGAACCGGATATGCCGGCCAGCAGGTTGTTGAAGTCGTGGGCAATGCCACCAGTCAACTGGCCGACGGCTTCCATTTTCTGTGACTGACGCAGTTTTTCCTCGGCCTGCATCAGTTCCCTCGTGCGCTCGGCGACGCGCTGTTCCAGTGTCTCATTGAGTGCCCGCAACGCCGCTGTTGCACGATCGCGCTCGCCTTCGACGAAACGCCGTTCTTCAACGTCGATGAGGACGCCGGGAAAGCGCAGCGGGGTGCCGTCGTCGGCCCGTTCCACGCGGCCGTTGGCTTCGATCCAATAATAATTGCCGTCTGCGCGTCGTACTCGATATTGATGGGCGTAGGCACCGGCGCGGCTGATCGCCTCGGCGATAGCAGTCTTGAGGCCGTCGAGGTCGTCGGGGTGAACAGTGGCAATGACCTGCTCGAGACTGAGGCCTTCGCGCCCTAAAGCCGGATCCAGGCCAAACGACCGAGCAAAGCCTTCGTCCACGACAAAGCGGTCAGTGGGCAAATCCCAGTGCCAGGTTCCGATGATCGCCCCGGCCGCCAGGGCCAGCTTTACACGTTCGACGCTTTCCCGGGCAATCGCCTCGCTGGCGAGCAGGCGTTCCTGAGCGCTGCGTCGTTCGGTGACATCGCTGAAGAAGATCGCGATCTGCCGATCAGCCGGATCGCCAACGCGTATGGCTCGCACGTCGAACCAGCGCTCGAAGGCTTTGGCATAACTCTCGAAATTCGCCGGCTCCCCGGTCTTGGCCACATGGCCATAGGTTTCGAACCAGAAACTTTCCAGATCGGGTGCGAATTCGGTGACCCACTTGCCTCGCAGATTCACCCCGGCCTGCCGTTCAAAAGCCGGGTTGGCCTCCACGAAACGGTAGTCGATGGGGTGATCGTCGGCATCGTACTTGACCTCGACTATGGCGAATGCTGCTTCGATGGTTTCCAGAATGGTCCTGAAACGTTCTTCGCTTTGGCGCAGGTCTTTTTCGGTGGCGCGCAACTGTTCAAGGTCATGCATTGCCAGGCGGTATTGCTCATGGATGTCGTCAAGGCTGGCGGGGCTTCTCAGCGTCGCCGGATTCGCAGCTGCGCGAAGACGCCTGACCTCGGCCTCTAATTCTTCCCTGGTAAGGCATTCCAGATCCGCCCGCCAATTGTGCATCGTTCTTTCCTGAGCTGGACTTTGATAATCAATTATCTAAGACAATGAAATCAGAAACGCTGGAAAGTTGCATCAGGACATATGCGCACTGAAACAGTGCTGTTGGTGGGAGCCGGGCTTGCCCGCGAAGAGAGCCATGCGGCAGTTCTGACGATACGCACTGTCGCGCGGCAAACCTGGGATCCGGAGGAGCCGGCTTGCTCGCGATGGCGTCAGTTCAGCCAACGAATCTCTTGCGAGCGCTCCGCGCTCAATCGCCAGCAAGCCGGCTCCTACGTAATCTCATTCCAATTCCGATGGTTGCGTTGGGATAGGCCGCACCGCTATTACAGACGCCATCCCAACCCCAGAGATTTATGCAGCGAAGCAAAGTCCTTGAGCAGGGTGGCATCGGCGGATATGCGTTTTTCCTGGGCCTGGAAGCGGGTGCGTTCGGCGTCCAGCCAGTCCAGCGTGCTGGCGGTACCGGCGCGGTAGCGTTGCCGGGTCAGGTCGGCGGCGCGTACAGCGGAGGCTTCGACGTTTCGCAGCAGCACGACGTTCTGCCGGTCGTGGCCGTAGCGGGCCAGGGCCACATCGGCGTCGCGCAAGGCAGTGAGCACCACGCTGCGGTACTGCGCCACGGCTTCGTCGCGGGCGCCCTGGGCACCTTCGACGCTGGCAGCGACGCGGCCGAAGTCGAGGAAGTTCCAGGTCAGGCGTGGCAGTACCAGCCAGGTGCCGTTGTCTTTGCGCAGCAGGTGGCCGGGGTCGGCGGCGGAGAACGACAGGTCGCCCATCAGGCTCAGCTTGGGAAACCAGTCGGCCTGTTTCTCGCCGATCTGTGCGTTGCTGGAGGCCAGTTTGCGCTCGGCGGCGCGGATGTCCGGACGGGCCTGAAGAATCGCCGTCGGATTGGCAAAGGGCACATGTTCGGGAATGCCCGGCATGGCCTGTGGCACGCTCAGGCGGCTTCGCAGTACCCCCGGTTCCAGGCCGCAGAGCAGGCCCAGTTGATCCATGGACTCGATGATCGAAGCTTGCAGCGGCAGGCGTTGCGAGCGGGTGTTTTCCACCTGGGTCAGCACCTGTTCCAGTTGCAGTTGCGAGGCCACGCCACGCTCACGGCGCTGCCGCGTCAGGTCCAGGGCCTGGCTGTCCATTTCCACGGTGGCATCGATCAGCGCCAGGCGCGTCTGTTGATCGCGCAGGTCGGCGTAGCTCTGGACCACTTCGGCGGCCAGTTGTACCTGGGTATCGGCCAGTTGCGCCCGGGACGACTCGGCTTCAGCCTGGGCCGCTTCGATGGCGCGTCGGGTGCCGCCAAACATATCGACCTCCCAGCTGGCATCGAACCCGGCCAGGTACAGGGTCAAGGGGCCGCGCCCACCGCCACCGCTGTTGCCACCGTCACCGTTGGAAAGCGCTGAGGTGTCTGGGGAGCGTAGTTTCAACATGGCCGCATCGCCGCTGACCTTGGGCATGGCATCGGCATGGGCGCCGCTGAGGCTGGCCCGGGACTGACGCAGGCGTGCCTGGGCCGTGGCGATATCGGGGCTGTTGACGAAGGCCAGGCTGACCAGCTCATTGAGCTGACGGTCATTCAGGGCCTGCCACCAACTGGCCGGAGAGGGTTCGCTCGATTCGCTACCGGCATTGGGCAGGCGCCCGGCGGCGAGGGTTTTCGGCGCGAAGTCGGGGGCGCCGTGGTAGTCGGGACCGACGGTACAGGCCGAGAGCAAGCCGAGGCTCAGGAGAAAGGGCAATGAACGAGCAATCATTTTCGGGAGCCTGCCTGCGCTGCGCGCGATTTCAGGATAAAGATCAGGGGCAGACAGGCCAGCATGGCCAGGCCCAGAGCATGGAATGCATCGTTATAGGCCATGACCGAGGCTTGCTGAGCAATGTCGCTGGCAACCTGGGTCAAAGCCTGGAGCGAAGCTGTGGTCGGGTCGCCGCTCTGCGCCAGGTAGCTGGCCGTGCTGCTGGCCATATGGTCCTGGGCCAGCTGGCTATTGGCATGGACACCTTCGCGCAACATGTCATCGTGGAAATGGCTGCGCCGGTCCATCAACACCCCGAGCAGGGCCAGGCCGATAGTGCCGCCCAGATTGCGCGACATGTTGTACAACCCGGCGGCATCACCCGCGTCATGAGCCTCTACCGAGCGCATCGATAGTTGGCTCAAAGGCAGCATCACCAGAATCTGGCCGAAGCCGCGCAATAGCTGTGACACCGTGAAGTCATGACCGACACTGGCGGCGGTCAGGCGGGTATCGAGAAAACAACTGGCCCAGTACAGCAACAGCCCGATCCCTACCAGCCAGCGCAGGTCGTAACGTCCGAGTATCCGGGGCAGCAGCGGCAGTACGAAAAACGCCGGGATGCCCGACAGCAGCATGATCGCACCGGCCTGTTGGGCGTTGTAGCCCGAGAGAATGCCGAGGAACTGCGGCACCAGATAGGCGGTGCCATACAGCCCCGCACCCACTGCGGTAGCGATCAGCAAGACGCTGCCGAAGGCGCCGTTGGTCATCAGGCGCAGGCTCAGTATCGGGGTGGCAGACCTGAGCTGGCCCAGGGCAATACCGAAGAAGCCGACCACCATGGTGACGCTCAGCCAGCAGATCAGCAGGGAGTCGAACCAGTGCTCGCGCTGGCCTTCCTCCAACACCACGGTCAGGGAACTGAGACCCATGGCCAGGCCGATGATGCCCAGCCAGTCAGCCTTGATGAAGCGCTCCAGGTTCATCTTCTCGACAGGCAGCCCGACCAGCAGCAGGGTGATCAAGGCAATGCTGATGGGCAGGTTGAGGAAGAAGCACCAGCGCCAGTTGATGTTTTCCGTCAGCCAGCCACCGATTACCGGTCCGAGCAATGGCCCGAGAATGGCGGTCATGCCGAACAGGGTGGTGCCGATGGCCAACTGATGCGGCGGCAGGCGGGTGCGTACGATGGTCTGGGCCGTGGGGATCATCGCGCCTCCGGCGAACCCCTGGCCGATGCGCCCGGCAATCATCGCGCCGAGGCTGGAAGACAGCCCGCAGAACATGGAAAAGAAGGTGAACATCAAGGCCGTGCCAATCAGGAAGCGGCGCAGGCCGAAGACCCGGGTCAGCCACGCCGCCAGGGGGATCATGACGATTTCCGACATCAGGTAGCCGGTGGCGATCCAGGTGCCCTCGGTGCCGGTTGCGCCGATCTGGCCCTGGATCTGCGGCAGGGCCGAGTTGGTGATGGAGATGTCCAGGGTCGCCAGCAATGCGCCCATGGACCCGGCGGCGACGGCGATCCAGTCGGTCAGCGAGGCGTTGCGCGGTGCTTCCTGGGGTACGGCCCCGGCGCGGGCCTCAGCCATGGTGAGGGTCCGCCTGGCCGGTGCGGGTGTCGATATCGACAGTGGCTGACAGGCCGGGCACCAGGGTCTGACGCTGTTCATCGGAGACATCCAGAACGATCCGTACCGGCACGCGCTGGACGATTTTGGTGAAGTTACCGGTGGCGTTGGACGGTGGCAGCAGGGCGAACTGGGCGCCGGTGCCGGGGGACAGGCTGTCCACCCGGCCGTTGAGGTCGTGGCCCGGCCAGGCGTCGACGTGGATGGTCACACTCTGCCCGGAACGCAGGCCGCCGATCTGGGTTTCCTTGTAGTTGGCGGTGAGGTAGACGGAACTCACCGGCACGACGGTCAACAGGCGGGTGCCAGGTTGCACGTACTGGCCGACCCGCACGCCACGGTCGGCGATGCGGCCGTCGAGGGGGCTGCGAATCACCGCGTCATCTACGTCGAGTTGCGATTGTGCTGCCTGCGCCCGGGCCACGCCAAGTTGCGCCTGGGCCTGTTTGAGCTGGGCCTGCAGGGTGCCGTAGCGCGTCTCGCTGGAGCGCAGCGCCGCTTCTTTGGCTGCCAGGGTGGCGCGGGCCTGCAACGACTGGTTATTGAGCTGCGCCAGGTGTTCTTCGGGCTCGGCACCGGACCGGGCCAGGGGCGCGTAGCGGGTGACTTCGCCCTGCGCATGACGGGCGTCGGCTTGTGCGCCCTGCAGCTGGGCGCGGGCTTCGGCAATGGTGGAGTCCTGTTGCACGAGGTCCGCTTGGGCCTTGGCCAGGTCCGCCTGGCGGGCCGCGATGGTGGCGGTGGCTTCGTCGGTGGCCGCCTGGTATTTGCGCGCATCCAGACGCACCAGTATGTCGCCGCGATGAACATTCTGGTTGTCGACCACCAGGACTTCGCCGACGTAGCCGCTGATCTTCGGCGCCACGCTGATGCTGTCCGCTTGCAGATAGGCATCGTCGGTGGTTTCAATAAAACGGCCTTCGAGCCACCAGTAAGCGGCCCATGCGACCCCACCGATCAACGCCGCAGCGGCCATCAGCAGGAGGATTCGGCGTGCCTTGCCGCGTTGGCCATTTCCGGTTGGCTCAGGGGTGGCTTGCACTTCGTCACGAACAGCGGACATCGTGGAACTCCGAATTTATACCAATCGGAATAAAATCGAATTTTCGCCAAAATTTGTCAACTGGTATATTTTTGTTTCTTTACTTGACTGGAGTGCCCATGGCTCGACACAAACCAGCCGCCGAGGGTGGCTACCAGCGCGGCGAAGAAACCCGCGCGCGGATCATCGAGGCGGCGGTAACGGTCTTTGGCAAGCACGGCTACGAAGGCGCTTCGACCCGGGATATCGCGGCCGCCGCAGGGGTCAACGCGCCCGCGATCCAGTACTACTTTGATGGCAAGGAAGGCGTCTACCTGCAATGTGTCGAGCAGTTGATTGAGTTTCTCTGGCAGCAGATGGGCGAACCGGTGGAAGCTGCGGAAAAAGCCTTGCTGGACCCGAATGTCGACGACCGGCAACTGATCGAGGCGACCCTGGGCATCCTTGGTGCGGTGATTTCCATGATCGAAGACAAGGCGGTGGTCTGGCGCGAGTTCCTCGACCGCCATCAGGAAGGTCTCCGGCTGGAAAGCGCCGCAGCGTTGTTCGAGGCCAAGTTCAAGGTCCGCGTGGGTGGAGTCATTCGCGTGCTGATTGCCCGGCTTGCGGGACTGGAAGTACAGGATGAGCGGGCCATCATTCACTCGATGGCCCTGTTCACCCAGGGGCTGGCCTTTCGTGCCCAACGCTCCAAATTGTTGACGGCGTTGAAGTGGAGCGCCATCAACGAAAGGGAAGTGCAACTGGTCAGGGACGTGGTGCTGACCCAGGCGCGCTTTACTCTGGAAGGATTGGCACGTAGCAAATGACTCAGTGTGCTGCCTGTGCCGCCGCCGCGTGGTCTCGCTCGCCCGGGCGGAAACCGTGGTTGCGAGCGCTCCAGGTTATCAGCAGGGCGACTCCCAGCAGAGCCGCGACCGCCCAGGGGAACACCTCTGCACCGGCATATTCCAGGAGCAGGCCGCCAGCCACACCGGCGCCGGCAATCGCGCCGTTCCAGGCCACTACATTCATCGACAACGCGACATCGGCGCCCGGCCCGGCGCTGTCGGCCAGGGCGGTTTGCAGCAAGGTAGCGGCGCCGCCGAAGCTCAAGCCCCAGAGCAAGACGGCGATGCCCACTACCAGCGGCTGCGTACCGGCCATGCCGAGCAATAATGCGATGGCGCCGAACAGCAGCAGGCTGGCCAGCACGGCTCGGCGCAGGTAGTGATCCACCAGACGCCCGGTGATCCAGATCCCCAGTAGCGCCGCCAATCCGAAGGCCAGGAGCACGACGTCGACACGCTCACCCAGCCCGGCACGTTCTACGAAGGGCGCGATGTAGGTGTAGAGGATGTTGTGAGCGAGCATCCAGGCGATCACGACGGCCAACACCGGGCGCACGCCGGGCGTGATCAATACCCGCCGCAGCGGCAGATGTTCGTGGCTGGCCTGGCCAGGGTAGTCCGGCACCTGGGTCAGAACCCAGCCGACCAGCGCGAGGGTGAGTGCCGACATCACCCAGAATGTCGCCCGCCAGCCCAGCAGCGTGCCGAGCCAGGTGCCCAGAGGCACGCCCAGAGACAGCGCAACAGGCGTGCCGACCATGGCCAGGGCCATCGCCTTGCCCTGCTGTTGGGGCAGGACCATGCGCCGCGCATAACCGGCCAGCAGGCTCCACGCCAGACCCGCCGCCATGCCCGCGCCGAAACGGGCAAACAGGGTCAGCAGGTAATGGTTGGACAGGGCCGTGATGGAGTTGAACAGCAGAAAGCCGAGGATGCTGGTCAGCAGCACCTTGCGCCGGGACCAGGTGCGGGTAGCGATGGTCAAGGGGATGGCCGCCAGCAACGAGCCCAGGGCATAGGCACTGACCATCTGTCCGGCCAGCGCCGCAGAAATATTCAGGCCCTGGCTTATCTGCGGTAGCAGGCCGGCGGGGAGGGTTTCAGTGACGATGCACAGGAACCCGGTCATGGCCAGGGCCAGCAGGGCGGCAATGGGCAGGCCGGTGTTGGGGGAATGGTTCACTCGGAAGGTCCTTTGGGGGGTGAAATCGGTTTATATACCAGTCGATATATATGTAGTCAGAGCGAGGGTGCCGTTGTCAATGACTTATGTATCGACTAGTATTTAAGTCGCTTTCCTCTCCACCGGAGTTCGCCATGGCGCAGATGGGCCGTCCCCGTACTTTTGATCGTGACCAGGCCATTGAGCAGGCCTTGCAGTTGTTCTGGGAGCAGGGTTACGAATCGACCTCCCTGAGCCAGCTCAAGGCGAGCATGGGCGGGGGCATTTCCGCGCCCAGTTTCTATGCGGCGTTCGGTTCCAAGGAGGCGCTGTTCCAGGAAGTGGTACAGCGTTATCTGGGCAGCCATGGCCAGGTCACCGAGTGCCTGTGGGACGACGATCTGCCGCCGCGTCAAGCCATCGAACAGGCATTGCGCCAGTCCACCCGCATGCAGTGCGAGGCCGGACATCCCAAGGGCTGCATGGTCAGCCTCGGCGTGATGAGCGCGCCCAGTGTCGAATACACCAGCGTGACCCAACCCCTGACCGACTCCCGCGAACGCACCCGCGCCGGTTTGCGTCGTTGTGTGGAGCGCGGCGTGAGTAGCGGAGAGCTGGCGGCTAATACCAATATCGGGGCGTTGACCACGGTGTTCGACAGCTTCCTGACGGGCATCTCGACCCTGGCCCGGGATGGGGTGGATTGCGAGCAGATCGAAGCGGCGATCGGACAGGTGTTGCGGGTGTGGGATGGGGCCACTGCGCAATAACGGTGGGACCGGCTTTAGCCGGGAAGACAGGACACTAGAGGTTTATCGACCATTGCCACGCCTTCCCGGCTAAAGCCGGTCCCACGTCAGCGCAGTGCTTGTTGTGGGATGGTGTTGTACCAATGCCTCAGCACAATTTCCTATGGAAAAACAAACTGCTTCAAGACTGCCATCATGATCACGGCCAGAACGGCGAGGCCCGCCCCGGCAGTCCAATCCGATTCCGTACGCTGGGCAAACCAGGCGCCTTTGGTTGGATACCGTCCCCAGGTAATCAACTTTATGAGAGGCCAACCGATGGGGAAGCAGATGGCGCGAAAAACTGGTTCGAGCAGTAGGTCCATCATGGGCGCATATCCTTTTTTCATACACACGAAGTCCGTTGGAGCGAATGGGTGGCCATCCAATCTATTCAAAGCGACTCCAACTCACCCTGAATATACCGCGTCGGCGACAGCCCGACATGCCGGGTAAACGCCACGCTGAAGGCACTTGCCGAGCTGTAGCCCACGCGTTCGGCGATCTCTGCCAGGCCGCTGTCCCGGCGACGTAGCAGATTCTTCGCCAGGGCCATGCGCCAGGCCAGCAGGTAGGCCATGGGCGCCATGCCCACGGCGCGGTTGAAGCGTTCGAAGAAGGCCGAGCGGGAAAGGGCAGCTTCGCCGGCCAGTTGCGCCACGGTCCAGGCCCGGGTCGGGCTTTCGTGCAAGCAGCGAATGGCCTGTGCCAGGCGCTCGTCGGCCAGGCCGCGCAGCAGGCCGGGAGAGGTGGTCGGGCCGGAGCTGGAGCGCAGGGCCTCGATCAGCAGCACTTCGAGCAGGCGTTCGAGAATCATCTCCCGGGCCGGGCGCTGGGCCCGTGACTCATCGCTCACCAGTTGCACCAGGGTCGCAAGACGTTGTTGGCCGCGAACATGGATAAGTTGCGGTAGCAGCGAGACCAGCAGAGCCGCGTCCGGCGAACCGAACACGCAGTGGCCGACCAAAGTCAGCACATCGGTGGGGCCGCTTTGCTCACCCAGACGGAATTCGCCGTGCAACTGCGCAACTGGCACGCTCTGTACATCCTCAGCGGGCGGCTCGGCACTGGTCATGGTGAAGCCAAAGGAGGAGGGAATAAGCACAAAGTCGCCGGTTTGCAGGTGCAGTTCTGCATGGCCATCGACGGTCAGGCGCGATGAGCCTTCAAGCACCACGCAGTAAAACGGTAAACCCGGTTCCGCCCGGCGCACTCGCCAGCGCCCGGCGCCCCTGACCACCTTGGAGTAGGGCGTGCGCGGCTGGAGCAGGGTGACGACTTCCGCCAGGGGATCGATAGCGGCTGTGTTTTTCATCGCAGGACTCTGGCGAATGAGATAAGGACTTTCGATTGTAGTAAGTCCTGCATCCGAGTTCTATCGTTTGCCAACCGCAAATGACATGAAGGAATTGCAGATGAAAACCGTACTGATCACTGGCTGCTCATCGGGCTTTGGCTTTGACCTGGCGCGTTACTTCCTCGAGCGCAACTGGAAGGTCATCGCTACCATGCGCACGCCGCGCGAAGATCTCTTTCCACGCTCCGAGCACCTGCGCGTACTGGCGCTGGACGTGACCGACGCACAAAGCATTCGCGACGCCGTGGCGGCCGCCGGGCCCATCGATGTACTGGTCAACAACGCCGGGATCGGCATGTTGGGTGCTGTCGAAGGCATCCCTCTGGACGACGCCCGGGAAATCTTCGAGACCAATACCCTGGGCACCATTGCCATGACCCAGGCCGTGCTGCCGCAGTTTCGCCAGCGCCAGGCGGGGCACATCATCAATGTCACCTCCAGCGTGACCCTTAAACCACTGACATTGCTGGCCGTCTATACCGCGAGCAAGGCGGCGGTCAACGCCTTCAGCGAATGCCTGGCGCTGGAGCTGGCGCAATTCAACGTACGGGTCAGCGTGGTGCTGCCGGGGCGCGCGCCGCAGACCAGCTTCGGCAGTAACGCCCAGGCCCGTATCTTTATTCCTGACGCATACGCCGAGCTGGCCAAAGGGGTGTTTGCCGAACTGACCAAGCCGACCGAAATCACCCGCTCGATTGATGTCAGTGAAGCGGTGTGGCGCGCGGCGACCGATCCCGCTGCACCGCCGCGTATTGCGGCGGGTGAGGATGCGCTGGCGTTGATGTAAGGCGGGATTGAAGAACCGATAAAAATCGCTGATTCAGCAACCTCAGGACAAAATCTGCAGACATTCAGCCAGGCCACATACCCAATCCCAAGCGGATGACTTGTGCACCGGGATCTCGCCAATACCACAGACATTCGGATCTGATTTGAGGCACCAGACTTCCAGCCTGTCGCCAACGCTATAGTCGTTGGCGATTTGGCGCAGGTGGGCAGAGTTCCTGCTATCGAGAATTTTGTGGAAGTGCTGGCCCTCGACGCTGTAGCTGAACGTTACCAGGCGCATTGCGCTCAGCCCGTGTATCCCGTCCAGCATGGGTTTGCTGCCGACAAAGGTGATACGCCCCTCGACCTTTTGCACCTCAGGCGCGGGTGAGGGGCTCATCGCAGTAAATTCTTCAAGGTGATCGACCCGATCCAATACATGTCCGATTCTCATGTCTTCGCACATGGCTTTCGTGAGGCAACTCAGGATAACTGAAAACAATCTGTCTTTTCCGGCGCCAACCCTCATGATCATCAAAGGCTGGCGTGGGATAAACGGCGTTGTGGAGCACGCCGCCGTCGCCTGTCAACTGCCGCAATGCCTATTGAGCTGCTTCACTGATCGACCTGGGGAATGGAATGATCCGTGAATCGATCTTTACACCATCGCTCACAATCTGTACTCCTTGTTCGCGACACCGCCACGGGCGATGCAGTCTGAGTGTTTATAGGGGATTTTGCAGTGACAAGGGGATTGAGCAGTTTCAGAGCAGTTTATAAGGGCGCGGATCTATGAGCCTGTTTCGGCCCCAGGCCCATGTCATTGGTATGTGGTTGATGGCCTGCGTTGGGCTGGTATTTGCCAGCCACGACAGCATTTCCAAAATCCTGATTTTTTCCCTTCCGGTCATCTTCGTCGCCTGGGTGCGCTATTGCATCCATACGCTGCTGGTGACGGGGATGATCATCAGCAGCAAGGGCCCCAGGGTTTTTCATACCAAACGCCCATGGCTGCACCTGCTCCGGGCTTTCTGTCTGCTGGGAGACAGCCTGACCTTCATGTTCGGCCTGACCCATGTGCCGATCGCCGAATCCACCGCCCTGGTGTTTCTGGCGCCGGCGTTCGTCACTATCCTCTCGCCGCTGTTGTTCGGGATCAAGGCCAGCCGCTATCAATGGCTGTCGGTGATAGTCGGTTTCACCGGCGTGCTGATCATCATTAACCCGGCCAGTGATGCCTTCTCGCTGTGGATGCTGTTTCCCCTGGCGTCGGCGTTCTTCTTCGCGGTCTATCAGCTTCTCACCCAATTGGCCGGGGAAACCGACAGCCCCTCGGTGTGCAGTTTCTACGTGGGTATTTTCTGCACCCTGATCATGAGCGTGGTGGTGCCGTTCTATTGGGCGACCCCGGATACCCGGCAATGGATTCTGCTGGGGGTGCTGGGCAGCCTTGGCCTGGCGGCGCATTTTCTGCTGGCCAAGTCCTATTGCTACGCGTCGTCGACTGTGCTGGCGCCTTTGGGCTATCTGCAGATCATCTTTGCGACTATCTATGGGGTGCTGTTGTTCAACGGCTACCCGGTGCTGTCGTCGCTATTGGGGATCGGGCTGATCTTTATCAGTGGGTTGTTGGTGTATGGGCGGCGGTCGGTGGTTTTGAACGCGGCTTGATGGGGGGGACGGAGGACAGTGACCCTTGTTGGAGCCGGGCTTGCCCGCGAATGCGATTTATATTCTCAGAAAACGGACGTTCCGGGCTCTTCGCGGGCAAGCCTCGCTCCTACAGGTTCCGTGTTGGTTGCGCGACCTCTAGCATCTCCCGCAGCCAGCCCTCCAGCAAAGCCGCTTCCCGGCGTTTGATTGGCCCGCTGCGGCCGTAGAGGGACAGGGCGTCGGGCAAGTACACCGTCTCGGCAAACGGCGCCACCAGCTCGCCACTGTCGAGCATGCCCTGGGAAGTGTGGCGCCAGCCCATGGCCAGGCCGTGTCCGGCCACGGCGGCCTGTAGCATCAGCGAGTAGGTGTCGAAGGTCAGTATCCGCGCTTTGCCTGGCAGTGTGTGCTGATGCTCGGCCAGCCAGCTATCCCATTCCATTTGATAGGGCGGCAAGGTCTGGTGGTGCAGGAAGGTGTGCCTGTCCAGTTGATCGAGGCTGATCGAACTGACGCCCATTTTTTCCAGATAGCGCGGGCTGCACACGGGGAAGACTTCATCCGAGGCCGAGAACAGCAGTGGATGCTGGCCGGTTTCGCGATTGCTGCTTTGCATGGCGATATCGAAATAACTGCCGTAGTCGGGTAACGGCCGGGTCAGGGTGGCGACCCGCAGCTCGATCTCCGGGTAGCGCTGGTGAAAGTCCGACAGGCGCGGCATCAGCCAGTGAAAGGCCTCGCACATCTGACAGACCAGCACCACTTCGTTGGCCCCCGCGACGCCGCGAATGTGGTTGGCCTGCTCGGCGATTTCGCCCAATGCATTACCCAGAGAGTAGGCAAACCGGCGCCCGGCCTCGGTCAGGAATACCCCGCGGTTGCGCCGTTCGAACAGCGAGGTGCCGAGATCTTCTTCCAGCGCGCGAATCTGTCGGCTGATCGCCGCCTGAGTGATATGCAGTTCTTCGGCCGCCCGGGAAAAACTGCCCAGCCTCGCGGCGGCTTCGAAGGGCAGCAGGCAAGCCAGGGGTGGCAGTGACTTTCCGAGTTTATTCATACGCTCAGGTAATGGATTCGGGCCGAAAGATCATTTGTAGCACACAAGCGCCTGCCGCAACATCAGCTGAAAGGGAGCGCGATAATTTTCCCTCGGAGGCTGTATGGCGTTTGTGCACCGGCAGATCATTCAAGGGACACTGTTCGCCATCGTCGCGACCTTTTTCTGGGCGTTCAACTTCATCGCACCCTACGTCACCGGGCCTTACAGCATCGAAGACATGATGCTGGCGCGCTACGTCATCGCCGGCGCAATGGGCATCATCTTGTTGCTGTTTTATCGCAGGCAACTGCGCGGCATGAGCCTGGGCCTGCGCCTGAGTGGCATGGCACTTGGGGTCAATGGCTACCTGCTCTATAGCATCTGCATTGCCGGCAGCGTGATCTGCAGTGGCCCGGCGCTGATTGCCGCATTTGTTGGTCTGGTGCCGCTGTTGCAGACGGTGATCGGCAACTTGCAGAGCCGCAGGCTGCGCTGGAAATCCATCGCCATCCCCATGGCCCTGATCGTTGCGGGCCTGGCGCTGTTGAATATGCGCGCGTGGGCGGCAGGGCCGTCCCCTGGCCATCCATTGCTGGGACTGGCCTTTGCCTTTGGCGCGGTTGGCTCATGGTTGTCGTTCAGTGTGTTCAATCAAAAGGCCGTGGCGAACCTGGAGCCTGCTACGACGCAGGCCTGGACCTGCCTGATGATGATCGGCGCGGGCATCGGTGCTGTTGTACTCCTGCCGCTGGTGGTGGGGGCCGGCAAAGCCCTGGTCCGGGAGACTGATCTGTTGAGTGCGCCGGTACTGCTGTTCTACGCCTGGGCCTTGATCATTGCCTTCTCGTCCTCGGTGCTGGGGGCGGGGGCCTGGAATGCCGCAACCCGACGTCTGCCCATGGTCCTTAGCGGCCAGTTCGTCGCCCTTGAATCACTCTTCGCCACGGTGCTGGGCTATGCCTTTCTTGGCCAGTGGCCAGGCACATTGGAAATCGTCGGGATGCTGCTGGTCGTACTCGGCGCAGCCCGTTCGTTGCACATCATCCTGGCGTCGAAGGACGCCGACGTCTCATCACCGGCTTTGCTTGAGGAAATCGCCCATGAATATGATCGCTGACTTCCGCACCTTCCCCGTGGTCAGCCCCATCGTCGCCGTGCGGGCCATGGCTGGCTATGTCGAGGTTAAATGGGGAGATGGCCGGATCAGCCCGTTTCACGAACCCTGGCTGCGGGACAACTGTCCGTGTCCGGCGTGCGTGTATGCCGTGACCCGTGAACAGGTGTTCCAGATCGCCGATGTGCCGGCTGACTTGCGCGTGGAGTCCGCCGGGCTGACCGCGCAAGGTACCCTGGCCCTGGTCTGGCAGGACGGCCACGCCAGCCAGTTCGATCCGGGCTGGCTGCGGGCCCATGCCTATGACGAGGCGTCGCGCAATGAGCGCAACAATGTCAGGCCGAAGAAGCAGCTCTGGCGCGCTGATCTGCCCCTTCAGGTCTTCCCGTACGCCGATATCATGGCCGACGACGCCCATCTGCTGGCCTGGCTGATTGCCGTGCGCGATACCGGCCTGACCCAGGTTACCGGCATGCCGGTGGCGCAGGGCACCCTGACGGCCATCGCCCGGCGCATCTCGTTTATTCGCGAGACCAATTTCGGCGTGCTGTTCGATGTGCAATCCAAGGTAGAGGCCGACAGCAACGCCTATACGGCCTTCAATCTGCCGTTGCATACCGACCTGCCGACCCGGGAGCTGCAGCCAGGCCTGCAATTCCTTCATTGCCTGGTCAACGATGCCTTGGGCGGCGACAGCACCTTTGTCGATGGTTTTGCTGTGGCCGACTACCTGAATCGCGAGGAGCCCGAGCTGTATCGCATCCTCTGCCAGACGCCGGTGGAGTTTCGCAACAAGGGCCGCACGAGCGATTACCGTTTTCTAGCCCCGATCATTGCCCTGGATGCCAGCGGCGCCTTGGCCGAGGTGCGCATGGCCAACTTCCTGCGCGGCCCCTACGATTTGCCGCCCGAGCAAATGTTGCCGTACTACAGCGCCTATCGACGCTTTATCGAGCTGACCCGCGATCCGCGTTTTCGCTTTACCAGACGGCTGGAAGCGGGTCAGATGTGGTGCTTCGACAACCGCCGCGTACTCCACGCCCGTGACGCGTTTGACCCGGCCAGCGGCGCCCGACACCTGCAGGGATGTTATGTGGATCGGGATGAGTTGTTGTCGCGGATTCTGGTGTTGCAGCGTTGACTACTAGAGGCAGGCACGTTGCGGTAGGAGCCAGCGTGCAAACACATGCGCCGCGTTGGATCAGGCACAACACAAACAAATTCGCTTATATCAACCACAATATAACTTACTGAACTGACGTTTTTTGTGGAGTGGGCTTTAGCCGGGAAGATGCAGGCAAGAGCGATAAAATTCTTCTGCATGCCACGTCGCTTTCCCGCCTAAAGGCTGTCCCACAGTGAGATTGTGGTTGCTGCGCCAATGTGCGGGATCTTGCGAAAAAAAGAGTGAGTTCAGACGCCTTATGCGGGCGCCCTCTCTGTATGCCGTTTTCCCGGCCAATCTGTATCTGGCGCCCGTTCTTTGACCTTCCTACCATGGCCCGGCCTATCCAGAACCTCCCCTGTATCAGGAGCCGCCCCATGCCTGACCTGTCCAATCTGCTTGCCTATGGCCTGATTTCCCTCGGCATGGTGCTGACTCCCGGCCCGAACATGATCTACCTCATTTCGCGCTCGATCTGTCAGGGCCCAATGGCGGGGCTGATTTCCCTGGGGGGCGTGGCGTTGGGCTTCGTCGTCTATATGTTCTGTGCCGCCCTGGGGATCACCGCTCTTCTGTTGGCGGTTCCTTATGCCTATGACGTCCTTCGCCTCGGCGGCGCGCTGTACTTGCTGTACCTGGCCTGGCAGGCGGTCAAGCCTGGCGGGCGTTCGCCGTTCCAGGTGCGCGACCTGCCCAGGGACAGCCCGCGCAAGCTGTTCATGATGGGCTTTGTCACGAACCTGTTGAACCCGAAAATCGCGGTCATGTACTTATCGCTGTTGCCCCAGTTCATCGACCCGGTCGGCCACGGCAGCGTGCTGACGCAATCCCTGATGCTGGGTTTTACCCAGATCATCATCAGCGTGAGCGTGAACGCACTGATTGCCGTCATGGCCGGTTCCATCGCCGCGTTCTTCGTCAGCCGCCCGACCTGGCAGGTGGTGCAACGCTGGTTGATGGGCACGGTCCTCACGGGCCTTGCCGTGCGCATGGCAGTGGAAGGGCGGCGCTAAAGCGTTTTCGAGCGGGTGATCAGCCTGCCACGGCGGCCTCGATAGCCGCGATGTCGATTCTGGTCATGGTCATCATTGCGTCGAACGCGCGCTTGGCCGCTGCCTGATCAGGGTTGGCGATCGCTTCGCTTAACACCCGGGGCGTAATCTGCCACGACAGCCCCCATTTGTCCTTGCACCAGCCACAGGCGCTTTCCTGGCCGCCATTGCTGACAATTGCATCCCATAAACGGTCGGTTTCGGCCTGGTCGTCAGTGGCCACCTGAAACGAAAACGCCTCGCTGTGCTTGAACGCCGGGCCGCCATTGAGGCCCAGGCAGGGGATGCCCATCACGGTGAATTGCACCGTCAATACATCGCCCTGTTTGCCGGAGGGGTAGTCACCTGGTGCCTGGAAAATCGTGCCCACGGCGCTGTCGGGGAATGTGTCGGCATAGAATTTCGCGGCTTCCAGAGCGGTGCCGTCGAACCATAGGCAGATGGTGTTTTTTGGCGTCATATCGCGACTCCTTTTTGTAGGTCTGAGGCCTGCGCTATCGCGTGTTAAATACATAACCTGTAGGAGCTGCCGAAGGCTGCTAATGGATTTATCTGATACACCGATTTCGCAGCCTTCGGCAGCTCCTACAAATGTTATTTCAATCCAGATTTAGCGGGACGACCCATCACCCGAAGCCAGCTCCGCCATGCCCCTGAGCAGCTCGATCGGCAACGGAAAAACAATGGTCGAACTCTTGTCCCCGGCAATCGCGCTCAGGGTCTGCATATAACGCAACTGCATGGCCCCCGGCTGGCGGCCAAGCATTTCGGCGGCTTGCATGAGTTTTTCCGAGGCCTGCAATTCACCCTCGGCATGAATCACCTTGGCCCGGCGTTCGCGCTCGGCTTCGGCCTGTTTGGCGATGGCGCGGATCATCGATTCATTGAGGTCGACATGCTTGATCTCGACATTCGCTACCTTGATGCCCCACGAGTCAGTCTGCGCATCGAGCACCTGTTGGATATCGAAATTCAAACGCTCCCGCTCAGCCAATAACTCATCGAGTTCGTGCTTGCCCAACACCGCACGCAAGGTGGTTTGCGCCAGCTGGCTGGTAGCCATGAGAAAGTCTTCCACCTGAATGATCGCCTTCTGCGCATCCATCACGCGGAAATACAGCACGGCGTTGACCTTGACCGACACGTTGTCCCGAGTGATCACATCCTGGGCCGGAACATCCAGCACCACGGTGCGCAGATCGACCCGGACCATCTGTTGTACGGCCGGAATGAGCAGGATCAGGCCGGGGCCCTTGACCTGCCAGAAGCGTCCGAGCTGGAACACCACGGCACGCTCGTACTCGCGCAAAATGCGGAACGTCGATGCCGCCAGCACAATCATCAGCAACAGCAGTGCGACCACACCCAATTGCAGGCCCATGATCATTCTCCATTCAGTGCCGCATCAGCCGCGGTGACTCGCAATAACAATCCTTTGCGCGCCATCACCCGGACTCGTTGTCCGGGTTGCAAGGGCGTTGCGCTCGATACGCGCCACGGCTCGCCCTGCAGCATGACCCAGCCATTACAGGCATCATCGGCCTCTAACCGGGCAATCGGCGCCACACTGCCCAGCAAACCCGCGTCGCCACTGACTTTATGACGCGGCCGGGTTTTAACAGCGCGGATCAACAGCACGATCAGCAGCAGTGCACTGAGCAAGCCCAGCCCGACGATCAATGGCAGCGGTACATCGACGTTGTTCAAAATGATCGCGCCCATGACAAACAGCACAATCCCGCCCAGCCCGATCACGCCGTAATTGGGCAGCGTCGCCTCGGCAAGCAGAAACGCCACACCAAAGATGATCAGCCACCAGCCAAGCGGATTGGGTGTCAGCAGAATGACGGTATCGGCGGCATGGAGCGGGGCGCTCAACAGTGGCAGCAGTACGACAAGCAAGTAACGAGTGTTCACCTGACCCTCCGGGAGAGTCATTTTTGTTGGCTCTGGGTAAAGCTTAGTTGAGGGGCAAGAGGTGAGGGCGGCTTGCCGCCGAGTGGATGTGGCTTGGGATCGTTGGAGAGAGGCTTGCCCGCGAAGAGGCGGGTGCACCCGATACTGCGTGGAAGCCGCCTTGGTGGCGATCGAGTGCGAAACGCTCGCAATGGTTGTAGGGACTGAGCCCGACGCCATCGCCAGCAAGCCGGCTCCTACAAGTGTTAGTGCTGTTCCCTGACCTGCCTGCCATTGAACACCGTCACCGGTACCAGCGTCACCACGGCCGTCAGGGCGATGATCAGGGTTATGGTGGTGACGCCTAACTGGTCGCCGCCATAGCCGTAGAGCACTGGCGCCAGTGCCCCCGAGCCGATGGTGCCGGTGTAGAAGATGGCGAAGGCGCGTTCCAGTTTGCGTGAGTCGACCACGTCGGCGACGGCGCCATACAGTACTGATGAGGTGCCGTTGAGTACGGCGCCGAGCAGCGGCAGCACCAGCATGCCAGCGCCCAATGGGGCGAACAGGACGATGGCGATCAGCAGGGCGGTGGCCAGTTCGGTGACGAAGACGGTCTTGATGATGCCCAGGGATTCCGACAGCCAGCCGCAGACAAACTTGCCCACCGCGCCGCCGATAAAGACCAGGGTCAGGGCGATGCCGGTCTGGGCCAGGGATGCGCCGTTGGCCTTGAGGATAAACGGCAGGAAGGTCAGGAAACCCATGCGCACGGCGCTGTCCAGTATGCCGGTGGCCAGCAGGGCATAGAAGGCGACCGGATCGCCGGGGTGATGGACTTGCGCTTCGCTCGCGGCGGCCTTGGGCGCCGACAGTGGCGTCACCACTACGGCAGCGGCGGGGGCGCGCAGCAACAGAGCGATCAACAGCGCCGACAGCACCGCGATACCGGCGTAGAGGCTGACGGTATGGCTGTAGGTGGTGTAGGTCAGCAGAAAGGCGGCGCCTGCCGGAAGCAGGGATTTGCCCAGGTCACCGGCAAAGTTGTACACGCCCAGGGGCTTTTTCGCGTTGCGACCGTAGGCCCGGGAGACCATGGCCGAGGCGATGGGGTGTTGTGTACTGGCACCGATGCCGGACACCACCAAAGCCAGGCCCAGTAGCAGCACGCTGTCGGTGAGGCCGCCGACAAACCAGCCAATGCCGGTGAGCACGGTCGCGACAATCAGCAGGTATTCCGGGCGGGGCAGTTTCATGGCCAGGGACGAAGCAGGAATCTGCAATGACGCCAGGGTCAGGGAATAGGCGCTGCGCAGCAGGCTCAGCAGAGTGAAACTTAGCAGAAATCGCTCCTGCCATACCGGAAGGAACACGTAGACCAGGTCGCTCAGCCCGTCATGGGTGGCATGGGCCAGGCAGGCGGCGACCAGTGTTCTTTTCGCCGGTCTGCTCTGTGTTGATGGGGTTGCTGCCGGAGTCGCCGCAGAATTCATGAATGTGGCCCGCGCCTTTGCCCAACGCGATATTTCGCGCCCGGCCCTGTTTAAGTGGAAAGAGAGTGAAGGCTGCAATGGCTTCATTCTAGAATGAGCCTCGAAAGTCCGGGTAGTGAAACGAATTCATACCCCATGACGGTTTTTGCGGGCGGTATCCATGGCATTAAAGAAACTTCCTTCGGTGGCTTCGCTGAAAGGCTTCGAAGCGTGCGCCAGACTGCTGAATTTCTCCCAGGCGGCCACTGAGTTGCATGTCACCCAGAGCGCGATCAGCCATCAAATCAGGCAGTTGGAAGAGTCCCTTGGCGTGACGCTGTTCGACCGAAGAGCCGGCGCTATGGAACTTAGCGAGAACGGCGCGGCTTTATTGCCGGTGGTGCGAAGTTTCTTTCAGGGCATGAGTACGATTGTCGAGAAGTTCGAAAACAATGATCGGCAAAAGACCGTACTGGAAGTCTTTGTTCATGACTCTTTTGCCACGACCTGGCTATTGCCGCGCCTGGCCGGGTTTTATGCGCGCTGGCCCCATATCGATATAAAGATTTCTACCGTAGAGTTTTCCCGCTTCGATAATCCGGCCACGCAAGTGGCAATCCGGATCGCGCCCAAGGGCAGCGCCTGGCCGGGGCTGCATTCAGTGTTCGTGATGGCTGAGCAGATTTTTCCGGTGTGCAGCCCTTCGTTGGTGGAGACTTACGGTCCGCCAACCTGCGCGGCGGACATCATGCGCTATCCGCTGATTTTCCGCGTGCGCAATCGCCTGAACGGTGAAGTGGTGGATACGCCGTCCTGGGAAAACTGGCTGAACCGGACCAACGTACCTCTGACGCCGCTGAACCGCACCTTGAGCGTGCCCTATACCGCCATGGCCGTACTGGCAGCCATGCGTGGCCTGGGCGTGGCCATGGCGCGCACCTCGCATATTGCCGACGAGTTCGAAACGGGCAAGTTGCAGAAGCTGTGGAGTGAAGAGGTCGATACCAATAGTGGCTACTACTTCCTGTGCACGCCGGGCAAAGAAAAAACACCGGAAATCGAGGCGTTTTTTGACTGGCTGCAGGAGCAGATTGAATTGCAGAAGATTGAGCGTTAAGCCCCACAGGAGATCCCGCGCTGCCAACTGGTGGGACTGGCTTTAGCCGGGAAGGCCTAAGCAGGATCGGTACATTTTTATCGCCTGCAATATCCTCTTCCCGGCTAAAGCCGGTTCTACAAATCCTGCGTCGCCTGCCATCCATACGTCCTAAAAGGTGGCATGAATGACATTGCCGACATCGGCTGCCCGCCTCACCATAAGGCCATCCGCAACAACATAAAGTTGTGTGGATTGCTTCACCGCAATAAACAAACTTCCTGTTTCCAACGAGAGAGCTTTCATGAACGTCATCGACGATCTTGTACAACGCAATGAAACGTTTGCCAGCAGCGACTTTGATCCCGCACTGAAAATCATGCCGTCGATGAAAACGGTGATTATCGGCTGTGTGGACCCCCGGGTAGATCCGGCGAATATCTTTGGCCTCAAACCGGGTGAAGCTGCGGTCATTCGTAACGTAGGTGGTCGTATCAATCCGGCGACCTTGCAGAATATGGCCATCGTTCGCTCGGTGGCGGTGGCCGAGGGCAAGGATGTGGGGCCGGGCTGGAACCTGATTGTGCTGCATCACACAGACTGTGGCATTACCCCATGCCTGGCCCATGCGCCGGAATTGTTGGCCAAGAACCTCGGGGTAGAGCCCGCCGAGCTGGACAAACTGGCCATCGCCGACCCTTATGCCGCCGTGGCGATTGATGTCGCCGCACTCAAGGCCAATCCCCAGTTGCCGGGCGGTTTTCTGGTCACGGGTATGGTCTACGACGTGGCTACAGGCAAGGTCGAAACCGTGGTGCCATCGGCATTGTTGCGGCCATAAGCGGGCGTAAAAGCCAACACTTCTGAATTAAAACATCCTCTATAACGCCCCGGTATTAATCGGTGGCACGGTTTATCACGCCCTGAGAAAAGTCATGAAATATAACCTTGAAAGTTTCAGTTCAATAAGCAAAGGCAAGTCGTTACTACTTTCATTGATGGCAACCGTCGGTATGACAGTTGCCCTTTCCAATGCTGTTGCCGCTGCGCCTTTGCCTCAGGTGCCGACCACCAGGATCATCGCCATCGGCAGTATCACCCCCGGTACGACCCAGGAGGCCATCAGTGCGGTTCTGCCTCAAGAGGTCAAGGAGACCGTGCAGCTTCACCTGGACGGCAAGATCGAGCAATGGAATGTGCGCAACGACAAACTGGGTGTGGTGTTCGTACTGAATATGACCAATGTCGACGAAGCGAAGGCAATCTTCGCCAGGATGCCTCTGGATCGGGCCGGCTTGATCAGCTTCGAGTTCATTCCGGTAGGGCCGCTGTCGCCCCTGTCGTTGCTGATTACCCCTGCGGCGCATTGATCCCTCCTGCTGGTGACGCCGGATCGCGGCGTCGACCAGTGCCAGCGACAATCCTTCTGATAGTGAACCTGCGTCATGCAAGAAATAGGACTTATTGTTTATCCCGACTTTCAAGTGTTGGGACTTTCCATGTGCGCGGCATTTGAGCTGGCCAACGCCGTCGAGGGGCGCGAGATCTACAAGGTCAGCCTGCTGTCGGACGGTGGGGGGCTGGTCAGGACCTCGGCGGGTTTCGCCGTCGATACCCAGCCTTTACTGTCTCGTGCTTTCGACACCCTGATTGTCTTGGGCGATAACAGCGCGAGCTCTATCTCGTTGCAATTGATCGCTTACCTGCGTGATTGCGCCCCTGCGAGTCGTCGCATCGGTTCGATCTGTACCGGTGCATTCGCCCTGGCCGAAGCCGGTTTGCTCGAGGATCGGCGCGCTACGACGCACTGGTGTCATGCCAGGGATTTTCAGCGCTGCTACCCGCGCATCAGGGTCGAGGAGGACCGTATTTTCATCAATGATGGCAAGCTCTGGACCTCGGCCGGAATGAGTGCCTGTGTCGACCTGGCCCTGGCGTTGTTGGAGCAGGATCTGGGCAGTGAAGTGGCCCGGCAGGTGTCCCGGCAACTGGTGGTTTATCACCGGCGCGCTGGCGGACAGTCGCAGTTTTCGGTGATGCAGGCGTTGCAACCCAGAACTGACCGGATTCACGCGGCGCTGGCTTACGCCAAGGAGAATCTCAAGGCTGATTTATCAGTGAACGATCTGGCCGAGGTTGCTCATCTGAGCCCACGACAGTTCAGCCGTGTATTCCAGGCCGAGACCGGGCAATCACCGGCCAAGGCCATCGAGAACCTGCGCGTTGAGTCCGCCCGGCTGATGATGGAGAGCGGCGGCCATTTGATCGACAGTGTGGCGATGATCACCGGTTTCGGTGACCGGGAGCGCATGCGCCGGGCGTTCATCCGCGCATACGGCCAGCCACCGCAGACGATTCAACGCGCCAATCGGGCCTGAATCAGGACGCCCGCACGCGGTGGTCTGCGGCGGCGGTATCGGCACTGCTGATCAGCGTCCAGGCCAGCACCGCAGCCACCAGGGCGAAAGTCGCTGCCACATACATCACCGACTGATAGCCCGCGCCGAAGCTGTTCAATGCCAGCTCATGCAGGGCAGGGGCGTTGAAGCCGGACAGGTTGCCCGTGCCGATTGCGTGTATCAGGGTCGGCGCGTCCACCTCGGACGCTGTTGGCAAACCCGCAGTGACTCGGTCGCCGATACGGGCAAACAGGATGGCGCCGAACACCGCAAAGCCGATGACGATCCCGCTGAAGCGCAGGGTGCCGGAAATGCCCGATGCCATGCCCGCGCGCTCCGGCGGAATCGCCGACATACTGACCTTGGCCGTTTCGCCATTGAGCAGCCCGGCGCCAATGCCCATTAGCAGCAGGCCCGGAAGCAACGCCAGATAGTGCAGTTGCGGTATCTCCAGGCCGACCCAGGCCAGACCCGCAGAAATGAGTGACAAGCCGATGGTCAACAGCGTGCGGCCGCTCAAACGATGGGTCAGGTGTGCGGCGACCAGGCGCGGTACGACAAACAGCGGTATTGCGATGGGCAGCATCAGCAGGCCTGCCTGTTGCGGGGGGTAACCCAATCCGCTTTGAAAGAACATCGGCAGGTAGCTCAGCATGGTCAGCAGGCAGACCGCAAATGCCAGCCCCGACGCAGTAGCGCCCAGGTAGGTGGGTTGGCCAAAGAAGCTGAAGTCCACCATGGGTCTTTTCTGTAGCTTCTCGGCGACGATAAACAGTGCAAACAGCAGCGCCGCCCCGAGCAGCTCCGACCTGACGAGCGCGCTGCTCCAGCCTTCATGGTTACCACTGATCAAAGCCAGGGTCAGCAGGAACAGGCTGGCACTGAAGGTCACGGAGCCGGCGATATCGACACTGACGGCGGCGGGGTCACGGGACTCCGGCAGGCTGCGAGCGACCATCAGCACCATGACCACGCCTATGGGGATATTGATATAGAACGCCCACTCCCAGCCAAAATACTCGGTGATAAATCCCCCTGCGACAGGCCCAAGGGCCACGGCAATACCGATCACTGTGCCCCAGAAGGCGAAAGCCCGGGCTCGCTCTGGGCCACGGAAGGCGTGGGACAGACTCGCCAGGGCAGCGCTGAGCTGAAACGCCGCGCCTATGCCTTGCAGTGCTCGCGCCAGGTTGAGCACGGTGGCATTGAGCGCCGCACCACAGATCAATGAGGCGACCGTGAATACGATCAGGCCGAAGATCAGCATGCGCTTACGCCCATAGCGATCGGCCAGGGCACCGGCCGGTAGCAGGAAAGAGGCGAAACAGAGTGTATAAGCACTGATGACCCATTCGATGTCGGCAAAGCTGGCGTTCAATGAATGGGCGATGGAGGACAGGGAAACGGCGACTATATTGGAATCGAGGTTGATCATGAAGGAAGGGACGGATACGCACAGCAGGACCAGGAAACGGTGGGTGTTGTCACGGACTAAAGGAGCCTGGCTACTCATGATCGAACACTCGTGCGGGATTAAAGGGATTTAAGATTACAGGTGAAATACAATGATGCCGAGGTCAAATAGGCCACCTTTACGGTCATAGGGCGAAAATGTGATGCAAAACATCGGCATGATTCTTTATCCCGGCTTTCAAGTCCTTGGTTTGTCGATGTCTGCGACCTTCGAAGTGGCCAACATCATGGCGAAGCGGCAGGTCTACAGCATCACGCTCCTGTCGGAGCTCGGTGGAGTGGTGCAGACGTCGGCGGGCTTCGGGGTCGAAACCGAAGCCTTCGATCAGCGCCGCTTCGATACGCTGGTGGTGCTGGGCGACAATATCGTCAGGCCCGCTTCTGCGGGGCTGATCCAGTATCTGCTTGAGGCCAGTGCCGGTACTCGGCGCCTGTGTTCGATCTGTACCGGGTCGGCGACGTTGGCCGAGGCAGGCCTGCTCAATGGTCGTCGGGTCACTACACACTGGCAGCACGCTCCGGAACTCAAGCAGGCCTATCCGGATATTCGGGTGGATGAGGACCGTATCTTCATCAACGATGGACCCATCTGGACCGCTGCTGGCATGAGTGCCTGCCTGGACCTCGCGCTGGCCCTGGTCGACAATGATCTGGGCAGTGACATTACTCGCCTGGTATCCAGGCATCTGGTGGTCTACCACCGGCGCGCGGGCGGGCAGTCGCAGTTTTCGGTGATGAGTGATCTCGATCCCAAGACCGACCGGGTGCAGACGGCCCTGACCTATGCGAGGCAGAATCTCAAGGCGGATTTGTCTGTGGAGCGGCTGGCTTATGTGGCCAATCTCAGCCCACGGCAGTTCAGCCGGGTGTTCCAGAGCGAGACCGGCAAATCCCCGGCCAAGGCCGTAGAGAACCTGCGGGTTGAGTCGGCGCGGCTGATGATGGCCGAGGGTAGTCACTCGATTGATGTTATTGCCAGCGAAACCGGATTCGGCGACCGCGAGCGCATGCGTCGTTCATTCATCAGGGCTTTCGGCCAACCACCCCAAGCCTTTCAGTAAGCTAAAACCCTGTCTTTTGAAGATGACCTAAAAGGTGGCAACAGCGACATACGGACATTAAATTATGTCCGTAATCTTGTCCTCACTGACTAACCAACCCCCAGTGAGGATTTACCCATGACCATCGTCAAAGCCGCCGCCGTACAAATCGCCCCCGTCCTTTACAGCCGTGAAGGCACTGTGGAAAAAGTGGTGCAGAAGATTGCCGAGCTTGGCAAGAAAGGCGTCGAGTTCGCCGTTTTTCCTGAGACCATCGTGCCGTACTACCCCTACTTCTCGTTCGTGCAGACACCGTTCGAAATGGGCGCCGAACACTACAAGTTGCTTGAGCAGGCAGTGGTCGTCCCTTCGGCCACTACCGATGCCATTGGAAAAGCAGCCAAGGCTGCCAATATGGTGGTTTCCATCGGCGTCAACGAACGCGATGGCAGCACTTTGTACAATACCCAATTGCTGTTTGATGCCGATGGCACCCTGATCCAGGCTCGCCGCAAGATTTCACCGACCTATCACGAACGCATGATCTGGGGCATGGGTGACGGCTCTGGCCTCAAGGCCGTGGACAGCGCAGTTGGCCGTATTGGTCAGTTGGCCTGCTGGGAACACTACAACCCCCTGGCTCGCTACGCCCTGATTGAAGACGGCGAGCAGATTCACGCCGCCATGTACCCTGGTTCATTCGCCGGTGACCTGTTCACCCGCCAGATGGAAGTAAGCATCCGTATGCACGCCCTGGAATCGGCCTGCTTCGTGGTCAACTCCACCGCCTGGCTGTACCCGGAACAGCAAGCCCGGATCATGGCCGACACCGGTTGTGACATCGGTCCGATTTCTGGTGGTTGCTTCACCGCAATCATCGATCCACAAGGGGAAATCATCGGCTCGATGACCGAAGGCGAGGGCGAAATCATTGCTGACCTGGACCTGTTCGAAATCGACAAGCGCAAACGCCAGATGGATTCCCGTGGTCATTACAGCCGCCCGGAACTGCTGAGCCTGAACATCGACCGCACCCCTCATCGCCATGTCCACGAGCGCAATGATCAACCTAAAAAAGTGGAACAGGAAAAGCAGGCTGACAGCCTCTGAGTACCGTCGGTTTCGCCCTTACTCTTTAACCATTTCACAGGTAATGATCATGTCCCGTATTCAAGTATTGACCGCTGAACAAACCCCCGCTGGGGCTCGCCCACTGCTCGATGGCGTGCAAAAGGCCTATGGCATGGTGCCGAATGTGTTCAAGGTGCTGGCTCACTCGCCCGCCGCCCTGGGCAGTTACTTGCAGTTTCATCAGGCCAACGAAACCACCTCGTTGACCGCCAGGCAGCGCGAGACCGTTTCTTTGGCGGTGTCCCAGGCCAACGGTTGTGAGTACTGCCTGTCGGTACATTCGCTGGTTGGCAGTAAGGTTGGGCTTTCTCCTGACGAATTGCTGAGTGCCCGGGCCGGCAACCTCGACGCCTATGCCGACTTTGCCCGGGAAGTGACCGCGAGCCGTGGTCAGATCAGTGATGAGGTCCTGGCCAACGCCAGGGCCGGCGGTCTGTCTGACGCGGTAATCATCGAAATCATCTCCCAGGTGACTCTGTTGGTGTTCACCAACCTGCTGAACAATGTCGCTAAAACCACGCTGGATTTTCCTCCCGTGCAGCTCTGAGTCTCAATAGTCACAGGCAACAAGCCGGGTCGAGCAGATGAACTCATCTGCTC